>NZ_BLIN01000002.1:1200000-1561069 GCF_009811555.1 Streptomyces caniferus | reverse complement strand
TGAAGCGGGCCAGGAGCGGCGGCCGGGGCGCGACGCTGATCTGCAATGACGCCTGGCAGCCGACGCTGCCGTGGCTGGCGGTGCAGGACGGCGCCGAGGTGCTGTTCATCCCGACGAACAGCGCGGCGAGCCTGGATCCGGAGGCGATGGACACCGGCTCTACTGGGACACCCTGCTGTCCTATACGGCGAAGGATGCTGCAGTGCTGGGTGGTCTTCGTCAATCGCGTGGGCAATGAGCACGGCGCGGCGTTCTGGGGCGGCTCGCGGGTGGTGGACCCGCGCGGCGCGGTGGTGGCGCAGGCACCGAAATGGGAGCCCTCGGTGATCACCGTCGAGATCGATCTCGCCGAGGCGCGGCGGCAGCGCCGTGCGGTGCCGCTGGTCGCCGAGGCCCGGCTGGGGCTGATCGACCGCGAGGTGCGGCGGCTGATCGACGAGGGCGGCGACCACTGAGGGGCCGGCGGGCCGGCCTCAGTGGCGGGCGGCGGTCTCCGGACGGGGGGCGGACTCCGGGCGGGGCGCCTCGGCCGGCTCGTCGCCCTTGAGGGCCTTGGCCTCGGACTTGAGGATGCGCATCGAGCGGCCCAGGCCGCGCGCCATGTCGGGCAGCTTCTTCGAACCGAAGAGCAGCACGAGTACCGCGATGATCAGGATCAGATGCCAGGGCTCGAAGGCGTTGCGGAGCATGGGCGCGCTCGCTTTCGTCGGGAGGGTCAGCGGACGTTCTGTCCAGTATTACCCGAACGTTCCGGCCGTCCGGTCCAGGGGTCGCCCCCCGGGGCCGGACGGCCGGCGGCACGGCTACCAGCTCGCCTTGCGGACCCCCGGCTGGTGGCCCGCGTGCGCCTGCTCGCGCAGCCGTCCCCGGGACAGTCCGAAGGCGCGGAGGTAGCCGCGCGGGTGCCCGTCGACGCTGTCGCGGTTGCGCACCCGGGTGGTACTGGCGTCCCGCGGCCCGCAGGAGAGCTCGCCGCGGGCGGCGGTCGCGCGGCGCCTCCCGTTCTTGGTGATCTTGCTCTGCTTGGCCATCAGACCTTCTCCCCTCGTGCGCGGATCCGGGCGACGGCCGCCTCGATGCCGATCGTGTCCACGGTCTTGATCTTGGGGAACGGTGCCGGCGGTGGACCGGAGCAAGGGGGCCCCTGTCACGTACGTGACCCGCAAGAACAGTCGTAACCCCCAGCCTTCGGCCGGGAGGTGCCCCCGTCGCCGGGTCACCCGAGTCCGTGCGCATCAGCAGCGGCAGCTGTCCCGGGCGATCAAGAACGCACGGGAGATGGCGCTGCTCCCGTATGCGTCACGGTGACGGCCGCCTCCTGGTGACGGGTGCCGTCCGGTGACGCGTGCCCTCCGGTGGCGGCGGGAGGCCCCCTGCGCGTGAGGCGCGGGTGCCTCCCGGCTGTGACGGGCCGAACGCGGTCCGGTGCGCGCGCCCGTCCGGCCGGGTGTCCGCCCGTGCCCCTGGAACCCGCAGCACGTGGCGCACGTCTCTCCCTCGGTGGTGAGGGCTTCGGGCCGGGTGGTCCGTACCAGCTACGGGGCGCGCCTCATCAGGGGCGATGGCCGGCGGCCGGTGTCGGGGGAGGATCTGGCCGGGGCGCTCGACGAGCTGTGACCGGCTCTGCACCGGCTGTCGTGCACGTGCATCTGCGCATGCATCCGCATGAGAACGCAGCTATGCTCCCGGGCAGTTGACACCATTTATCACCGGGAGACCCCTGTGCTCCACGCATACAACGGCATGGCCGCCACGGATCTCCGCGATGTGGCATGGCAGAAGAGCAGGCACAGCAACTCCCAGGGCTCCTGCGTGGAGTTCGCCAAGCTGCCCGGGGGTGACATCGCGGTACGCAACTCCCGCTTCCCGGACGGTCCCGCGCTCGTCTACACCCCGGCCGAGGTCCGGGCGATGCTGCTCGGCATCAAGGACGGGGAGTTCGACCATCTCGTACGGGACTGAGCGCCCGAGGGTGTCCGGGCGGCCGTAGCGGTACACGGGCCGCAGGGCCGGCGCGGTCCGCGCACACGGCAACCGGGCGCCCGTACATGACGGTGCGCCCGGTGTGAGGGAGCGGCTACGGCAGCCGGAAGAGCGCCCACACGATCTTGCCGTGGGCGGCACCGGCCAGCGGATGCCAGCCCCAGCTGTCGCTGAAGGAGTCCACGAGGTACAGCCCCCGCCCCGACTCCGCGGCCGAATCCGCCTCGCCGGCGACCGGTGAGTCGTCGCTCGGGTCCCGTACGGCGCAGATCAGCCGGGAGGACCAGCGCATCAGATGCAGCCGGGCGGGCGGGGTGGCGTCGTGGTGCTCCGGAGCGGCCAGGATCGCGTGCCGCAGGGCGTTGGTGACGAGCTCGGAGACCACGAGGGCGACCGAGTCGAAGAGATCGTCAAGATCCCAGCCCTGCAGGGTCTCGCGTGTGAACGCACGTGCGCAGCGCACCGATTCGTAGCGTGCCGGGAGCGTGCGGGATGCGGAGCCGGAGGCGGCCAAGGGGTCGACGGGAGGGAAGCCCTGCCATAACGGCTCGAGCATGGTCAAAACCTTGGTCCCCATGCGAGGCACTCCTGGCGTTCGCGGACGTCATGACCCTGGCCGGTCAGCCGGATCTGGCGGATCTTTCACGAGCGTGCATGCGTGCGACGCCTATGGTTCCCAATGCGCGGGACAGATGCAAGGGCAGATGCACGTGCACGTGCCGTGATTGCGCCACCCCGGACCGATTCCTTCCGAATTCTTCCTGCCACTTCATGTGGAGGGCTTGCGGGAGCCTCACACATCAGTAACCGGATGAGCACTCAACGAAGCCCGAACGTGGCAGACTGCGGCCCACTGTTGGACGGGGTGGGGTCACAGGAGGGTCTGAGAGGTGTCCGCAAGTGAGTCGAGCGGGTCGGTGGTGCGGCGGATCCTGCTCGGGTCGCAGCTCCGTCGGCTGCGTGAATCGCGCGGGATAACCCGTGAGGCGGCCGGCTACTCGATCCGTGCGTCCGAATCCAAGATCAGCCGCATGGAGTTGGGCCGCGTGAGCTTCAAGGCACGGGATGTGGAGGACCTGCTCACGCTGTACGGCGTCGGTGACGCCCAGGAGCGTGAGGCACTGCTGTCCCTGGCGCGCGAGGCGAACGTCGCCGGCTGGTGGCACAGCTACACCGATGTGCTGCCCGGCTGGTTCCAGACGTATGTGGGCCTGGAAGGCGCCACATCCCTCCTCCGCGTCTACGAAGTCCAGTTCGTGCACGGGCTGTTGCAGACCGAGAGCTATGCCCAGGCCGTCGTCAGGCGGGGCATGCCGGATGCCGGGCCCGCCGAGATCGAGCGTCGCGTGGCGCTGCGGATGGAGCGCCAGAAGCTGCTGGTGACCGAGCGGTCCGCGCAGTTCCACTGTGTGCTGGACGAGGCCGCGCTGCGTCGCCCCTACGGCGAACGGTCCGTCATGCGCGAGCAGTTGAAGCATCTGATCGACGTGTCCGAGAGACCGAACGTACGGCTCCAGGTGATGCCCTTCAGTCTGGGAGGGCACGCGGGCGAGAGCGGAGCCTTCACGATGCTCGGCTTCCAGGAGTCGGGGCTGCCGGACGTCGTCTACCTGGAGCAGCTGACGAGCGCGCTCTATGTGGACAAGCCCGAAGAGGTGGCGCAGTACGCGCGGGTGATGGACCGCCTCCAGGAGGAGGGGCCGAATCCGGCCGAGACCAGGGACCTGTTGCGTGGTCTACTCCAACTGATGTGACGCATCGGTAGGATGGCGCACCATCAGGAGTCAGCACCCCCCAATGCGGCGCCCTGAGCGCCCTGTTCTCCAGATCGGGATGGCATGTCCTACTTCGACGAGTTGGCGTATCAGTTCATCGACGGCGAGTGGCGGTCCGGCAGCGGCTCATGGGACATCGTCGACTTCAATCCTTATAACGGGGAGAAGCTGACCTCCATACCCGTCGCCACGGTCGAGGAGATCGACCAGGCCTACCGTGCCGCCGAGCGCGCACAACGGGAGTGGGGCGCCACCAATCCGTACACCCGGCGGCTCGTCTTCGAGCGCGCGCTGCGGATCATCGACGACCGTGAGGCGGAGCTGGCCGAGACGATCGCCGCGGAGGTCGGCGGCACGCTCGTCAAGGTGGGCTTCGAGCTGCATCTGGCCAGGGAGTTCCTGCGCGAGGCGATCCAGCTCGCGCTGCGCGCCGAGGGCCGCATTCTGCCCTCGCCCATCGACGGCAAGGAGAACCGTCTCTACCGGCTGCCGGTCGGTGTCGTCGGCGTCATCAGCCCCTTCAACTTCCCCTTCCTGCTGTCGCTCAAGTCCGTCGCGCCGGCCCTCGCGCTCGGCAACGCCGTCGTCCTCAAGCCGCACCAGAACACCCCGGTGTGCGGCGGCGGCCTGGTCGCCAGGATCTTCGAGGAGGCGGGGCTGCCGGCGGGCGTGCTCAACGTCGTCGTCACCGACATCGCCGAGATCGGTGATGCGCTCATCGAGCACCCGGTGCCCAAGACGATCTCCTTCACCGGCTCCGAGAAGGTCGGCCGGCATGTCGCGACGGTCGCCGCGTCCCACTTCAAGCACTCGGTGCTGGAGCTGGGGGGCAACAGCGCACTGGTCGTCCTCGCCGACGCCGATATCGACTACGCGGTGGACGCCGCCGTCTTCAGCCGCTTCGTCCACCAGGGCCAGGTCTGCATGGCCGCCAACCGCGTGCTCGTGGACCGCGCCGTGGAGCGGGAGTTCACCGAGAAGTTCGTCGCCCGGGTCGCGGCCCTGAAGGTGGGCGACCCCACCGATCCGCAGACCCATATCGGCCCGCTGATCAACGAGGGGCAGGCCGAGGCGATCGCCTCGCTGGTGGACCGTGCGGTCGCCGACGGCGCCTCGGCGCTCCTGCACGGCGAGACCCGCGGCACCCTGGTGGCGCCGAGCGTGCTGAGCGGGCTGCCGGAGGACTCCCCGCTGCTGCAGCAGGAGATCTTCGGGCCCGTCGTGGTGCTGGTCCCGTTCGACGGGGACGACGAGGCGGTGCGGCTCACCAACGCGACGCCGTACGGGCTGAGCGGTGCCGTGCACACCGCCGACATCGAGCGCGGTGTGCGGTTCGCCAAGCGCATCGAGACGGGGATGTTCCACGTCAACGACGCCACGGTGCACGACGAGCCGATCGTGCCGTTCGGCGGCGCCAAGAGCTCCGGGGTGGGGCGGCTGAACGGCGACGCGATGGTGGAGGCCTTCACCACCACCAAGTGGATCTCCATTCAGCACGGGCGGTCGCAGTTCCCGTTCTGAGGTTCGCGCGGATCCGCGGCGCCCGATGGCGAGTTGCGGACAGAAGCTGACCGCAAGGGCTCCTACCTTGAGTGATGTCGAAAGGCGGACGGCGAACTGCCGGCCGTCGAAGGATGTCAGGAAAGGCGGATCCCATGCCCACTCACGTTCTGGCCGAGGACCACGGCGACGAGGCCGGCGCGCTGCTGGCCTTCCTGGAGGCCCAGCGGGGCGGGCTGCGGCGGGCGGTCCTGGGGCTGACCGAGGCCCAGGCGGCCCTGCGCCCGACCGCCAGTGAGCTGTCGCTGGCCGGGCTGGTCAAGCATGTCGCGGAGACCGAGCAGACCTGGCTCGAGACCGCGCAGGAGCGGCCGCACTCCATCGAGCGGAACGCCGAGAACTGGCACCTGAGCTTCCAGCTCGCGGACGGCGGGCGGGTGGCGGACGTGCTGGAGTTCTGGGACGGGGTCGCGCGGCGTACGGAGGAGTTCATCCGCTCCGTGAGCCTGAACGACACCTTCCCGCTGCCCGCGGCGCCGTGGTTCCCGCCGGAGGCCCGGCAGTCGATGCGCTGGCTGGTGCTGCACCTGATCGAGGAGACGGCCCGGCACGCCGGTCACGCCGACATCCTCCGTGAGTCCCTGGACGGCAAGACGGCTTTTGCGCTGGTGGACGAGGAGAGCAGGGTGCTGCAGGGGTGAGCGCGGGCTCCTCCGGGGGCGCCCTGGCCCCTGTCGTCAGGGCCTAGGCTGACGACAGGGGCGCGTGAGCAGAGAGGTGACGATGTCGGCGATCCGGCTGTTGGTACTGGGCGCCGTGCGGCAGCACGGCCGGGCGCACGGCTATCAGGTGCGCAACGACCTGGAGTACTGGGGCGCCCATGAGTGGTCCAACGCCAAGCCCGGCTCGATCTACCACGCGCTCAAGCAGATGGCGAAGCAAGGGCTGCTGCTCGACCATGACATCGCGCCCAGCACCGCCGGCGGTCCGCCGCGTACCGAGTACGAGCTGACCGCGGCGGGCGAGGCCGAGTACTTCGCGCTGCTGCGCACGGCGCTCTCCCAGCACGACCAGAAGCTCGACATGCTCAGCGCGGGCATCGGCTTCGTCGTGGATCTGCCGCGGGCCGAGGCGGTGGCGCTGCTCAAGGAGCGGGTGCGGGCGCTCGAGGAGTGGCGGAGCACGGTCACCGACTACTACACGCCCGAGGAAGGGCCCGGCCGGCTCGGCCACATCGGCGAGATCATGAACATGTGGGTGCACGCGGCGGACAGCGGTGCCGCGTGGACGCACGGGCTGATCGAGCGGATCGAGGGCGGGGCGTACGTCTTCGCCGGTGAAGGCGAGCCGTTCGTCGGGGTGCTGGCCGACGGGCAGGAGAACCCGTACGCGAGCAAGGACGCGCGCCCGGACCGCTCGCGTGCGGACCGTCCGGGGGCGGCCGGCGACGGTGCGGGCGACGGCGGTACGGACCACGGCGTCACCGCCGCGGAAACTCATTAATCAAGTTTGACCAATGCGCACGGCGGAGTTATCTTCCTGAGTAAGTAGTCAAACTTGACTATGGGAGGGAGATGTCGTGGCTGACCGCGATCAGGCGATCGTCGTCGAAGGACTGCACAAGCACTACGGCACCACAGCGGCCCTGGACGGGCTGGATCTGACCGTCCCGCCCGGCACCGTGCACGGGGTCCTTGGCCCCAACGGCGCCGGCAAGACCACCCTCGTGCGCATCCTGTCCACCCTGCTGCGGCCCGACGCCGGCCGGGCCGAGGTGGCCGGCTTCGACGTGCTGCGGCAGCCGGACGAGGTGCGGCGGCGGATCGGGCTGCTCGGGCAGCACGCCGCGGTCGACGAAGAGCTCGGCGGGCGGCAGAACCTGGAGATGTTCGGGCGGCTGTTCCACCTCGGGGCGCGCCGGGCGGGCGAGCGTGCGGACGAACTGCTGGAGCGGTTCGGACTCGCCGATGCCGGCCGCAAGGCGGTACGCCACTACAGCGGCGGGATGCGGCGCCGGCTGGATCTGGCGGCCGGTCTGGTGCTGGCGCCGCGGATCCTCTTCCTGGACGAGCCGACGACCGGGCTCGACCCCCGCGGGCGTACCGAGGTGTGGCAGGCGGTGCGTTCGCTGGTCGACGGTGGGACGACGGTGCTGCTGACCACGCAGTACCTGGAGGAGGCCGACCAGCTCGCGGACCGGATCTCGGTGGTCGACGGCGGCAGGGTGGCCGCGGCCGGTACCCCCGACGAGCTGAAGTCCGCCACCGGGGGCGACCGGATCGATGTCGTCCTGCGCGAGGCCCGTCAACTGGACCGGGCGGCCGCGCTGTTGGCGGAGGCGCTGGCGCGGGTGGCGGGCGGCGGTGCGGTCGGGGTGGACGCGGACGCACGGCGGCTGAGCGTGCCGGTCGCCGACCGGATGGTGGCGCTGACGGAGACCGTACGGGTGCTGGGCGCGGCGGGCGTCGAGGCGGTGGACCTCGCGGTGCGGCGCCCGACGCTGGACGAGGTGTTCCTGCAGCTGACGGGGGACGGCGCGAAGGAGAGGGGCGGCCCCGGAGTGCCGGCGGCCGCGACGGTGCGCGGGGACGAGGAGGGCGCGGCGGTATGAGTGGCGCGATGTGGGCGGTCACCGATTCCTGGACGATGACCCGGCGCGGGTTCGCGCACTGGGCGCGGCAGCCGGTGCAGGTCGTCGTCGGCCTGGTCTTCCCGGTGATGATGCTGCTGATGTTCGGCTGCTTCCTGGGCGGCGGGATGGCCGTGCCGGGCGGTGGCGACTACACGGAGTACCTGGTCCCGGGGATGTTCGCGCTCACCATGGCGTTCGGCCTCGAAACGACGATGACCGCGGTGACACAGGACCTCGGCAGGGGGGTGCTCGACCGCTTCCGGTCGATGCCGATGACGCCGTCCGCGGTCCTGGTCGGCCGCAGCATCCTGGACATGGTGCAGTCCGCGCTGAGCCTGCTGGTGATGGTCGGAGCGGGCCTGGCGATGGGGTGGCGCTGGCACGGCGGGCCGGCCGGTGCGCTGTCCGCGGTGGGCCTGCTGCTCCTGCTGCGGTTCGCCATGCTGTGGATCGGTATCCATGTGGGGCTGGTGGCGGGCCGGCCGGAGCTGGTGCAGGCCGTGCAGATCCTGGTCTGGCCGGTCGGCTTCCTCTCCAACGCCTTCGTCTCCGCCGCGTCGATGCCCGGCTGGCTGGGCGCGGTCGCGGAGTGGAACCCGCTGTCGGCGACGGCGGGTGCGGTACGTGAGCTGTTCGCCAACCCCCGTTGGACCGGGGACAGCTGGGCGGCCGGGCACGGCCTGCTGCTGGCCGTGGTGTGGCCGCTGGTGCTGCTCGCGGTGTTCTTCCCGCTGGCGGTACGGCGGTACCGGCGGCTGGGGCACTAGCTCCGGCGCGGCGGTGGGCGGGGCGTGCCCGGGCTGTCGGGTGGGCCCGCCCCCGGCGCGTCCGGCGGAGCTGGACGACGGCGGAGGAGGCTCGCGACGGAGGGGGTCGCGCAGGGGCTGAAGGGGGCCCCTAGTGGTGGAACGCCGTCGCGACCTCCGCCGGGCGCTGCAGCGGCTCGGACTGTTGCCGGAGTTCGGGCAGCAGCGCCTCCAGGTCCGCGATGAAGAGATCGGCGAGGTCCATCGAGAAGCCGTTGCGGCAGACCACCCGCAGGACGGAGAGGTCCTCGCGCTTCGGAGGGAAGGTGTAGGCGGGAATCAGCCAGCCGCGCTCCTTCATCCGCCGGGAGACGTCGAAGACGTCGAAGGCGGTGACGTCGTCCGTGGTGGTGAAGGCGAAGACCGGCAGCTGGTCGCCCTGGGTCAGCAGTCTGAAGTCGCCCAGCGCGCCGATCCGTTCGGCCAGCGAGCGGGCCACGTCGCGGGTCGCCTGCTGTACGGCGCGGAAGCCGGACCGGCCGAGCCGGAGGAAGGTGTAGTACTGCGCGGCGACCTGGGCGCCGGGCCGGGAGAAGTTGAGCGCGAAGGTCGGCATGTCGCCGCCCAGGTAGTTGACGCGGAAGACCAGCTCCTCGGGGAGCGCCTCCGCATCGCGCCACAGCGCCCAGCCGACGCCCGGGTAGACCAGGCCGTATTTGTGCCCCGAGGTGTTGATGGAGGCGACCCGCGGCAGCCGGAAGTCCCAGACCACGTCCGGGTCGAGGAACGGCGCGATCATGGCGCCGGACGCGCCGTCCACATGGACCGGGATGTCCCAGCCCTTCTCCTTGTGGACCGTGTCGAGCGCCGCGCAGATCTCGGCCACCGGCTCGTACGACCCGTCGAAGGTCGAGCCGAGGATCGCCACCACACCGATGGTGTTCTCGTCGCAGAGCCCGGCGGCGGAGGCCGCGTCCAGATGGAAGCGGTCGCCCTCCATCGGGACCATGCGCGCCTCGACCTCCCAGAAGTTGCAGAACTTCTCCCAGCAGACCTGCACGTTGGCGCCCATGACGAGGTTGGGCCGGGCCCGGCCCGGATACCTGTCCTTGTTGCGCTGCATCCAGCGCCGCTTGAGCGCCATGCCGGCGAGCATGCAGGCCTCGCTCGACCCGGTGGTGGAGCAGCCGACGGCCTCGGACGGGACGGGGGCGTGCCACAGGTCGGCGAGCATCGCCACACACCGCTTCTCCAGTTCGGCGGTGCGCGGGTACTCGTCCTTGTCGATCATGTTCTTGTCCCGGCACTCCGCCATCAGCACCCCGGCCTGCGGCTCCATCCAGGTGGTGACGAACGTCGCCAGATTCAGCCGGGAGTTGCCGTCCAGCATCAGCTCGTCGTGCACGAACTGATAGGCGGTGCGCGGGGAGACCGGGCCGTCGGGCAGGGTGTGCCGCGGTGGCGCGGACTCCATACCGGCGACCGGGTCGGCCTCCCCGTAGAACGGGTTGACCGGGTGTCCGATGTGCTTGCGGTCGGATGCCGATGCGCCTTTGTGCAGAGTCATCTCTCGTCCCTACCCGTCAACTGGCCAAGGAAAGGCCGTGTTTGACGGCCTTGGTGAACTTCACTACGCGCTCCGCCTGGATGCGGGCGGCGGTGCGCGCATCGTCGTCGGGCGGGGTGTCCGGGCCGCCGACGTGGGAAGTGCCGTAGGGATTGCCGTCGGTGAACTTCGCCGGGTCGGTGTAGCCCGGTGTCACGAGGATGCCGCCGAAATGGTGGACGGTCTGGTAGAGCGCGAGCAGGGTGGACTCCTGGCCGCCGTGCCGGGTGGCGCTCGCGGTGAAGCCGCTGTAGATCTTGTCGGCCAGTCTGCCCTGCTGCCAGAGGCCGCCCAGGGTGTCGAGGTACTGCTTGAGCTGCGAGGACACGTTCCCGAAGCGGGTGGGGGTTCCGAAGATCACCGCGTCCGCCCAGAGCATGTCCTCGTGGGTGGCCTCCATGATGTCGGCGGTGGCCGCGGCGTTCGCGGCCCAGGCCGGATGGGCGTCGATCGCGGTCTGCGGGGCGAGTTCCGCGGTCCGGCGCAGGCGCACCTCGGCCCCGGCGTGCTCGGCGGCGTCCGCGATCCGCCGGGCGAGCTCGGCGATGGTGCCCGTCGACGAGTAGTAGATGACGGCGACCTTCACATCGTGCACGGGCATCGGCGAACCTCCTGGAACCCGACAATAAGGGCATAAGGGGTAGGTGGCCTCCAGGATTCACCCAGTGGAAGCGCAACGGGCGGGCGGCCGCCCCGAGGGACCGCCACCCGCCCGTATCCGCCTGTGTGCCGCGCCGCCGCGCCGTCGGCCGGCCCGGCCGCCCGGCCCGCCCTGACCGCCCGCCCGCGCGGCCCGGCTCAGCTCGCGCTCGCCAGCGACAGCTTCGCGGCGAAGCCGAGGAACGCGGCGCCCGCGCCCGCGGACAGCCCGGCCGTCAGCCGCTTGCGGCGGCGGAAGGTGGCCGCCAGAAACGTCCCGCTGAAGATCAGGACCGACAGGTACGTGAGGCTGAACAGCTGCGCCCAGGCGCCCAGCGTCAGGAACGACAGCACCGGATGGGCATAGGACGGATCGACGAACTGCACGAAGAAGGAGATGAAGAACAGGATCGCCTTCGGGTTGAGCAGGCTGACCACCAGCGCTCTGCGGTACGGCCGCTCGACGGTCTCCTTGGGCGCCCCGGGGGCCGCGCCCCGCCGCTCGGCCCGCCGCGCCTCCCGGCCGCGCCACAGGGCCCAGGCGCCGCGCAGCATTCCCACCGCCAGCCACGTCAGATAGCCCGCACCGGCGAACTTCACGACGGTGAACAGCACCGGGCTGGTCTGCAGCAGCGAGGCCACCCCGCCGGCCGACAGCGTCATCAGCACCGTGTCGCCGCACAGCACCCCGGCCGCCGCCCGGTAGGCCACCCGCGGGCCGCGCCGGGCCGCCACCGAGACGACGTACAGCGAATTCGGGCCCGGCAGCAGAATGATCAGTGCGAGCCCCACCAGATACGTGGACAGATCCGTTATCCCCAGCATGTGCGGCAGGATCTCACCCTCCTGTTCGCCGCCTCACCGGCTTTTCACGATGCGGACTTGCACCTCACGCGAGGTGAGGTCACATCGTGGAGTGCGTACCGAGAAGGGAGCGGAAGTGAGCTATTCGGTAGGGCAGGTCGCCGCCTTCGCCGGGGTCACGGTGCGCACCTTGCACCACTACGACGAGATCGGGCTGCTGCCGCCCGGCGAACGCAGCCACGCAGGCCACCGGCGCTACGGCGAGGACGACCTGGACCGGCTGCAGCAGATCCTGTTCTACCGGGAGCTCGGCTTCCCGCTCGACGAGGTCGCGGCCCTCCTGGACGACCCGCACACCGACCCGCAGGAGCATCTGCGGCGCCAGCACGACCTGCTGACCGGACGGATCGGCAGACTCCAGGAGATGGCCGCCGCCGTCGAACACGCGATGGAGGCACGCAGGATGAAGGTACGGCTCACACCCGAGGAGAAGTTCGAGGTCTTCGGGGACTTCGACCCCGACGCGCACGCCGCGGAGGCCGAGGAGCGCTGGGGCGGCACGGACGCCTACGAGGAGTCGCGGCGCAGGACGGCCGCGTACACCAAGGACGACTGGCAGCGGCTGACCGCGCGGTTCGACGCCCTGCACCGCAGGATGGCGGACCTGCTCGCGCGGGGCGTGCCGGCGGACTCCGAGGCGGCGATGGAGGTCGCGGAGGAGCACCGGCGGTTCATCAGCGAGGCCTACTACGACTGCACGCACGAGGGGCACAGCGGACTCGGCGAGATGTATGTCACGGACGAGCGGTTCACCGCCACCTACGAGGCCATCAGGCCCGGCCTCGCCGGCTACCTGCGCGACGCGATACTGGCCAACGCCGTCCGCCATCTGTGATCCGTACGGGCCGGGGGAGCGCGCCCCGGCCCGTACGGCATGCTCGCCTCCGGGCCGCGCCATGCCCGGCACGGCCCGCCCGGGGCTCAGCCCCGCGGGGAGAGCACCACGGCCGTCCCGTAGGCGCACACCTCGGTGCCCACGTCCGCGGCCTCCGTGACATCGAAGCGGAACATCAGCACCGCATTCGCACCGCGCGAGCGGGCCTGCTCCACCAGCCGTTCCATCGCCTGGTTACGGGTCTCGACCAGGGTCTTGGTCAGGCCCCGCAGCTCGCCGCCGATCATCGATTTCAGGCCCGCGCCGATCTGGCTGCCGAGGTGCCGGGAGCGCACCGTCAGGCCGAAGACCTCGCCGATCACTCGTTCCACGTGAAACCCCGGGACGTCGTTGGTCGTCACCACCAGCACGTCGGACTGCGCGCGCTGTCCGCCGCCGTACTCATCGATGCCCATGGCGTGCACCTCCTTCCGGCCAGCATCACCCGGCCCCCCGGGTGCGGCCAGCGGTCGGGGGCGCTCGGGTGGGGCCCCGGGGCCCGCCTGGAACCAAGGGGCGCCACCCGGCGTTGATAGTTTTGGGCCGCACACGCGCCTGCACCCTCGTCGCTTCGCTCGTCGCACCGCACGATCCGGCGCCCTCGACCCAGGAGCCTTCACCCCGTGAATACTCTCGCGCTCGGCCCCCAGTGGCTGGACCCGGACTACTTGATCGCGACCTTCGGCCTGGTCGGTGTTCTGGTCATCGTCTTCGCGGAGTCAGGCCTGCTGATCGGCTTCTTCCTGCCGGGCGACTCGCTGCTGTTCACCACCGGCCTGCTGGTGACGACGAACAGGCTGGACCGGCCGCTGTGGCTGGTGTGCACCCTGGTCGTGCTGGCCGCCGTCCTCGGTGACCAGGCGGGCTATCTCTTCGGCCGCAAGGTCGGCCCCTCGCTGTTCAAGCGCCCCGACTCGCGCCTCTTCAAGCAGGAGAACGTCGAGAAGGCGCACGCCTTCTTCGAGAAGCACGGCCCCAAGTCGCTGATCCTGGCCCGCTTCGTGCCGATCGTGCGCACGTTCACGCCGATCATCGCCGGTGTGAGCCGGATGAACTACCGCTCCTTCATCACCTTCAACCTCATCGGCGGCGCCCTGTGGGGCGCCGGCGTCACGCTGCTCGGCGCCTCCCTGGGGAACATCCCGTTCGTCCACCAGCACATCGAGCTGATCCTGGTCGCGATCGTGCTGGTCTCCGTCGTACCGATCGCCATCGAGTACCTCCGCGCCCGCGGCAAGGCCAGGAACGAGCAGCCCGCCCCGCCCGCGGACCGCCCGCACAGCCCCGCCCCCGACACCCGCCGCGGCCGCCACGCCAAGCGCTGACACCTACCGAGCGCCACCCGGCCAACTGCCCCCCACCACCTCTTTCCTCATCCGCCACGGGAAGCGTCGGGCCGAAAACGACGCCCCCGAGCACGCGCCTCCCGCCCCCATCAGGCATCGTGTCCTTGTCATCCGTCAGGAGGCTTACAAGGAGAGCGAAGACCCGTGGCGTCGGACCCACACCGCGGCCAGCGCGGCACGAGCGGCATCGGCAGCAGCGGATCCTCGGACCAGAGCGGTTCCGAGGAGCGCAAGCCCCAGCCGGACGAGGCCCACAGTGCCTTCACCCCGCCGCTGGGCGTGCCCTACCCGCCGCTGCCCGAGGACGAGCACCCCACCTCCGAGTTCGCGCTGCCCTCGGGGATGCGCCCGGAGACCCCGGCCGAGCAGGAGGGCTCGGCCTTCACGCCGCCCAGCGGCACCACCGGCCAGACCCCGATGCCCGCCGGCTCCACCGCGCTGAGCTACGCCTTCACCCCGCCGCACGGCATCCCCGCCGTCCGCCTCACCAAGGAGGCGCCCTGGCAGGACCGGATGCGCACCATGCTCCGGATGCCGGTGGGGGAGCGGCCGGTCCCCGAACGCGCCGAGCGGCCCGACGACGAGACCGGCCCGGCCGTGCCCCGCGTGCTCGACCTGACGCTGCGTATCGGGGAGATCCTGCTCGCCGGCGGCGAGGGCGCCGAGGACGTCGAGGCCGCGATGTTCGGTGTGGCGCACGCCTACGGGCTGGAGCGCGTCGAGCCGACCGTCACCTTCACCCTGCTGTCGATCTCCTACCAGCCGTCGCTGGTCGACGACCCGGTCACCGCCAGCCGTACGGTCCGGCGCCGCGGCGTCGACTACAACCGGCTGTCCGCGGTCTTCCGGCTCGTCGACGACATCGCCTCCGAGGACATCACCCTCGAAGAGGCCTACCGCGGCCTCGCCGAGATCCGCCGTAACCGCCACCCGTACCCGAGCTGGGCGCTGACGGTGGCCTCCGGGCTGCTGTCCGGTGCGGCCTCCATGCTGGTCGGCGGCACCATGCTGGTGTTCGTCGCGGCCGCGGTGGGCTCGATGCTCGGCGACCGGCTGGCCTGGCTCGCGTCCGGGCGCGGGCTGCCGGAGTTCTACCAGTTCGTGGTCGCGGCGATGCCGCCCGCGGCGGTGGGTGTCGCCTTCGGTCTCGCCCACCTCAATGTGCAGGCGTCCGCGGTGATCACCGGTGGACTGTTCGCGCTGATCCCGGGGCGGGCCCTGGTCGCCGGCGTCCACGACGGGCTGACCGGCTACTACATCACCGCCGCCGCCCGTCTGCTGGAGGTCGGCTACCTCATCGTCGGCATCGTCGTCGGCGTGCTCAGCGTGCTCTACATCGGCCTTCAGCTGAACCCGGGCCTGCGGCGGCTCAACCCCGAGGAGTCGCTGGGGGACTACAACGAGCCGCTGGTGCAGACGGTCGCGGCGATGCTGCTGGCACTGGCGTTCTGCGTGCTGCTCCAGCAGGAACGTCACACCGTGGCGTTTGCGACCCTGAACGGCGGCGTCGCCTGGGTGGTGTACGGCGCGCTCACCTACGTCGCCGGGATAAACGCCGTGCCCGCCACCGCCATCGCGGCCGGACTGGTCGGCCTCTTCGGCCAGTTGCTCTCCCGCTACCGCTATGCGTCCGCGCTGCCGTACGTCACCGCGGCCATCGGCCCGCTGCTGCCCGGTAGCGCCACGTACTTCGGCCTGCTCAACTTCGCCCAGGGGCACCTGCCGCAGGGCCTGACGTCCCTGGTCCAGGCCGCTTCGCTGGCGCTGGCCATCGCAGTGGGGGTCAACCTCGGCGCCGAGGTCGCCCGGCTCTTCCTGCGCGCACCCGGTGTCGAGGAGCCCGGCACCGGCCGCCGCGCCGCCAAGCGCACCCGCGGCTTCTAGGCGGTCCGCCGGGCCCGGGAACGCCGCCGGGCCCGGACCTGCCCGGCGCCGGCCGGCGTCCCGCGACCGGCCCCCGACACGCGAACGGGCGGCAACCCAACCGGGTGCCGCCCGTTCGCGTACGAAAATCAGCGCGCGGATCCCGGTGCGCGACGGTCAGGAAGACCCCGCCGCACACCGGGACGTCACGGCTTCGTCAGTGCTTGCCGCCCTGCGCCTCGAGGCGCTTGTACGAGGCCTCGATCTCGGCCTCGGCCTCGGTGCGGCCGACCCAGTTGGCGCCCTCGACGGACTTGCCGGGCTCCAGGTCCTTGTAGACCTCGAAGAAGTGCTGGATCTCCAGGCGGTCGAACTCCGACACGTGGTGGATGTCCCGCAGGTGCTCCACACGCGGGTCGGACGCCGGCACGCACAGCAGCTTGTCGTCGCCGCCGGCCTCGTCCGTCATCCGGAACATGCCGATGGCGCGGCACTTGATGAGGCAGCCGGGGAAGGTCGGCTCATCCAGGATGACCAGGGCGTCCAGCGGGTCGCCGTCCTCGCCCAGGGTGTTCTCGACAAAGCCGTAGTCGGCCGGGTAGCTGGTCGAGGTGAAGAGTCGACGGTCCAGGCGGATCCGACCGGTCTCGTGGTCCACCTCGTACTTGTTCCGCGAACCCTTCGGGATCTCGATGGTGACGTCGAACTCCACGGGTGGCTCCTCCATGATCAACACATACGTCTGGTGATTAAGTGTCCCCCACGCAGGTGTGTGGTGGCGAAAGGGGCTGGTCCGAAGTGCCGGAGACCGGAAAGTGGCAGGTCAGATGGCAGTCGGCGGAACGGTCCGCGCGGGCGGCGACGCGCGCGGCGGTCCGGTCGGCGCAGACGGCGCTCGAGGGGGCGCGCAGTGCGGTCGATGCCGCGCGGCAGGCCTGGCAGGCCGCACCGCGCCATACCCAGCAGACCTGGCGGCTGACGGCGGTCTCCGCAGCCACCGGCCTGGCGGTCGCGCTCGCCGCTGTGGCGGCGGCCGGGCCGTGGGACTCGGGTCAGCGTACGGCCGAGCGCACGGAGGCGGGCTCGATGGACGGTGCCAGTGGTGAGCATCACGCCACCGACCCCGGCCCGGCCCCCAGCGCCCCGCCCGTACTGCCCGCGCTCGGCGCTGCCGCGCCCGGTTCCGCGGGCCGGGGCGCGGCCCCGGTGCCCACCGACGCCGGGCTGGCCGACGCCCTCGCCCCGCTCCTGAAGGACCCCGCGCTCGGCCCGCTGCGCACCGCCTCCGTCCTGGATGTCGCCGCGGGCCGCGAGGTCTTCGGCGAGAGCCAGGGCAAGGCCGCCACCCCCGCCTCCACCGTCAAGCTCGCCACCGCCGTCGCCGCGCTCTCCGCGCTCGGCCCCGACCACCGCATCGACACCACCGTCGTCATGGGCGGCAAGAACCGCATCGTCCTGGTCGGCGGCGGCGACCCCACCCTCACCGCCCGCGCCCCACAGCCCGGCGCCGAGGAACAGCCCGCGAACCTGCGCACCCTCGCCGACGCCACCGCCCGCGCCCTCAAGAAGCGCCACCTCACCAAGGTCGGCCTGGGCTACGACACCAGCGCGTACGCGGGCCCCGCCGAGCACCCCATCGGCCCGAACGAGAACATCGCCCCCGTCGCCGCCCTGATGACCGACGAGGCGCGCCTCGACGACTCCGATCACGGCACCGCCCCCCGCGACACCGACCCGGCCCGCGCCGCGGCCCGCACCTTCGCCGGGCTGCTCCACGAGCGCGGCATCACCGTCGACGGCGGGCCCGCCGGCGCCAAGGCCCCCAAGAAGCCCGAACGGATCGCCACCGTCCGCTCCCTGCCGCTCTCCGCGCTCGTCGAGCGGATGCTGACCTACAGCGACAACGACATCGCCGAGGCCCTGGCCCGCCAGACCGCCCTCGCGGCCCGGCAGCCGGCCAGCTTCGCCGGCGCCGGAAAGGCCGTACACGCCGCCCTCGCACGGCAGCACCTGCCCCTGACCGGCGCCGTGTTCGAGGACGGCAGCGGCCTGGACCGCGACGACAAGGTCACCGCCGCGCTGCTCTCCCACCTCCTGCTGCAGGCCTCGTCGCCCGACCTGCCCGCCCTGCGCCCCGTCGTCACCGGCCTCCCGGTCGCCGCCTTCACCGGCACCCTCAGCAACCGCTACCGGGGCCAGAGCGCCGGAGCCGGCGCCGTACGCGCCAAGACCGGCACCCTCACCGGCGTGAACACCCTGGCCGGCACGGTCGTCGACGCCGACGGCCGCCTCCTCGTCTTCTCCTTCATGACCACCGGCACCACCGACCCCCAGGGCGCCCAGAACGCCCTCGACAAACTCGCCTCAGCAGTGGCCAACTGCGGCTGCCGCTGAGCCCCCACCGGCCTCCCCCCAACTCCCCCACGGGAGGTGACGGGCCGGAGGGGCAGGGGTGTGGGACGTAAAGCGAAGCAGTCCCACACCCCTGCCCCGCAGGCCCGTCACCGCACCCACGGCCCCGCGCAGCGGACCCCGCCCGCCGCCAGGCGCAACGGCGAGCAACAACAACGGCGAGAAAGCCGACAACGTGGGCCAGAGCCAAGCGCAGCGGACCCCGCCCGCCGCCAGGCGCAACGGCGAGCAACAACAACGGCGAGAAAGCCGACAACGTGGGCCAGAGCCAAGCGCAGCGGACCCCGCCCGCCGCCAGGCGCAACGGCGAGCAACAACAACGGCGAGAAACCCGAAAAACGCAGGCAAAGCCAAATTCGTGGTCGGCTACCCCCTGGCGGACCGCCCACGTACGGTGAACTCATGACGAGCATCGGTGGAACCGAGATGGTCGACTGGAATCTCGCGGTCGCGACCGCGACCCGGTTCGTTCGGCCGGGCCCAGAGGTGAGCCGGGACGAGGCGCGCGCGATCGTCGCCGAGCTGCGCAAGCACGCCAAGTCCTCCGAGGCACACGTCCGTGCCTTCACGCGGATGGCACAGTCCGACGCGACGGGCGACGAGCCGCACGACACGCCGGTCCTCGTCGTGGACCGGCCCGGCTGGATCAAGGCGAACGTCGCCGGCTTCCGGGCCGTGCTCAAGCCGCTGCTGGCCAAGATGGAGGACCGCCGCTCGACGGTCCCCGGCGGCGCGGTCCTCGGCGCGGTGGGCGGCAAGGTCACCGGCGTGGAGCTGGGCATGCTGCTGTCGTTCCTGGCCTCGCGGGTCCTGGGCCAGTACGAGACCTTCGCACCGGCCTCCCGGGACCTGCCGGCCGCGGCACAGGGCGGGCGGCTGCTGCTCGTCGCGCCGAACATCGTGCACGTCGAGCGCGAGCTCGAGGTGGAACCGCACGACTTCCGGCTGTGGGTGTGCCTCCATGAGGAGACCCACCGCACCCAGTTCACCGCCGTCCCGTGGCTGCGGGACCACATCGAGGGCGAGATCCAGGCGTTCCTCGGTGAGACGGACATCGACCCGGGCGCCCTCCTGGAGCGGCTGCGCGAGGCCGCCCAGTCGCTGGCCGGCGCCAAGCCCGAGGGCGAGGAGGGCGACGAGGACGGCGGCCGCTCCCTCGTCGACCTCGTCCAGACGCCCGCCCAGCGCGAGATCCTCGGCCGGCTGACCGCGGTGATGTCCCTGCTGGAGGGCCACGCCGACTACGTGATGGACGGCGTGGGACCCGACGTCGTGCCGTCCGTCGCCGAGATCCGCGAGAAGTTCCAGAAGCGCCGGGCCAGTGGGGCCGGGCGGCTGGACCAGGCGCTGCGCAAGCTGCTCGGCCTGGACGCCAAGCTGCGGCAGTACCGCGACGGCGAGCGGTTCGTCAGCGCGGTCGTCGAGGAGGTCGGCATGGACGGCTTCAACCGCGTGTGGACCTCGCCGAACACCCTCCCGACCAAACAGGAGATCGCCAAACCGGCGGACTGGATCGCGCGGGTGCACCGCAAAGCGGACGGGGCACCGTAAGCGAACGGCGTGAGCTGGGCACGCCGGGTGGCAGTAGCGCGCCCCTTCAATCACCCGTCTGAGGGACCGTTACGGATGGATAGGCGTGCAATGCTCGGGGAACCGCTCGCCTCTGTCACCATCTAGGCACTCTGTGTGACGAAGATTGCCCTCACCGGCTCGAGGCTCCCCAGCTGAACGATTGGAAACGGACATGGGTCCCCATCCAGCGGTCGCCGCGATACGCCTGGCGGTCCGCCGCGTACTCCACGACGTCCTCACCCATCACTGCGCGCAGGACCGGCACGAGCCCCCGCTCGTGCTCGTCGCCTGCTCCGGCGGCGCCGATTCGATGGCGCTCGCCTCCGCTCTCGCCTTCGAGGCCCCCAAGCTCGGCGTCCGCGCCGGGGGCGTCACCATCGACCACGGCCTCCAGGAGGGCTCGGACCTCCGCGCCGCCGAGGTCGCCCTGCGGCTGCGGGCCCTGCGGCTGGACCCCGTCGAGGTCGTCGCCGTCCGAGTGGGCCGCGAGGGCGGGCCGGAAGCCGCCGCCCGTGACGCCCGCTACGCCGCTCTGGACGCCACCGCCGAGCGCCACGGCGCCGCCGCCGTCCTCCTCGGCCACACCCGCGACGATCAGGCGGAAACGGTGCTGCTCGGTCTCGCCCGCGGCTCCGGGACCCGTTCGCTCTCCGGGATGGCCGCGACCAGCGGCACGGGCGGCCGCTACCGCCGGCCCTTCCTCGACGTGGACCGCCAGACCGCCCGCAAGGCCTGCCTGATCCAGGCGCTGCCCGTCTGGGACGACCCGCACAACGCCGACCCCGCCTACACCCGCTCACGGCTCCGCCACGAAGGCCTGCCCGCACTGGAGAAAGCGCTCGGCAAGGGCGTCGTCGAGGCCCTGGCCCGTACCGCCCAGCTCTCCCGCGACGACGCCGACGCCCTGGACGCCTGGGCCGCCGACGCGGAGGGCACGGTCCTCGACGACACCGGCACCCTCGACATCGCCGCCCTGTTCGCCCTGCCCCCCGCCGTACGCCGCCGGGTGCTGCGCCGGGCCGTCATCGGCGCCGGGTCACCGGCCGGTTCGCTCTTCGCCCGCCACATCGAGGAAGTCGACCGGCTGATCACGGCCTGGCGGGGCCAGGGGGCCATCAACCTCCCCGGGCGAGTGGGTGTGCGACGGCAGGGTGGCAGACTGGTGATTCGGCAGGGCTGAGCCGCAGACGCTGCCCCGCATCCGAAGTCTCACGACTGACGCGAACACCGAACAGAGCGAGAGTGGCACGGGTGGACGACAAGGACATGGGTTCCGACCTTCAGTCGGTACTCATCAGCAAGGAAGAGATCGACGCCAAGCTGGCTGAGCTGGCGGCGAAGATCGACGCGGAGTACGCGGGCAAGGACCTGCTCATCGTCGGCGTCCTCAAGGGCGCCGTGATGGTCATGGCGGACCTGGCGCGCGCGCTGTCCACCCCCGTCACGATGGACTGGATGGCCGTGTCGTCGTACGGCGCGGGCACCCAGTCCTCCGGCGTGGTCCGCATCCTCAAGGACCTCGACACCGACATCAAGGGCAAGCACGTCCTGATCGTCGAGGACATCATCGACTCCGGTCTGACGCTGTCGTGGCTGCTGTCGAACCTCGGCTCGCGCGAGCCGGCCTCGCTGGAGGTCTGCACGCTCCTGCGCAAGCCGGACGCGGCGAAGGTCGCCATCGAGGTGAAGTGGATCGGCTTCGACATTCCCAACGAATTCGTGGTCGGTTACGGCCTCGATTTCGCGGAGAAGTACCGCAACCTGCCGTTCGTCGGTACTCTCGCGCCGCACGTCTACGGCGGCTGAGGGCGCTCCCCGTGCCCGTCCGGCCGACGTGGCCGGACGCGGCCCGGAACGGCTGCCGTGGGACGGCGGGAACCCTTCGGGGCCGCCCGCCGTTGGAGCAGGGAGAACGGAATCCTCGGCTTCGTGTTCACCGTCGGCGCAGGCGCCGGGTGACAATGCTGGGGTACCGTCCGAAGGCAGTTCTTTTTCGGGCCAGTAATACACCGTACGCACGACCAGCCCTCCCCAGGGCGTTGTGCCTCACTGTGGCAGGAGGGACGGGGCCTCAAACGGCTCCGTATGGATGGACGTGAAGCGATACTTCCGTGGGCCGGTCATGTGGATCGTGCTGGCCGTCCTCGCCGTGGTCGTGTTGATGCAGGTCGTCGGCTCGTCCGGCGGCTACAAGACGGTGGACACCGGTCAGGTCGTCAAGGCGATCGCTGACAACAAGGTGAAGTCCGCCGAGCTGACGACCGGTGACGAGAACAAGATCAAGATCGAGTTGTCGGGCTCCAACAAGATTGAGGGCTCCAACAAGATCCAGGCGAGCTACATCGGCGACCAGGGCGTCGATCTGGCCAAGAACCTGCAGGCCAAATACCAGACGGGCGACATCAAGGACGGCTACACCGTCTCGCCGTCGAAGCAGAACCCGTTCGTCTCCATGCTGATCTCGCTGGTCCCGTTCGTGGCCATCGTGGTGATCTTCCTGTTCCTGATGAACCAGGCGCAGGGCGGCGGCTCCCGGGTGATGAACTTCGGCAAGTCGAAGGCCAAGCTGATCACCAAGGACACCCCCAAGACGACGTTCTCGGACGTCGCGGGGTCGGACGAGGCGGTCGAGGAGCTCCACGAGATCAAGGAGTTCCTCCAGGAACCGGCGAAGTTCCAGGCCGTCGGTGCCAAGATCCCCAAGGGCGTGCTGCTGTACGGCCCGCCCGGAACGGGCAAGACCCTGCTCGCGCGCGCCGTCGCCGGCGAGGCGGGCGTCCCGTTCTACTCGATCTCCGGCTCCGACTTCGTCGAGATGTTCGTCGGTGTCGGTGCCTCCCGAGTCCGTGACCTCTTCGAGCAGGCCAAGGCGAACGCCCCGGCGATCGTCTTCGTCGACGAGATCGACGCCGTCGGCCGGCACCGCGGTGCGGGCCTGGGCGGTGGCCACGACGAGCGCGAGCAGACCCTCAACCAGCTCCTGGTCGAGATGGACGGCTTCGACGTCAAGGGCGGCGTGATCCTGATCGCCGCCACGAACCGTCCGGACATCCTCGACCCGGCGCTGCTGCGCCCCGGCCGGTTCGACCGGCAGATCGCCGTCGACCGTCCGGACCTGCAGGGCCGTCTGGAGATCCTCAAGGTCCATCAGAAGGGCAAGCCGGTCGCCCCGGACGTCGACCTCTCGGCCGTCGCCAAGCGCACCCCCGGCTTCACCGGTGCCGATCTGTCGAACGTCCTCAACGAGGCCGCGCTGCTGACGGCCCGGAGCGACGAGAAGCTGATCAACAACCACTTCCTGGACGAGGCGATCGACCGCGTTGTGGCCGGTCCGCAGAAGCGGACCCGGATCATGTCCGAGAAGGAGAAGAAGATCACCGCGTACCACGAGGGCGGACACGCCCTGGTCGCGGCGGCCTCCCCGAACTCCGACCCGGTCCACAAGATCACGATCCTGTCCCGCGGCCGGGCCCTGGGCTACACCATGGTCCTGCCCGACGAGGACAAGTACTCCACGACCCGCAACGAGATGCTCGACCAGCTGGCGTACATGCTGGGCGGCCGCGCGGCCGAGGAGCTGGTCTTCCACGACCCGACCACGGGCGCGGCGAACGACATCGAGAAGGCCACCGCCACGGCCCGCGCGATGGTCACGCAGTACGGCATGACCGAGCGGCTCGGCGCGATCAAGTTCGGCACCGACAACTCCGAGCCCTTCCTGGGCCGTGAGATGGGTCACCAGCGCGACTACTCGGAAGAGGTCGCCGCGCTGGTCGATGAGGAAGTCAAGAGGCTCATCGAGACCGCGCACAACGAGGCGTGGGAGATCCTGGTCGAGAACCGCGATGTGCTGGACAACCTGGTGCTGACGCTTCTGGAGAAGGAGACCCTCAACAAGGAGGAGATCGCCGAACTCTTCAAGCACGTGGTCAAGCGCCCGGCCCGCCCGGCGTGGACCGGCTCCTCGCGCCGTACGCCCTCCAGCCGCCCGCCGGTGCTCTCGCCGCGTGAGCTGGCCCCGGCCAACGGCTCGGTGACCACGACGGCCATCGTCTCCACGGAAAAGGCGGAAGCCCCCGAGGAGCAGCGCCCCGAGAGCTGATCCCGAGGCCTTCGGGCCCCGGAATAAATGCCGCGCCCCCCAGGTTTAGCCTGGGGGGCGCGGCATTTTCGCGATTCCACCGCGATTTCGAGCGGGCGCAGAAGGAACGAGGCACCACATGACCGACCCTGTGACGCTGGCCGTCGACGGCAAGATCGGCACATTCGACGAGAAGCGCGCGGAGAACGCCGTCCGCGAGCTGCTCATCGCGGTGGGAGAGGATCCGGACCGCGAAGGACTGCTGGAGACGCCGGCCCGGGTGGCGCGGGCGTACAAGGAGATCTTCGCCGGGCTGTGGCAGAAGCCGGAGGACGTGCTCACCACGACCTTCGACCTCGGCCATGACGAAATGGTGCTGGTCAAGGACATCGAGCTGGTCTCCAGCTGCGAGCACCACCTCGTCCCCTTCGTCGGGGTGGCGCACGTCGGCTACATCCCGTCCGCCGACGGCAAGATCACCGGCCTGTCCAAGCTGGCCCGGCTGGTCGATGTGTACGCCCGGCGTCCGCAGGTCCAGGAGCGCCTGACCACGCAGATCGCGGACTCGCTGATGGAGATCCTGGAGCCGCGCGGCGTGATCGTCGTCATCGAGTGCGAGCACATGTGCATGACGATGCGTGGGGTGCGCAAGCCGGGAGCCAAGACGACGACGTCGGCCGTGCGCGGCCAGCTGCGTGACGCGGCCACGCGCGCCGAGGCGATGAGCCTGATACTCGCCCGCTGAGGCGCGCGGCCCGGCACGCCGACGGCCGGGCCCCCGGACGCTGCCGAGGGACCCGGCCGCGGGCCTGGCCGTTACGGGACGGGCACCCGCCCGTCAGGCTTTCAGGTGGTTGCCCAGCCATTCCAGGGCGGCCGGGATCTCGCGGCGCCAGGTGTTGAAGTTGTGGCCGCCGCTGTCGAGGATGATCGACGAGATCCGGCTCGGGGACTTCGTCTGCTGGATGAAGCGCAGCGTCTGGTGGTAATTGCCCTCGCCCTGCTTGCTGCTGGTGACCAGCAGGTTCACGTCGGGGGCGGGCAGGTGCCGCTGACGCCACAGCAGGTTGTTCTCGCGCTGCAGCTGCGGGTTGCCGCCGAAGAGGTCACCGGTCGTGGCGTCGAGGGGGGCCTTGTAGGCGCCGGAGAGGGCGACGGCGGAGGAGTACGCGTCGGGGTGGCGCATGGCCATCTTCAGCGCGCAGTAGCCGCCGGTGGAGTCGCCGATGACACCCCAGCTCCTGGCCTCGCGCCCTATTCGGTAGTGACCGGCGATATCCGCGCGCAGGTCCTTGGTGAAGAAGGTCTCGGTCTGCGGGCCGTTCGGTATGTCCACGCACTCGGTGTCGCGCGGCGGTGCCACGGTCGGACGCATCATCACCAGGACGGTCGGCTGCATCTTGTGCTTCTTGAGCAGTTCGTGCTGGGTCTGCGGGAAATGCAGCTTTTTGTAGAGGGCCTCGGCGGTGCCGGGGTAACCGGTGAGCACCAGGGCCGCCGGGAATTGCCGCTTCGCGTATTTCTTCTGGAAGTACTGCGGGGGCAGATAGACGAACGCGGGGCTGGCGATCTGGGAGTTTTCGCCGCGGATCACCACCTTGTCGATCCGGCCGCCGACCGCCGGGCGCGACCCGTTCTGGACGCTGACCCGCTCGGTGCCCAGCATCTGCAGCTTCGTGCCGTTCGGCCCGGTCTGGTAGTTGGTGACCACGCCCGGTTCCTGCTCCTGGCCGAAGAGGTCGGCCCAGGAGGCGTAGAAGCCGAAGGAATTGTTGGCGTAGAGGCCGATCACCGCGAAGAGGGAAAGCTGGGTCGCCACCAGGAGTCCGACCCGGCCGAGAACGGCACGCCAGTTCCCCTTGGAGAGGCGGGGCCAGAGCCAAACGGTGAGGACGAACAGTGCCACCGCAACGAGGACGGCAAGAAGCAGCACTTTCTTACTGGTGAGACCCATGTGGTGCTTTCTTCCGGGCGGCCGGGCCATCCGTACCGCTAGTGGAACCCCGAGCCCTGAAACGCCGTCATACAGGGCGCAAAAAGTCCAGATGCTGCGACAAGGCTCGCACGTTCTCTCGACCGGGGCGACGGGAAAGTGATGTCTGACAGGCTAGATGGCGAAAAGTCGGAGAAGGTTGCGTGGCGAACGCCACGCTGGCTCCGCGGCCCGCGGCCCGAAGCGGTGCCGAGGTGCGTCGGCACGGCCGGCGTGATCGTCGGCCTGTTGAACCTGGCCGCGGGGGTGTTCCCGCGGTTCCGGCACAGCCGGGTGCACGCCCTCGCCGAGGTGCTGCCCGGCGCAGTGAGCCCCCTGGCCGCCGCCGCGTCCATCGTCGTCGGCATCCTGCTGCTCCTTTTGGCCCATGGGCTCAAGCGGCGCAAGCGGCGGGCCTGGGGCGCGGCCGTGGCGCTGCTCCCGGTGGGGACCGCCGCCCAGCTGGTCTACCGTCACTCCGTTTTCGGTGCGGTGCTCTCGCTGGGCCTCCTGGCGTTCCTGGTATGGCACCGCAAGGAGTTCGCGGCGCTGCCCGACCCGCGCAGCCGCTGGAAGGCGGTGGCCAACCTCGTCGTCCTCGGCGGCGCCAGCTTCGCCATCGGCATGGTCGTCGTCAGCTCCCACCCCCACAAGATCGTCGGCTCGCCCTCCGTATGGGACCGCGTCCGGCACGTCCTGTGGGGCCTGTTCGGCTTCGAGGGCCCGATCGGCTACACCCACCAGGTGGACTACACCGTCGGCTACTCCCTCGGCGCGCTCGGCCTGCTGACGGTGGCCACCACCGCCTACCTCGCCTTCCGCCCCGAGCACCCGGCGGCCCGGCTGACCGACGACGACGAGCGGCAGCTGCGCGAACTGCTCGCCCGGCACGGCGCCCGCGACTCGCTCGGCTACTTCGCGCTGCGCCGCGACAAGGGCGCGGTCTTCTCGCCGACCGGCAAGGCCGCGGTCTGCTATCGCGTGATCTCCGGGGTGATGCTCGCCAGCGGCGACCCGATAGGCGACGTCGAGGCCTGGCCGGGCGCCATCGAGCGCTTCATGGAAGAGGCCAAGGCGCACTCCTGGACCCCGGCGGTCACCGGCTGCAGCGAGACCGGCGGCCAGGTGTGGACCCGCGAGACCGGTATGGACGCGCTGGAGCTCGGCGACGAGGCGATCGTGGACGTGGCCGACTTCACCCTCAGCGGCCGCGCGATGCGCAACGTACGGCAGATGGTCAAGCGCATCGAGCGCAACGGCTACGAGACCCGGGTGCGGCGGGTGCGCGACCTGGAGCCGGCCGAGCTGGCGCAGATCCAGAAGGCCGCGAACGCCTGGCGGGACACCGACACCGAGCGCGGTTTCTCCATGGCGCTGGGCCGGATCGATGCGGTGGCCGACGGCGACGCGGTGATCGCCACCGCTCATCTGCCCGCGGGCGAGGGCGAGGAGCCCGGCCCGTACGGGGACCTGAAGGCCATGCAGCACTTCGTGCCGTGGGGCGACGACGGGATCTCCCTGGAGCTGATGCGCCGCGACCGCAGCGCCGACCCCGGGATGAACGAGCTGCTGATCGTGGCCGCGCTGCAGGCGGCGCCGGACCTCAAGATCAAGCAGGTGTCGCTGAACTTCGCGGTCTTCCGCTCCTCCCTGGAGCGCGGCGAGAAGCTCGGCGCGGGGCCGGTCATCCGGGTCTGGCGGGCCATGCTGATCTTCCTGTCCCGCTGGTACCAGATCGAGTCGCTCTACAAGTTCAACGACAAGTTCCGGCCCCGTTGGGAGCCCCGCTTCGTGGTCTTCCGCAACAGCCGTGACATCCCGCGGATCGGCCTGGCGGCGCTGCAGGCCGAGGGCTATCTGGAGCTGAGCCTGCCGCGCGTGCTGCGGCGGCGGAAGACCGCCGAGCCGCGGCCGTGCGTGCATGTGCCGGAGCCGGTCAGGGTGGCGGACGCGGTCGAGCGGGCGGCCTGAGCGGCCGCCGGGCCGCGGCGCCCGGAGGGGCCGTCGCCCCGCCCGGGAAAGGCGCCGGCGCCGGGGCGGTCCCCGCAGCCGACGGCCGCAATCCGGCCGGTCGGCACACGGCCTACGCTGGTGCCATGAGTACCTTGCGTGGCCGGGTGGCCGGACTGCCGGACTGGGACCGCTGCGCGGTGATGGGCGTCGTCAATGTGACGCCCGATTCGTTCTCCGACGGCGGCGACTGGTTCGACACCGAACTCGCCGTCAAACACGGTCTGGACCTGGTGGCGCAGGGCGCCGACATGGTGGACGTGGGCGGCGAGTCGACCCGGCCGGGCGCGGCGCGGGTGGACGAGGCCGAGGAGCTGCGCCGGGTCGTCCCGGTCGTCCGGGAGCTCGCCGCGGCCGGTGTCGTGGTCTCCGTCGACACCATGCGCGCCTCGGTCGCCGAACAGGCCGTGGAGGCCGGGGCATGCCTGGTCAACGACGTCAGCGGGGGCGCCGCCGACCCGGCGATGGTGTCCGTGGTGGCCGCCCACCATGTGCCGTTCGTGGTGATGCACTGGCGTGGCCAGTCCATCGACATGAACAACCGCGCCGTCTACGGGGACGTGGTCGCGGAGGTCGTCGACGAACTCGGGCGGAGCGTGGAGCGCGCGGTGGCCGGCGGGATCGACCCGGACCGGATCGTCGTCGACCCCGGCCTGGGCTTCGCCAAGAACGCGGAGCACGATCTCGCGCTGGTCGCCCGGCTCGCGCGGCTGCGGGTGCTGGGCCGTCCGTTGCTGGTGGCGGCATCGAGGAAACGGTTCCTGGGCAGGGTGCTGGCAGGCGACGGACAAGCCGCCCCACCGCCGGCCAGGGAACGGGACGCCGCGACGGCGGCGGTGTCGGCGATCGTGGCGCGAGAGGGGGCCTGGGCGGTGCGGGTGCACGAGGTCAGGGCGAGCGCGGACGCGGTACGGGTGGCCCGTGCCGTGGAGGGCGCGGCAGCGGCCGGCAGCGGCGGTACGGCCGGTACGGGTCGGATGAGCGATACGACGGGAACGGTGTGAGCGGCTTGGGCCCACAGACGGACATCGAGCTGGTCGAGCAGGCGAACACCACCCTGTACGAGACCATCGAGCGCGGCGATCACGAGGCGCTGTCCGAGCTGTGGCTGGACGGCCAGGTGAGTGTGGTCCACCCCGGGTGGCCGGTGCTGCGCGGGCGCGGCGAGGTGCTGCGCTCGTACGCCCTGATCATGGCGAACACCGAGTACATCCAGTTCTTCCTCACGGATGTGGAGATCGACGTCGTCGGCGACACCGCGCTGGTGACCTGCACGGAGAACATCCTCAGCGGCGGGCCCGCGGAGGACGACGGCTCGGTGGGGCCGCTGATCGGCCAGCTGGTCGTGGCGACCAACGTCTTCCGGCGCACGGAGGACGGCTGGCGGGTGTGGTCGCACCACGGCTCGCCGGTGCTCGCGGACCGCGACGACGACGAGGACGACGGAGCCGACGAGGCCGGGGGAGCCGGCGAGGGCGACGAGGACACGCTCTGAGCCCGCTGCCAGGGGCGTAGCGCCCCTGCGGGGCGGTCCGGGTGCGGGCGGGGTGTGAGCCTTGCCATGCCGCCCGCCCTTGCGTCCGGGGCGTTGGCGGTGCGCCGTCAGCGGTGGGGGTCAGCCATCCGGGCGAGGGCGCACCCGTTCGAGCCAAGTGCGGTACGGGTAGGGGTGGGGCGTGGGCAGGGGGGTAAGAGGCCGCGCGGACGATCTCCCGGTTTGCCGGACGCTGCCGAGGGGCGGCTTCTAGCAGGAGGACGGGGTCTTGTCCATAGCCCCCGTAGGCGAGGACTGTCGTTCCTCGAAGGTAGATTCGACGGCGGGGCAGTGTTGCCGGATCGCTCCGGCGGCTGCCCGGAATCCGACGAACAGTGGCGCCGTAGGCGCCGTGGACCAGTGGGAGTGATTCGCGTGGATCGTGTCGCGCTGCGTGGGCTGAAGGCCCGAGGCCACCACGGGGTGTTTCCCCGGGAGCGCGAGGAAGGCCAGACCTTCATCGTCGACCTGGTGCTCGGCCTGGACACCCGCCCGGCAGCGGCCTCCGACGATCTCGCGAAGACCGTGCACTACGGCGTTGTGGCCGAGGAGGTGGTGGCCGTCGTCCAGGGCGAGCCCGTCGACCTCATCGAGACCCTGGCGGAGCGCATCGCCGGCCAGTGCCTCAAGCACGAGGGCGTGCAGGAAGTGGAGGTGGTGGTGCACAAGCCGGACGCGCCCATCACCGTCCCCTTCGATGACGTGACCATCACCATCACTCGGAGCCGAGTATGAATTCCGCCCGTCAGCCGACCGCCACCCCTGATGGAGCCGCGGTGCGGCGCCCCCAGCCCGGTGACCCGACCGTACAGCCGGTGCCCGCCTCCGTCGTGGAGCAGGTGGACGCCGCCGATGTGACGCTCTCCAACCCCAAACGCGCCGTGATCTCGCTCGGCAGCAACCTCGGCAACCGCCTGGAGACGCTGCAGGGTGCCGTCGACGCGCTGGAGGACACCCCCGGACTGCGGGTCAAGGCGGTCTCCCCGGTCTACGAGACCGAGCCGTGGGGCGTGGCCCCCGGTTCGCAGCCGACGTACTTCAACGCCGTGGTGCTGATCAAGACGACGCTGCCGCCGGCCTCCCTCCTGGAGCGCGGGCACGCCATCGAGGAGGCCTTCGAGCGGGTCCGCGACGAGCAGTGGGGCCCGCGCACGATCGACGTCGACATCGTCGCGTACCAGGACGTGCTCTCCGACGACCCGCGGCTGACGCTGCCGCACCCGAGGGCCCATGAGCGGGCGTTCGTGCTCGCGCCGTGGTACGACATCGAGCCGGAGGCCGAGGTTCCGGGGCACGGTGCGGTGGCCGCGCTGCTGTCCTCGATCGGCCGCGACGGGGTGGCGCCGCGCTCGGACCTGGAACTGCGACTGCCCGAGTAGTCGTTAGGGTTGCGGGTCGGTTCCCCGCGGGAGGCATCCGTACGGGACGGACAAGGCGGCCATCACGGCAGAAAAGGTCGGCACGGCAGGCATGGGCAGGACGGCGCGAGGGGCGATCGCTCGGTGAAGCAGCTACACATCAAGGTGCTGGTCGGGCTGTTTCTGGCGGCCGGGGTGCTGGCCTGGGGAGGCGCCCGGCTGTGGGACTCCCTCGGCACCCTCCCCAGCGTGCCGGTGGCCGCGCCGGTCGTGCTGGCGCTGATCGCCGCGGTGCTCGCCGCCACCGCGTTCTCCTTCAGGGCGCGGCTGCGCGCGCAGCGCGAGCGCCGTCCGGACGCCCGGGGCGTCGATCCGCTGGTGGCCGCCCGCGCGGTGGTCTTCGGCCAGGCGAGTGCGCTGGTGGCGTCGCTGGCCGCGGGGCTGTACGGCGGTGTCGGCGTCTTCTTGCTGACCACCGGCCTCGATGTCGCACCGCGCCGGGACCAGACGATCTACGCCGGTCTGTCGGTGGTCGCCGGGGCGGCGGTGGTCGTCGCAGCGATCTTCCTGGAGCGGGTGTGCAAGCTGCCGGAGGACGGCGGCAACGGAAACGGCGGGGCCGACGCGACGGTGTGAGGCCGGTCCGCGCCCCTGAGCGGGCCGGGGCGCCGCCGTCCGGGCCCGCGCCGCGCCGGGGCGGCCTCCGGGGTCAGGCGCCGCTTACCGGGGCCGTGACGCCGGCGGGCCTGCCGCCCGGGTCCGGGACCGTATCGAGCGCCACCTGCGCGCGCGGGACCCTCGCGGCGTCCGCCGTAGTGGAGCGGCGCAGGGCGGTGTGCAGCCGGGCGGGGGTGAGGACGCCCAGGTAGCGGTCGCCCTCCTGGACCGCGATCCAGCCCGCGTCGTGCTGCAGCAGCGTGCTGAGCGCCTGCTTGAGCGGCGCGCCGAGCGGCAGGTGGGCGTCCATCGGGCGGGCGTGGGCGCGGACGGTGGCGCCCTGGGGGGAGAGCGCGGCGCGCTCTTCGCCGGCGGTCCCGATGGGTGTCTGAGGGGCTTCCGCAGCCCAGGGTGCTCGTGACGCTTCCGCGGCCTGCGGGGCTTCCGGTGCCTGCGGTGTCCCTGCCGTCCGCGGTGTCTTAGCGGCGCCCGTGAGTGCTGAGGCCGGGACCCAGCCGTACAGCGATCCGTCGGAGTCCAGGACGACGGCCCAGGCGGCGCCGTCGGCGGCGAGCCGCTCGGCGGCGCGGGCCGCCGGGTCGTCGAGGCGGACGACCGGGGGCTGTTCGAGGTCGCCGGGCTCGACGGGCGTGACGGAGAGTCTCTTCAGGCCCCGGTCCGCGCCGACGAACGCGGCGGCGTACGGCGTCGCCGGGGCGCCCAGTACCGTCGCGGGGGTGTCGAACTGCTCGATGCGGCCCGCCCCGTAGACGGCGATGCGGTCGCCGAGCCGGACCGCCTCCTCGATGTCGTGGGTGACGAAGAGGACCGTCTTGCGGAGCGTGGACTGCAGCCGCAGGAACTCGTTCTGGAGATGCTCGCGCACCACCGGGTCCACCGCGCCGAACGGCTCGTCCATCAGCAGGACGGGAGGGTCGGCGGCGAGCGCGCGGGCCACCCCGACGCGCTGGCGCTGGCCGCCGGAGAGCTGGTCGGGGTAGCGGTCCCCGTACGTCGACGGGTCCAGGCCGACCAGGTCGAGGAGCTCGGCGGCGCGCGCCCTGGCCTGCTTGCGGGGCCGGCCGAGGAGGTGCGGGACGGTGGCGGTGTTGTCCAGGACCGTCTTGTGGGGGAACAGACCGACCTGCTGGATGACATAGCCGATACGGCGCCGCAGCTGGACGGGGTCGAGGGCCGATATGTCCGCGCCGTCGAGGAGGATGCGGCCGCTGGTGGGCTCGATGAGCCGGTTGACCATCTTCATCGTCGTGGTCTTGCCGCAGCCCGACGGCCCGACGAGCGTGACGAGTTCGCCCTCGGCGACCTCGAAGGTGAGGTCGTCCACGGCCGTCGTGCCGTCGGGGTAGCTCTTGGTGACGTGCTCGAAGCGGATCATGCTCTCCCCCAGGTGTGGACGGCCCATTGTGAACGGGCGGTCGTGAACGCGGTGTTGCGCCTGGATGGCGATGCGGGCCGATGAGCTGCGGGACCGGTCCGATTGTCAGTGGCGGGGTTTAGGGTCGCAGACGGTCATCGAAAAGGTGAGCGAACGGGGCGGGGGAGGTGACGAGCCATGAGCGGCGGTGCCGCCGGGCCGGGCTGCCTGGAGAGAAACGACTGGATCTGCGGTGAGTATCTGCGCACCCGCAGCCAGGAATTGCTGGACGCGACGGTCCAGCACCTCGGCATCACGGCCGTGTCGGTGCTGATCGGCCTGCTGATCGCCTTCCCGCTGGCGCTGGTGGCCCGACGGTGGCGTTGCGCCGCCGGACCGGTCCTGGGGCTGACGACGGTGCTCTACACGGTCCCTTCGCTGGCGATGTTCGCGCTGCTGACACCCGTCTTCGGAGTCTCGGCGGCCGTGGTCGTGACGGGCCTGGTGCTGTATTCGCTGACGATCCTGGTGCGCAACATCCTCGCCGGTCTGCAGGCGGTGCCCGCCGAGGTGCGGGAGGCCGCCCGGGGGATGGGGTACGGCCCGGCGCGCATGCTCTACGAAGTCGAACTCCCGCTCGCGCTGCCCGCGCTGGTGGCCGGACTGCGTATCGCCACGGTCTCGACGGTGGCGATGACGACCATCGGCTCCGTCGTCGGCTACGGCGGACTCGGCAACCTCATAGCCAGCGGTATGGAGGGCTTCTTCAAGGCGGAGGTGCTGACGGCCTCGGTGCTGTGCGTGCTGCTGGCACTGCTTGCCGATCTGCTGCTCATGGGCCTGCAGCGGCTGCTGACGCCCTGGACGAGGGCGCGGACGGGGGCGCGGGCCCGTGTGCGGCGCGGCGCCCGTGCGGCGAAGGCGGTGGCCTGACGATGGGGGCGATCGCGGGTGCCTGGCAGTGGCTGACGACGGCCGCCAACTGGGCCGGGGAGAAAGGGGTGTGGCACCGCCTGGCCGAGCATGTCTGGCTCAGCGCGCTGTGCCTGGCCCTGTCCTGTCTGATAGCCCTGCCGGTGGCGCTCTGGCTGGGGCACCTCGGCAAGGGCGGCGCGCTGGCGGTCAATCTGGCCAACGTGGGGCGCGCGATACCGACGTTCGCGGTCCTGGTGCTGCTGACGCTCAGTCCGCTGGGGACCCACGGCGACTGGCCGACGATCATCGCGCTGGTGCTGTTCGCGGTGCCGCCGCTGCTGACCAACGCCTATCTGGGGATGCGGGAGGCGGACCGCGATGTGGTCGAGGCCGCGCGCGGGATGGGGATGTCGGGGCCGCAGGTCCTGCTGCGGGTCGAGATACCGCTCGCCTATCCGCTGATCATGACGGGCCTGCGCTCGGCCACGGTCCAGGTGGTGGCGACCGCGACCCTGGCCGCGCTGGCCGGCGGCGGGGGCCTGGGCCGGATCATCACCGCGGGCTTCGGCAACTACGACACCGCGCAGGTGGTCGCCGGCGCCCTGCTGGTGGCCGTGCTCGCCCTGACCGTGGAGGGCGTCCTCGTCCTGGCGGAGCGCTTCCTCGACCCGATGCGGGGGCGGCGGCGCGCGACGCGTACGGGCTCGCGCGGGGCGTCGGACACGTCCCGGGGCGCGGGGCCGGGGGCGAGCCGGGCGGCACCGGCCTCGGCAACCGCTCCGTAGGCGTCGCCGCATGGTGCGCCGATCCCGCTCGGCCCGGCCCCGCGCCCGACGCGACAGACCTGATCCGAAACGGACTGAATGGTGGCATTCATGAGCAGCAAGTCACGTGTGGCGCGCACCGCGGTGGCCGCGGGCGCAGTGATCACACTGGCGGCCGGCCTGGCCGCGTGCGGTGGCCAGAGCCTGGAGGAGAAGGGCGGCGGCAACGGCAAGGGCGCGGGCAGGGACGAGATCGTCATCGGCTCGGCCGGTTTCACCGAGTCGAAGGTGCTAGCCGAGATCTATTCCAAGGTCCTGACCGACGCCGGTTACCGCACGCGGGTGCAGACCCTGGCCAATCGCGAGCTGTATGAACCGGCCCTGGAGAAGGGCCAGATCGATGTCGTCCCGGAATACGCCTCGACCCTCGCCGAATTCCTCAACGCGAAGAAGAACGGCACCAAGGCGAAGCCCGTCGCCTCCAGTGACATCGGCAAGACGGTGACGGCCCTGAAGAAGCTCGCCGGGCCGCGCGGGCTCAAGGTGCTGGCGGCAGGCGGGGCGACGGACCAGAACGCGTTCGCCGTCACCAGGAAATTCGCCGCGGAGCACAGCCTGAAGTCCCTCTCCGACCTCGGCGCATCGAAGCAGAAGATCAAAATCGCGGCGGGCGAGGAGTGCGAGACCCGGGTGTTCTGCAAGCCGGGCCTGGAGAAGACGTACGGCATCGACATCACGGCGCTGGACCCCAAGGGCGTCGGGACCCCGCAGGCCAAGCAGGCGGTCAAGGACGGCACCGACCAACTGGTGCTCACCACCACCACGGACGCCACGCTCGGCAACTTCGGACTGGTGCTTCTCAAGGACGACAAGAAGCTCCAGAACGCCGACAATGTGCTGCCGGTGGTGAATGCCGAGAGCGCCGGTGACATGGAGATCGAGACCGCCCTCGGGAAGCTCACCCGGACGCTAACCACCGAAGACCTGATCAACGTGAACCGCAAGGTCGATGCCGAGCGACTCAAACCCGCGGATGTCGCCCAGGCTTATGTGGAGTCCAAGGGTCTGGTCAAGAAGTAACCAGCGGGAAACGGATTGGTGTGCGGGGCCCCATAGGTCCCGCACGCACGGTAAGTTTCTGGCCATGCCACGAGGACGCCACCGCCATTCACCACCCCTCCACCGGCTGCTTCCTCCCGTGACGGTCGCCGGTGCGTCAATAGCCTGCGCTGCGGGCGCGTGGTTTGTCGGCGACGATCTGGTGCAACGGGTGCTCGCCGCGGGTGCGGCGGCCGCCGCCCTCACCGGCGCCGTCCTTCTGCGGACCTGGGACCGTACGGCCGGCCGACGGGTCGCCGAACTCGACCGCGCCCGGGTGCGCGACGAGTGGCGCACCGAGGAGCGGATAGCCGAACTCGAAACGGACGTGGAGGAATCCCGCGAGCTCCGCGCCGCCCTGGAAGCCAAACTCCGCTCCAAGCGCGCCGAATTGGCCCGGCTGCGCAGCGAACACGCCGCGCTGCTCCGCCGGTACGCCACCGCGGAGACCGAACGGGCCAGCGCCCTGGAGGGCCGCCGGCTGCTCGCCATCGAGGCCGCCACCCCGGCCAAGGCGCTGCCGGCCGCCGCCGGCCTTCCCCGGGCCCTCCACTTCGTCCGGGCGGGGGAGACCGCCGCCCCGGCCCGCCGCGAGCCCGCCGCGCCGCACCAGGACGGCCCGGCCCCGTCCACCGCGACCTACGCCGAAGCCGACCGGGCCCTGCGCCAACTGGCCCGCAACGCCGCCCGGCAGCGCACCGCCCGGAAGGCCGCTCGCACGCCGCGGGACGGCTCCGGCGCCGAGGGGTCCACCCGGTCCGCACCGGCCGCGGGCCGCGACGCCCGGGGCGGCAAGGACGGTGAGGACAGCCGGGGGAACCCGTCGGCGGCCGCCGCACAGCGCACGGGCGAGGCAGCTGCCCGTACGGCAGCCGCCGCCGGACCCGCGCTCCGCCCGGTCCCGGCCACCGCCGCCGCCCTCGCCCCGTCCCGCCCCGCCGCATCCCGCGCGCTGGGCGGCTTCGACTTCTTCGGCAACGCCACCGCCTCCGGCCCCCGGGAGCTGACCGCGCCGCTGGAGGACGACCTGGCGGATGTCGTCGGCGACGAGGCCCTCGCCGAACAGTCGGCCCGTGCGCGGGCGCGTACGGCCCGTGCGGCCCGTTCGGACGCCCGCCCGCAGCCGCGCGCGGAGAAGGCCGAGGCCGAGGCGGAGGCCGACGGCGCGCACATCCGCGGAGAAGAGACGGATCGCGAGCGCGCGAGCAGTGAGCAGGGGGACGGCGAGCGCGCGGGCGGCGGACACCCGGACGGTGACCACCCGGCCGGTGAACGCGCGGACGAGGCGCAGTCCGTCGGCGAGACGACCGCGGGTACCGGCGAGGTCATCGACCTGACCGCGCACGACGAGACCGATCAGTTCGAGGTCGGGGCGCTGCGCAGCGCCATCTCCTGACCCACGGCTGACCGCTGAGCCGACAGCAGCCCGGCCCCGGAGCTTTTATCGCCTCCGGGGCCGGGCTGTCTTTGTTCGTCGGGCGGCTTCCGGGCCGGAGGTACCCGCCCGTCCACAGGGTGTGGACGATGATCCGCGCCGGGCCAGGGGACGCCGCGCGCCCGCTTGCCCGCGCCCCGGCCTACTTGTCGATGTCCCCGACGACGAAGAACAGCGAGCCGAGAATGGCGACCATGTCGGCGACCAGCGTGCCCGGCAGCAGCTCCACCAGCGCCTGGATGTTGTTGAACGACGCCGAGCGCAGCTTGAGGCGGTAGGGCGTCTTGTCGCCCTTGGAGACGAGGTAGTAGCCGTTGATGCCGAGCGGGTTCTCGGTCCACGCGTACGTCGTGCCCTCCGGAGCCTTCAGCACCTTCGGCAGCCGCTGATTGATCGGCCCCGGCGGCAGCTCCGCGATCCGGTCCATACAGGCATCCGCGAGATCGAGCGCATTGTGGCTCTGCTCCAGCAGGCACTCGAAGCGCGCCAGACAGTCGCCCTCCTCGCGGGTGACGACCTTGAGCGTGGACTGCAGCTCCCCGTACGCCAGATACGGCTCGTCGCGCCGCAGATCGAAGTCCACGCCGGAGGCCCGGGCGATCGGCCCGGAGACGCCGTACCCGTGCACCGTCTCCGGCGCGAGCACACCGACCCCGCGGGTACGGCCGCGGAAGATCTCGTTGCCCAGCACCAGGTTGTCGAAGACGTCCATCCGGGAACGCACCTCGGCGACGGCGTGCCGCGCCCGGCCGAGCCAGCCCGCCGGCAGGTCCTCCTTGAGGCCGCCGACGCGGTTGAACATGTAGTGCATCCGGCCGCCGGAGATCTCCTCCATGACGGTCTGGAGCTCCTCCCGCTCACGGAAGGCGTGGAAGACGGGCGTGATGCCGCCGAGCTCCAGGGGGTACGAGCCGAGGAACATCAGATGGTTCAGCACCCGGTTCAGCTCGGCGAGCAGCGTCCGCATCCACACGGCGCGCTCCGGCACCTCCATGCCCAGCATCCGCTCGACGGCCAGCACCACGCCCAGCTCGTTGGAGAACGCCGACAGCCAGTCGTGCCGGTTGGCGAGCATGATGATCTGGCGGTAGTCACGCGCCTCGAAGAGCTTCTCGGCGCCACGGTGCATATAGCCGATCACCGGCTCGGCGTGCTGGATGCGCTCGCCGTCCAGGACGAGGCGCAGCCGCAGCACGCCGTGCGTCGAGGGATGCTGCGGGCCGATGTTCAGCACCATGTCGGTGCTCTCCGCCGCGCCGCCGATGCCGACCGTCGTCTCCGTCATGGGAACAGTCTTGCAGCATGCCCGCGCGGCAGCCGCCCTGGCCCTCAGCCGGCGTCCACCGCCCTGAGCAGGCCCGCACAGGCCTCGCCCACCGGCTCCAGCAGCCATCCGAAGCCGCCGAGGCCCGCCGGATCGGTCAGCTCCGCCGCCGCCCCGGCCCCGCTCAGGGCCCGTACGTACCCGGAAGGGTCGGTGACGGCCAGGGCGAGCGGCGGACGCCGGCCGTCCACCCCCAGGGCGCGCAGCGCCGCGCGCTGGGTCAGCCGCCGCGCCGACGGCCCGGCGCAGGCGTCCAGCGCCACATGCGCCGTGATGTCGCAGCTCCCGTCCGGCACCGGAGCCACCTCGCGGCCGTCGCGGAAGCCGGTGAGCGTCCCGAAGAGCGGCCGGTCGCCCCGCTCGTGCGCATAGTCGGCGGTGACGGCGAGCCCCGCGCGCAGCGTCCGGACGGCCTCCGCCCAGGCCTCGTCCCGGGGCCGGCCGATCTCGGCGCGCAGGCCGGGGGTGGTGGGGGCGGGGGCTCCGAGGGCATCGGCATCCGGTGCCTGGCCTCGGGTGGCACCGGCGTCCTGGGCCGTGCCCTTGGCGGCATCGGCGTCCAGGGCAGGCCCGGCGGCCGCGTCCCCGGCCCCCGAGGTCGCCCACCACCGGCTGAGCCACTCCGCGTCCGCACCGTCCACCGGCTCGCCCAGCCGCTCCGTGCCGTCGGCGCGCACCAGGACCCGGCGTGCCACCCCGTCCGCATCCGTCTCGACGACGTCCACCGGCACATTGTCGAGCCACTCGTTCGCGAACAGCAGGCCCGTGACCGACCCCGGGGCGGGCAGCTCGCCCCGCCACTCGATCCGCGCATCGAGGCCCGGGGGGCGCGCGGCGCGCTCGACCGCGCACGGGCGCAGCCGCGCGGCCACCTCGTCGGGCAGCGCGGCCAGCACACCGGTCAGCAGCTCGCCGCGCCCCGCGCCCACATCGACCAGCGCCAGCTCGTCCGGACGGCCCAGAGCGGTGTCCACACGGCACAGGAGGGTGGCGACGGCGCCGGCGTACAGGGGAGAGACGTGCACGGAGGTACGGAAGTGGCCGGCCGGACCGGGGCCCCCGGGGCGCGTGTAGAAGCCGTCGTCCGGGCCGTACAGCGCCCGTTCCGTGGCCTCGCGCCACCCGCACCACTCGTTCGTCACCTGCCCCACGGTACGGGCGGTCACCGCCCCGCGCGGACGGGGGCACTACGCAGGCCGTCCCCCGTTCCGACACATTTGGCGCATGGGGTCTCCACCTTGGGGAGTAGGCCCGGCGTACAGGATCGCTCCTCCGGTTGACTCGTACACGTATTCACCGTGCCTACGCTGGGTTACGTGCAGCGCCTCTATGACTTCCTCCGCAGGCATCCGACGGGAGTGGACACCTTCTGGGCCGTCCTCCTGCTCGGAGTCGGCAGCGTGTCGGTGGTGAGCCAAGGCGGAGGCCTCTCGAAGATCCTCGTCGCGATCTTCACGGTCGGCCTGTGCCTCGTCGTCGCGCTGCGCCGCAAGAGCCCCGTGAAAATGCTGCTGCTGACGGCGGCCATCGGCGTCGGCCAACTGATCTGGGGCATCCCGACCCTGCCCGCGGACTTCGCGATGTTCGTGATCACCTACACCGTCGCGTCCGCACCCGCCGTCCCCCGCTGGGCCTCCCGCTGCGCCCTCGCCGGTGCCCTGTTCGGCCCCGCCCTCTCCGCCGTGCGCTTCACGGACGCCTTCGGCAGACAATCGGTCCAGCAGAACCTGTTCTTCACCGTGCTGCTCACCGTGCCCTTCGTCCTGGCCTGGGTGCTCGGCGACTCCATGCGCACCCGCCGCGCGTACTGGGCGCAACTGGAGGAGAAGGCCGCCCGGCTGGAGAAGGAGCGCGAGACGCAGTCCCGGATCGCGGTCGCGGCCGAACGCGCCCGGATCGCCCGGGAACTGCACGACGTCGTCGCCCACAACGTGTCGGTGATGGTCGTCCAGGCCGACGGCGCCGCATACGTCCTCGACGCCGCGCCCGAGCAGACCCGCCAGGCGCTGGAGACGATCTCCGGCACCGGACGCCAGGCGCTGGCCGAGATGCGCCGGCTCCTGGGCGTGCTGCGCACCGGCGAACAGCCCGAGGGCGGCGAATACGTCCCCCAGCCGGGCGTGGACCAGCTCGGCGACCTCATGGACCAGGTACGCGGCGCCGGACTGCCGGTCGACTTCCAGGTGGAGGGCGAGCCGCGGGACCTGCCCAGCAGCGTCGAACTCACCGCGTACCGCATCGTCCAGGAAGCGCTCACCAACACCCGCAAACACGGCGGCCCCGCCGTCGGCGCGACCGTCCGCCTCTCCTACAAGGGCGACGATCTCGATCTCCTCATCGAGGACGACGGACGAGGCGCCCAGCGCGAGCTCTACGAGGAGGGCGGGGAGGACGGCCTCGGCCACGGCCTGATCGGCATGCGCGAGCGGGTCGGCATGGTCGGCGGCACCCTGGCCGCCGGACCACGGCCGGGGGGCGGCTTCCGGGTCAGCGCCGTCCTGCCGCTCAAACCGGAGCGGTGAGCGGCGCGACCGGGCGGGTGCGCGGTGCACGCCGGCCCGCGCGCCGCACGACCGGACCGGTGCGCGGCGCGCCGGGCCCGGCGCCGCGGCCGGCCGGCCCGGCGGCGCCACCCGGGAGCCCGGCCCGCCGCACTTCACCCCGTACGCTCGGCCCGCCCCCACTCCTGCCCCCGCCCCCGCACGAAAGGACCCCCTCCCATGACCATCCGCGTGATGCTCGTCGACGACCAGGTGCTGCTGCGCACCGGTTTCCGGATGGTGCTGGCCGCACAACCCGACATGGAGGTCGTCGCGGAGGCGGGCAACGGCGTGGAAGCCCTGGAGGTGCTGCGCACCGCCCAGGTCGACGTGATCCTCATGGACGTACGGATGCCGCACCTGGACGGTGTGGAGGCCACCCGCCGGATCTGCGAGGGCGGGCAGAAGGAAGACGCCCCCAAGGTCCTCATCCTGACCACCTTCGACCTCGACGAATACGCCTTCTCCGCGCTGAAGGCCGGGGCCAGCGGCTTCATGCTCAAGGACGTACCGCCCGGCGAACTCCTCGCCGCGATCCGGGCGGTGGAGAGCGGTGACGCGGTCGTCGCCCCGTCCACCACCCGCCGGCTGCTCGACCGCTTCACCCCCATGCTGCCCGCCACCTCCGCCGAACCGTCCCGGCCCGAGCTGGAACGGCTGACGGAGCGCGAACGGGAGGTGCTGCTGCTGGTCGCCCAGGGACTGTCGAACGGTGAGATCGCGGCACGGCTGGTGCTCTCGGAAGCCACCGTCAAAACCCATGTGGGCCGCATCCTCACCAAGTTGAGCCTCAGGGACCGGGTCCAGGCGGTCGTCCTCGCGTACGAGACCGGGCTGGTGCGGGCCGGGGGCTCGGGGGCGTAGAGCGACGAGGGCGGGCGCGGGCGCGGGAAGAGGGCGCGGCAGGAGCGCCGACGCGGGCCGGGGGCGTACGGGGCGGGTGCGGGGAGGGCACGGCGGAGGCGGGCCGGGGGAGTGGGCCACGACAGCGGACACCGAGGAGAAGGCCCGCGTGCTGGCGTCCGGCGTGGTGGAGGCGAGGGTAGCGACGTGCGCGCAGATCAGCGCTCCCGTCACTTCCGTGTACCGGTGGGAGGGCGGGGTCCAGACGGACCCCGAATGGCAGGTGTTGTTCAAGACCAGCGCCGCCCGCTACGAGGCGCTGGAGGCTCACATCCGGGAGCACCACGACTACGACACCCCGGAGATCATCGCGACTCGAATCACCCACGCTTCGGCGGAGTATCTGGCGTGGGTGGACGCCGAGACGCAGCCCGAGTAGCAGGTCAGGCAACGAGTGCGGCGCGGATGTCCTCGGCGAGGGCCCGCGCCGCTGCCGTGTCTGCGGTCGGCACCAGGTCCGGATGCCGCAACTTTGCGTATGCGGACAGGCTGAGGCTGTCCAGGCGAGCCTGCCGGAAGAAGCACGTCCATGCCTGCTCGCCAGGTGTTCCGTAGTCGAAGGCGGTGTTGGCGCGGCCCAGGGCGCGAACGGCACCCGGCTGGTCTCCGATGCCGGCGGCCCGGTCCAGCACACACTCCAGGGCTCGGCTCACCCGCTGAGCCCGTGCCGCACCAACAGCCAACCGAGTCGCGTCCCTACGCTGACGGCGGGACAGCCCCAGCGAACAGGGAGACCATGATCGACCGCATCGAAGCACTCCTGAACGAAGGCGTCCGCGACAAGGTCTACCCCGGCGCCGTCTGGGCCGTCGGCGACAGCGGCGGCATCCGAGCCAGCGGCACCACCGGAGTCCTGGACCCGGACGAACCCGAGGCACCGATGCGGCCCGACACCGTCTTCGACGCCGCAAGCCTCACCAAGATCCTCGCCGTCTGGTCCTCCATCGGAGCCTTCTGGGAGGACAGCGCCCTCGACCTCGACCAGCCGCTGGGCAGCTTCTGGCCCGAAGCCGCGGGCCGCCCGCTCGGGCAGGTCACCGCCCGGCAGCTGCTCACCCACACCGCCGGCGTCCCCCTGCGAGCCCAGATGAAGAACCTCTACGGCACCGACCCGCAGGCCATCCGCCGCGGCGTGCTGCACGAGGAGCTGCACCGGCCGCCCGGCGAGGCCGTCGAGTACACCGACCGAGCCGCCCTCATCCTCGGCTACCTCGCCGAACACCTCTCCAGCCAGTCCCTGGACCAGGCCGCCGCCGCCCGGACCTGGCAACCGCTCGGCATGGGATCGACCTGCTTCGGCCCGCTGCCCGACCAGGTCGCCGCCCGCTGCGCTCCCACCGAATTCGACCCGGAGACCGACACTCACCTCAAAGGCACAGCCCACGACTTCTCCGCCCGCCCGCTGGGCGGCGTGTGCGGAATCGCCGGCGCCTTCACGATCCGATGATCGAGGAGACAGGCCCTAGCGCAGTACGCCTTCCAGGAAGTCGCTGCCCAGCCGGGCCACCACCTGGAGGTCCAGCTGATGCAGCACATAGCGGCCCCGACGCCGCGTCTGGATCAGACCGGCCTTCTTCAACAGGGCAATGTGCCGCGACACCTCCGGCGCGGTGATGCCGAACGCGGTCGCCAGCTCCCCCGTCGTATGCGGCCCCCGCGACAGCGTCCGGCACAACTGCATCCGCATCGGGTGGGCCAGCGCCTCCAGCCGCTGCTGGACGAGTTCCAGCGCGGCCGGCGCCGGCAACTCCGGCCCGGTGACCGGGTACTGCAGCACGGGGCGCCAGCCCGGAGCGTGGCTGAACACCAGATGCGGCCAGCCGAACGACGTCGGCAGGAAGGTGACGCCCGGATCCCCGGGGCTCGCGAAGGCCGTCGTACGCCCCCGGGCCAGCTTGTCGACCAGGATGCGGATGCCACCGCTGCCGTCCTGCGCCTCCTCCAGGGACAACGCCTTCGACGTCGCGGACAGCGTCTCGGCCAGGCCCTTGTGGCGCAGCAGCTCGGTCTTGTGCCGGGCATCGGCCGCCAGCTGGATGCCCACCCGCCGCCAGATGTCCCCGAAGAACGCCTCCTCGCAGTCCTCGAGCAGGCGACGCAGCCACACCCGCAGGCCGTCCGGGTCGGTGAGCATCCGGTCGGTGAAGGCCGCCTGCCGCGGACCGCGCGCGGCGGCCATCTCCCGTACCCGCGCCCGCTCGTCCGCATCGACGAGGGGCGACGGGGTGGGGCGGGTGTAGCTCGCCGAGCAGGTGATCTCGAACGCGGCGGCCACGAACCGCTCGTCGTCGATCTTGTCCAGCTCGTCCAGCTCCTCGGCCAGCGTCGCCCCGGGGCGGGCCGGCAGCATGATGTCGGTACGGGAGGACCGCCACAGGAAGTCCGCCTCGCACAGCCGGTCGGCCAGGTCGGTCTCCAGCGCCGCGTTGGTGGCGGTGACCCAGCCGTGCAGCCCGGGATGGTGGCCCGGCTCGGAGAGCGCATGCAGCGCGGCGCCCAGCTCCGCCAACGGGGAGGGGGAGAAGACGATGCGCTCCGGCGGCAGCCCGGTGATGTCGATGACGTTGGCCATGCGCCCATCATGCGCGAGTCCGCCACCTGCCCGGACGTCGATTGACGGCTCCCGTCAATCGACGGGCCACGGTCCGCTGGACCGCTCCACAGTGAAGGACATGAACGCCGCTCAGCAGCACCTCCTCGACACCTACCGCGCCGCCCAGCGAGGCGAGGCAGCCCCACCCGCCCCGGGAACCCACACCGTCCGCACCGCCCGGGAGATCAGGCAGTGGCGCCGCTTTCTGGCGGTGGTCACGGACCCCGCCGATCGGCTTCCGGGGCGTGTTCGGCGGGGGGTGGGGGTGGGGGTTGCGGCCTTGCTCCGTCTTCCCCGCCGCCCCCTCCCCCCGCCCCACCCCACCCCGCCCCAGGCCCCCGCCCCCACCTCAGCCCAGCCCGCCCCCACTTCCGCCCACGCTCCGACGCCCGCGCCCACTACCCGTTCCGACGGCACCCCTCAGCCCGCCCCGAGGCTCCGTTCCGACGCGAGGCGATAACCCGCTCCGAGGTGCCGCTCGGACGTGAGGCCGTAGTCCGCTCCGAGGGTCCGCTCCGACGTAAGGGGCATGGGCTCGCCCGCGCCCCCCTCGCCGGCGTCGAGCCCGCGGTCCCGTCGTATGCCGCCCCGCAGCCCGCAGCCCGCAGCCCGCAGCCCGCAGCTCCGTACGCCGCCGTCCGCCGTCCGCCGTCCGCCGTCCGCCGCCCGCCGCCCGCCGTGGCGAGTCTGCGCCCACTCGCCCCGGCCCTGCGGCCCGCTGTCCCGGCCCCGCAACCCGCCGCCCCAGTCCGCGCCCCTCCTCCGTCACCCCAGGACCACGCCGAACCCCGGCGGCACCCCCGCTACCCCGGTGGCACAGACCTCACCCGGCAGCACCCCTTTCCACCTCGGCAACACAAGCCCATCTCGGCAACAAAAGCCCGACCCGATCAGCGCGAGCCCGCCCCGGCAACACAAGCCCGCCCCGATCAGCGCCAGCCCGCCCGGGTGACGCAAGCCTCCCTCGCCCGCATCACCCCCCGACGCGGTCCACGAACGTCACGAACTCCCTGACAGCCGACCGCACTTCGTCCGCCGTCCAGTCCATGGCGGACGCGGCAACCGTCACCTCTGTCAGTGCCACCCCTGGGGGTCCGGCCGGGGCGGGCTCGAACCATCTCTGGAACAGTGCTGTCTTCGTCTCCTCCGCCTGGCGGACGGCGGCCTCGTCGAGCAGCTCGGGCGGGTGCGGAAGCCACACCTGGAACTGATGGGTGTGCGGCACCTCCGGGTGCACCCTGAACCACGGGACGCCGGCCTCGGCCAGGCCCTCGCCCAGCGCGCGGGCCACGACCTTCGCCTGGGCCACGTACTCCGGCAGCCGTGGCAGCTCACGGTCCAGGCCGCTCAGGGCCGTCAGCGCGGCCGGCCACTGCTGGAACAGCTGGCCGCCGTACCGGTGGCGCCAGGTCCGGGCCTCCTCGATGAAGTCCTCGCTGCCCGCGAGCGCGGCGCCCGATATGGCGTCCAGCGACTTGTAGAAGGAGACGTACACGCTGTCCGCGAGGGCCGCGATCTCCGGGAGCGTACGGCCGAAGTGCGGGCCGCACTCCCACAGTCGCGCGCCGTCGAAGTGCACCACCGCATCCCGGTCCCGTGCCGCCGCCACCACTGCCGTCAGCTCGTCCCACGACGGCAGTACGAATCCGGCGTTCCGGAGGGGGAGTTCGAGCGCAAGGGCTCCGAACGGCTCCGCCAGGTCGTAGACCTCGGCCGCGGTCGGCAGCCGTGGAGCGTTGGTCGGATGCACCATGCGCAGCCCGCTGACCACCGCATAGGCGTCGCGCTCATGCACCTCCAGATGCGACAGAGGATGACCGGCGACCGTTGCGTTGCCCGTACGTCCCGCCCAGCAGCGCAGCGCGACCTGCTGGGCCATCGTGCCGGTCGGGAAGAAGGCGGCGGCCTCGGTGCCCAGGGTGTCGGCGGTCCGGCGTTCCAGCTCGCCGACGATGCCGTCGTCGTTGCCGTAGAAGTCGAGCCGGTCGTCCAAGTCGTGGGCGGCCGGGGCATCGGCCACCAAGCGGTCCAGCCGCTCGCGGATCGTCTCCAGGAACGTGTCTCTCGCCAGCACCCGTGCCGCGCCACGGAACGCAGCCCGTCTCCGTGCCCGCTCGACCGAGGCGGCATCCCCCGCGACCGAGGCGGCATCCCCCGCGGCCGGCGCGGCATCCTTCGCGGTCGGCGCGGCATCCCCCTCGCCCGGAGCGCCGCCCGAGGCCTCCCCGCAGACACCGCTCGAACCCTCGGACACCGAGCCCCCGGAAGCGCCCCCGGAAGCACCGTCCGAAGGATGCCCCGAAGTGCCGTCGGAGTCGGAGGGACCAGCCGACGTGCTCTCGGAAGGAGGACCCGAAAGGCCGTCGGAAGAACGCCGCGAAGCCCCGTCGGAGAGACGCCCCGCATCGCGCCCCGGGACTTCCCGCGAGCCCGCGTCCCTGCTGCTGCCGTCGTCCGCTTCCCTGTCCCGCATGCGCCTCATGTGCCCCCCCTGGCTGCTGCTTCTCGCACGCTCTCCGCGCGTCACTGCATCGAGCATGGCTCAGCCCCGCGCCGAGCCGCGACCCCTGTGGATAACTCTCGCGAGAGACCCCCGTCTCACCTTCCGTACAGCTCTGAGGGCTGCCGGAAACACTCGCGTAGCATGGCGAGGAATCGTCCGGTACCCCCCGCGGACTGGAACGGAAGGCCATCGCCGCGTGAATGCAATGCCACCCACCGAGGCCCATGACCGCCCCGCCCGGCTGACCGTCGGAGTCGTCGGCGCGGGCCGTGTCGGGCCCGCCCTCGCCGCTTCGCTGCAGCTCGCAGGGCATCGTCCGGTTGCCGTGTCGGGCGTCTCCGACGCCTCCGTGCGACGTGCCGCCGAGCTGCTGCCCGACGTCCCGCTGGTCACCCCGGCCGAGGTGCTCGCCCGCGCCGACCTCGTCCTGCTGACGGTCCCCGACGACGCCCTGGCCGACCTGGTGAGCGGCCTCGCCGAGACCGGCGCCGTACGGCCCGGCCAGCTGCTGGTGCACACCTCGGGCCGGTACGGAACCGCGGTGCTGGACCCGGCCACCCGTGCCGGCGCCCTGCCGCTCGCCCTGCATCCGGCCATGACGTTCACCGGCACCTCCGTGGACGTCCAGCGGCTGGCGGGCTGCTCGTTCGGGGTGACCTCGCCCGACGAGCTGCGGATGGCCGCCGAGGCGCTGGTCATCGAGATGGGCGGGGAGCCCGAGTGGATCGCGGAATCAGCGCGTCCGCTCTACCACGCGGCGCTCGCCATCGGTGCAAACCACCTGGTCACGCTCGTGGCCCAGTCGATGGACCTGCTGCGCGACGCGGGGGTGCAGGCCCCGGACCGGATGCTGGGGCCGCTGCTCGGCGCCGCCCTGGACAACGCGCTGCGGTCGGGTGACGCGGCGCTGACCGGCCCGGTCGCACGGGGTGACGCCGGCACGGTCGCCGCCCATATCGCGGAGCTGCGCCGGCACGCGCCGCAGAGCGTCGCCGGGTACGTCGCCATGGCCCGTACGACCGCGGACCGCGCGCTGGACCACGGTCTGCTGAAGCCGGAACTGGCCGAGGACCTGCTCGACGTCCTCGCGGACTCCGGCGAACGCCCCGCCTCCGGCCCCCGGCCCGGGAACGCGCCGAGCACCTCCACTCCCGATACACCCGGCGCGGACCCCGACGCACCTGGCGCGGACCCGGACGCCCCCGGCCCGAACACTGAGGGCCCCGAGGCCCCCGGCCCGGCCTCCGAAGGTCCCGACGCCCCGGAGCCCGGCCCCGACGCCCCCGACCACGGCCCCGAAGGAGGCGACCGATGACCTCCTCGCCGCAGAGTCCGGACCCGGCCCGCCCCCTGGACGCGAGCCGCGACGCCCAGCCCATGGACGCGGGCCGCGAGGCGCAGTCCACCGAAGCGAGCCACCAGGACCCGCCCGTGGACGCGAGCCACCCCGCCCACCCCACCCCCCTCGTCCACACCGCCGCCGCCCTGCGCGCGCTGCCCCGCCGTGCCGGCGCCCGTGCCGTCGTCATGACCATGGGCGCACTCCACGAGGGCCACGCCACCTTGGTCCGCGCCGCCCGTCGCCGGGTCGGCCCGCAGGGCCAGGTCGTCGTCACGGTCTTCGTCAACCCGCTGCAGTTCGGCGCCGGGGAGGACCTGGACCGCTATCCGCGCACCCTGGACGCGGATGTCGAGCTGGCCGTCGCGGCGGGCGCGGACGCCGTCTTCGCCCCGTCCGTCGACGAGGTCTACCCGGGCGGGGAACCGCAGATCCGGATCGCCGCGGGCCCCATGGGGACCCTCCTGGAAGGCGCCAGCCGCCCCGGTCACTTCGACGGCGTCCTGACCGTCGTCGCCAAGCTGCTCCACCTGACCGCGCCGGACCTCGCCCTCTACGGGCAGAAGGACGCCCAGCAGCTCGCGGTCATCACGCGGATGGCCGCCGACCTCAACTTCCCCGTCGAGATCATCGGCGTTCCCACGGTGCGCGAGGAGGACGGCCTGGCCCTCTCCAGCCGCAACCGTTACCTCTCGGTCCCGGAGCGGAGCACCGCGCTCGCACTGTCTGCGGCGCTGTTCGCGGCCCGTGACCGGCTCGCCGCCGAGGAGGCGCTGCGCGCCCGCGCCGCCTCCGTGGGCCACGCGGCCCAGCACCGTTCTGCGGCCCTGGCCGCCCTCGGCGAGGACCGGGCGGCCGCCGACGCACACGCGGTCGCCTACGCCGCTGCGGGACCCCCGCACGGCCCCTCCGTGGCCCGGGCCGCGGCCCGGGCGGTGCTGGCGGACGCCGCCCGCCTCGACCCGCCGCTCACGCTGGACTACCTGGCCCTGGTCGATCCGTCCGACTTCACCGAGGTCCCGGACGCGTACGAGGGCGAGGCCATCCTCGCGGTCGCCGCGAAGGTCGGCACCACGCGACTGATCGACAACATCCGGCTGGTTTTCGGAGCCGGACGACCGCAGGCGACGGCCGCCCACCAGGACGGCACCACCACGCAGGACTCCGGCACCACCCGGGGCTCCGGCACCACGCAGGGCCCCACCACGGACGCGGCGGCGGCCACTCCTGCAGCTTCCCCCGCCCCTGCCCCTTCCGTCGCCCCCGCTTCCACCTCCACACCCGCTTCCACCGCACCCGCCACACCCCCAACCACCCCCCAAGGCCCCCTCGGAGCGACCCGATGACCGCCACCGGAACAGGCACCGGCCCCGGCCCCGTCCCAGGCACCGGCATACGCCTGCAGGCCCCCGCCCCCGGCTGGTCCATCGAAGCCGATGTCGTGGTCGTGGGCTCCGGGGTGGCCGGCCTGACCGCCGCGCTGCGCTGCGCCGCGGCCGGCCGCCGCACCGTCGTCGTCACCAAGGCCCGCCTGGACGACGGCTCCACGCGCTGGGCACAGGGCGGTATCGCGGCGGCTCTCGGCGACGGCGACACCCCGGAGCAGCACCTGGCCGACACCCTCGTGGCCGGCGCCGGACTGTGCGACGAGGCGGCCGTCCGGACCCTGGTCACCGAGGGCCCGGACGCCGTGCACCGGCTGATCCGGACCGGCGCCCGCTTCGACACCGCACCGGGCAGCGACGAGATAGCGCTCACCCGCGAGGGCGGGCACCACCGCCGCCGTATCGCGCACGCCGGCGGCGACGCCACCGGGGCCGAGATCTCCCGCGCGCTCGTCGAGGCGGTCCGCGCCGCCGGGCTGCGCACGGTCGAGAACGCCCTCGTCCTCGACCTGCTCACGGACCCCGACGGCCATACGTCCGGCGTCACCCTGCACGTGATGGGGGAGGGCCAGCACGACGGCGTCGGGGCCGTACACGCCCCCTCGGTGGTGCTCGCCACCGGCGGCATGGGGCAGGTCTTCTCCGCGACCACCAACCCGGCGGTCTCCACCGGCGACGGGGTGGCGCTGGCACTGCGCGCCGGCGCGGAGATCTCCGACCTGGAATTCGTCCAATTCCACCCCACCGTCCTGTATTTGGGCCCGGAAGCGGAGGGCCAGCAGCCGCTGATCTCCGAGGCCGTACGGGGCGAGGGCGCCCACCTCGTCGACGCCGACGGCACCCGCTTCATGGTCGGGCAGCACGAGCTCGCCGAGCTGGCGCCGCGCGACATCGTCGCCAAGGCGATCATGCGCCGGGCGCACGAACAGGGCGTCGAGCACATGTACTTGGACGGCAGGCACTTCGGTGCGCAGATGTGGGAGACGCGTTTCCCGACCATCCTCGCCGCCTGCCGCAGCCACGGCATCGACCCGGTCACCGAGCCGATACCGGTCGCCCCGGCCGCGCACTACGCCTCCGGCGGCGTCCGCACCGACCTGCGCGGACGCACCACGGTCCCGGGCCTCTACGCATGCGGCGAGGTCGCCTGCACCGGCGTCCACGGCGCCAACCGGCTCGCCTCCAACTCCCTCCTGGAGGGCCTGGTCTTCGCGGAGCGGATCGCCGCGGACATCGCCGAAGGCCCCGCGCCGGCGTCCGCCACACACCCCGATCCGGCGCTCACCCCGGCGCCCGCCACGGACCCCGCCCCGGCATCCGCGCCGCGCACCACCCTCCCGCTCCTCGCCCCCGAAACCCGTACCGCCGTGCAGCGGACCATGACCGCCGGCGCAGGCGTGCTGCGCAGCGCCGGGAGCCTCGCCCACGCCGCCGCCGAACTGGACCGCCTCCACCGCGAGGCGACGGAGGCGAGCGCCGGCACCACCCACAAGTCCCCCGAGCCCGGCGTGGAAGCCTGGGAGGCGACCAACCTGCTGTGCGTCGCCCGGGTGCTGGTCGCCGCGGCACAGCGCCGAGCGGAGACCCGCGGCTGCCATTGGCGCGAGGACCACCCGGACCGCGACGATGCCTCCTGGCGCCGGCACTTCCGCATCACCCTGGATGCGGACCGCGCGCTGACCCTCCATACGACGGCGACCGCCGATTTCCCGCCGACCACGGCCCCCTGACCACCGGCCCATCGATCTCCCCGCCCGCCAAGACAGCCCCCCGCAGCCCCTCCTCCCCGAAAACGGAGCCCAGCCCGTGAGCAGCACCCGCGACGACCTCCCCCTCCTCCAGATCGGCGGGCCCACCGGCGGTGCCTCCGCCTCGGGGTCCCCCCAGACAGCGTCTGGGGGAGGCTGCGGCGACGCCTGCGGCTGCGGCGGCGACGAGGGCACCTACGAACTCGACCCGCTGACCTGCGGTCTCGACCCCGACCTCGCCGCCCTCCTGGTGGCCGCCGGGCTCGACCCCGTACAGGTCGAGGACATCGCGCACCTCGCCGTCGAGGAGGACCTCGACCAGGGCGTGGACGTCACGACCGTGGCCACCGTCCCCGAGGACGCGGTCGCCACCGGCGACTTCACGGCCCGTGAGGCCGGTACGGTCGCCGGGCTGCGGATCGCCGAGGCGGTGCTGTCCATCGTGTGCACCGACGAGTTCGCGGTCGAGCGGCACGTCGAGGACGGCGACCGGGTCGCGGCCGGCACCCCGCTCCTGAGCGTCACCACCCGCACCCGCGACCTGCTCACCGCCGAGCGCAGCGCGCTGAACATCCTGTGCCGGCTGTCGGGCATCGCGACCGCGACCCGGGCCTGGGCGGACGCCCTGGAGGGCACGCGGGCCAGGGTCCGCGACACCCGTAAGACGACGCCGGGGCTGCGCTCCCTGGAGAAGTTCGCGGTGCGCTGCGGCGGCGGCGTCAACCACCGGATGTCGCTGTCGGACGCGGCGCTGATCAAGGACAACCACGTGGTCGCGGCGGGCGGCGTCGCCGAGGCGTTCACGGCCGTACGGGCCGAGTTCCCCGGTGTGCCGATCGAGGTGGAGGTCGACCGGATCGACCAGATCCCGCCGATCCTCGCCGAGGGCGCCGACCTGATCCTGCTGGACAACTTCACCCCGGAGCAGACCCGGGAGGCCGTGGAGCTGGTCGCCGGGCGCGCCATGCTGGAGTCGTCGGGCCGGCTGACCCTGGACAACGCCCGCACCTACGCCGAGACCGGCGTCGACTACCTCGCGGTGGGGGCGCTCACGCACTCCTCCCCGATCCTCGACATCGGCCTCGACCTGCGCGAGGACGACGGCCAGGCGGCCCAGGGCGCGGACGACGACGTGCGCGAGGGCAGCTGACCGCCATGCTGCCGACCATCGACGCAGGGAACACCCGCCCACCCGTCGCCCCGCCCGCCACCCCAGGCGGGACCGCCGTGCGTGACGTGACCCGGAGGCGGTGCGGAGCATGCTGCTGACCATCGACGTGGGAAACACCCACACCGTGCTCGGCCTCTTCGACGGCGAGGAGATCGTCGAGCACTGGCGGATCTCCACCGACGCCCGGCGCACCGCCGACGAGCTCGCGGTCCTCCTCCAGGGCCTGATGGGCATGCACCCGCTGCTCGGCGACGACCTGGGCGACGGCATCGAGGGCATCTCCATCTGCTCCACGGTCCCCTCCGTCCTGCACGAGCTGCGGGAGGTGACCCGCCGCTACTACGGCGACGTGCCCGCGGTCCTGGTGGAGCCGGGCGTCAAGACGGGCGTGCCGATCCTGATGGACAACCCGAAGGAGGTCGGCGCCGACCGGATCATCAACGCCCTGGCGGCCGTCGAGCTCTACGGCGGGCCCGCGGTGGTCGTCGACTTCGGCACGGCCACCACCTTCGACGCGGTCAGCGCGCGCGGCGAGTACGTCGGCGGCGTGATCGCGCCGGGCATCGAGATCTCCGTGGACGCGCTGGGCGTCAAGGGCGCCCAGCTCCGCAAGATCGAACTGGCCCGGCCGCGCAGCGTCATCGGCAAGAACACCGTGGAGGCCATGCAGTCCGGCATCCTCTACGGCTTCACGGGCCAGGTCGACGGCGTGGTGACGCGGATGGCGCGCGAGCTGGCCGAGGACCCGGACGAGGTGACCGTGATCGCCACCGGCGGGCTGGCGCCGATGGTGCTCGGCGAGTCCTCGGTGATCGACTCGCACGAGCCGTGGCTCACCCTCATCGGGCTGCGGCTGGTCTACGAGCGGAACATCGCCCGGTCGTAGGGACGGGTTCCTCCCAGCCGTGGGGACCGGTTTCCCCCGGTCGTGGGGCGCGGGGGCATCGCCCGTCGTGGGGCGGGGCTCCCGGCCGGCCGCGGCGAAGCAGCCGCCGGGCCGTCGCGGGACACCGCCCGGCCCGTGCGGCCTTTCCCGGCGCCGGGCGTCCGGTGGTGCGGCTCGCTGCCGCGCCACCGTTCACGAATTAAGCGGCTTTTGTCGAAAACGGTCGTAAAGTCGCCACATGCCAATGCCAAACGGAACCCGCGGCGGCATGGCGTTCAGCGCCGATGAGTTGCGTGTGCTCCGTCGCGCCCTCGCCCATGCCCTGCAGACGACGTCCCACCCCGCCCCGCTCGGCGCCCTCGGGCCCGAGTGGTCGCAGGACATCCAGGAATATCTCCGGCTGGCCGAGGCGGTCGACGAGGCGGTCCGCGAAGGCGGCCGGCTGCGTGCCTTCCTGCTCGCCGACCTCGCCCGATACCGCGAAGCCCTGCCCGGCTCCGCCGTCGGCTACCTCGCGCAGCTGGCCGAGGCGCTGGCGGCCGGCCATGTCCCCGGCCCCGACGACCTCGCCGCCCTGCGCTCCCTGACCGCGCGGCCCGCCGGCCGGACCGAGCGCGCTCGCCGCAGCGCCCTGCTGCGGCACTGCGAGCAGCTGGCCGAACAATCCGTACGGACCCGGCTTCGCGCGCTGCCGGGCGGCCGCTCGGCCACCCGCGACGGGCGGGAACCGGAGCCCGAGCGGAAGCCCAAGCCGGAGCGCAAGCCGGAGCCCGCGCCGTCACCCCCCAAGACGCCGCGGCCGGACCGGCCGATCCCCACGCCGGGCGAGGTGTTCCCGCCCCGCCGCAGGCCCGCCCCGCCCCCCGAGAGCCGCACCGCCTGAGCGCTGCGTACTCTGGAATCTCACGCCCCAAAGGAGGCCGAAAGCCATGGATTACGTCGCAGCGCTGCTCCCGCCCGTAGTGATGGCCGTGGCCTTCACCGCTCTGATCGTGACGATCGTCAAGAGCCAGGGCGGGGCGAACAAGGCCAAGGAGGACGCCGCGGTGGACGCCGCGCTCTCCCGCGCCGAATCCGCCGGCCAGGAGCCCACGGCGCACGGCGCCTGAGCCGCCCGCCGCCCGTCCGGCGGCCCGCGCGCACGGTACGGCCCGGGAGGGAGTGTCCCCGGGCCGTACCTCCTTTTTCCGGCCCAAACGCAACGAGATCAACGGGCAATCGCGACATCTCCCACTATTGTTCTTGTGTGCCGAGACGCTTGGGTGATCTGGAAGACGCGGTCATGACGCGGGTCTGGGAGTGGAACCGCCCGGTCACCGTTCGAGAAGTCCTGGAAGATCTGCAGAAGGAACGGTCGATCGCCTACACCACGGTCATGACCGTATTGGACAACCTGCATCAGAAGGGCTGGGTGCGCCGCGAAGCAGAAGGCCGCGCCTATCGATATGAGGCCGTCTCCACCCGCGCCGCCTACGCCGCCGCACTGATGAACGAAGCATGGTCCGCCAGTGACAACCCCGCGGCCGCCCTTGTGGCCTTCTTCGGCATGATGTCGCCGGAACAGCGGCACGCCCTGCGCGACGCCGTACGGATGGTGCAAGTCGACGACCCCGCGGAAGACGCGGAACAACAGGCACCCCGGCCCGAAGAGGCCGCGCCCGCGCAAGAAGGCGAACCGCAAGCGGCACCGGAAGGCGCCGGGGAACCCGGACCGGCCGAAGGGGACGAACCCGGGGCGAGTGCCACCGGCAACGGGCGATAGCGTCCCCGCATGCCTCCGCATTCAAAAGGCCTCACCGTCCGCCGTGCCAGGACCGCCGATGTGCCGGCCGTACGCCGCCTCATCGACTCCTACTCACGGGACGGGATCCTGCTCGACAAAGCCACCGTCACGCTTTACGAGGACATCCAGGAGTTCTGGGTGGCCGAGCGGGACGAAGATGCCGAGGTCGTCGGCTGTGGAGCACTCCACGTCATGTGGGAAGACCTCGCCGAGGTCCGCACCCTGGCCGTGGATCCGCGCCTGAAGGGATCGGGTGTCGGCCACCAAGTCCTGGACAAGCTGCTGCGCACTGCCAGCTGGCTCGGAGTGCGGCGCATTTTCTGTCTCACCTTCGAAGTCGACTTCTTCACCAAGCACGGCTTCGTAGAGATCGGCGAAGCTCCGGTAGACGGTGATGTCTACAGTGAGCTGCTGCGTTCCTATGACGAGGGCGTTGCGGAGTTCCTGGGCCTCGAACGAGTGAAGCCCAACACCCTGGGTAACAGCCGGATGCTTCTGCACCTGTGATGAGTGTTCTATGTCCGAATCGCTCCCCTATCTCATGGCTACGGAAGCATGCGTTCCCCGGTCTGCGGGCAAGTGAACCCTACCCAAGGGTTTGTGTTTTTCCCGGAAAAGCGGTTTGCTTTCCGTCGTAATCCGCATTCGATGAAAGGGAAACCGGTGGCACAGAAGGTTCAGGTTCTTCTTGTCGACGACCTCAACGGTGGCGAGGCGGACGAGACGGTGACGTTCGCTCTCGACGGCAAGTCCTACGAGATCGACCTCTCCGAGGGCAACGCGCAGAAGCTGCGCGACTCGCTTGCCGACTTCGTGAAGGCGGGTCGCCGCACCGGTGGCCGCGCTTCTTCGGGCCGTGGCAAGTCGCGTGCTGCGGCTTCCGGCGGCAGCCAGGACACCGCGAAGATCCGCGCCTGGGCGAAGGAGAACGGCTACAACGTCAATGACCGTGGCCGCGTCCCCGCCGACATTCGTGAGGCATTCGAGAAGGCCAACGGCTGATCGCCGTACGCGCGGTCCGATTGGGCATTACGAGCACGCCGCAACCGGGCACGGTGGCACTCCGTCGCTGCCGCGCTCACGAGCCGTACGAGGTCGGGGGCGCCCCCAACGTCCCCGATTCCTGTCCCGAACCCCGTGGTGGGCAGGGAATTCTCCGCCTCGTACCCGGGCCGGGGAGGCCGCACCCATCCCGCGGCCTCCCGCGAGCCGAATCCGTTTGAGAGTGCCGTGCCCCCCGGGAACGCCGGGGCGGGCATCCGGTCTCCGGTCCCACGCGTCGTGAGATCCGCCGCGAGTGCGCCCCACTCCAGCCATTCCAGGATTCCCGGAACTTCTTCCGCGCCACCGGCCGCGATGAGCATGAGCAATTTCGGCCGATCACCCGGGTGTTTCCCGTCGCATCCGGCCCGAAGGAGCGCCACGGGGCCGGTGCGCGGCAGTCGCCGTATTACGGCACCCCCCGCATCGGCCGGCATCTCCAGGACATCGAAGCGCGACCCCGTCAGCAGCTCCACCGGCCCCGTTGCGGTGGTCGGCCAGCCCAGCTCCTCCTCGTACCGGCGGCGAAGCACGCCGGGAGGGGTGAGGGGGCTGCGGGGGACGAGGGGACCGCGGGGGCGCGGAAGTACGCGGGCCATGCCCCGTGCAACTGCCGGAAACCCGGGAAGTTACGCTGAGTGGAGACGCTGATACGCACCGTGCCCGCACAAGGGGGGCGCGAGGGGCGTCCGGTGGTGTGCGGGTGTTCGCCCGTAGCGGATGGAAGGGCTCTGCGCCGCATGGAGTGTCAGTGCCTGCGGGTAAGACAGTCTCAGTGGGAAGAGACGGTGTGACCGGCGCCCGAGGCGCCTCTCCCCGGCTGAGGGCCGGCGGCGGACGGCGTGTCGGTACAGGGCGCGTTCGCCACGGGCGTAGTGGCAGAGGGCGTATATGCCTGGCCTGCGGGAACATCGTCTCGCACCATCGAGTTGGAGCAGATGTCAGCTGTTCGGCAGTAAATTTCCCCGCCGGAGCGGGGGTGATCCGGACGGGTGTCGGCAGTTGGAATGAGCTGTCCCGCCCCGCGGGACTAGCATGCGGAAGGACAGGGAGGGGACCGACCCCTAACTGCCTGACCGCTCTGAGGAGCGATTAACGATGTTCGAGAGGTTCACCGACCGTGCGCGGCGGGTTGTCGTCCTGGCTCAGGAAGAAGCCCGGATGCTCAACCACAACTACATCGGCACCGAGCACATCCTCCTGGGCCTGATCCATGAGGGTGAGGGTGTCGCCGCTAAGGCCCTGGAGAGCCTCGGGATTTCGCTCGAGGCGGTCCGCCAGCAGGTGGAGGAGATCATCGGCCAGGGCCAGCAGGCCCCGTCCGGGCACATCCCCTTCACCCCCCGTGCCAAGAAGGTCCTGGAGCTCTCGCTCCGCGAGGCCCTCCAGCTCGGCCACAACTACATCGGTACGGAGCACATCCTGCTCGGCCTGATCCGCGAGGGCGAGGGCGTCGCCGCCCAGGTCCTGGTGAAGCTGGGCGCCGATCTGAACCGGGTGCGGCAGCAGGTCATCCAGCTGCTCTCCGGCTACCAGGGCAAGGAAGCCGCCACCGCCGGCGGCCCCGCCGAGGGCACCCCCTCGACGTCCCTCGTCCTGGACCAGTTCGGCCGCAACCTGACGCAGGCCGCCCGCGAGACCAAGCTCGACCCGGTCATCGGGCGCGAGAAGGAAATCGAGCGGGTCATGCAGGTGCTGTCCCGCCGTACCAAGAACAACCCGGTCCTCATCGGCGAGCCCGGCGTCGGCAAGACGGCGGTCGTCGAGGGCCTGGCGCAGGCCATCGTCAAGGGCGAGGTGCCCGAGACCCTCAAGGACAAGCACCTCTACACCCTCGACCTCGGTGCCCTGGTCGCCGGCTCCCGCTACCGCGGTGACTTCGAGGAGCGCCTGAAGAAGGTGCTCAAGGAGATCCGCACCCGCGGCGACATCATCCTGTTCATCGACGAGCTCCACACCCTGGTGGGTGCGGGCGCCGCCGAGGGCGCGATCGACGCCGCGAGCATCCTCAAGCCCATGCTGGCGCGAGGCGAGCTGCAGACCATCGGTGCCACCACGCTCGACGAGTACCGCAAGCACCTGGAGAAGGACGCGGCCCTGGAGCGCCGCTTCCAGCCGATCCAGGTCGCCGAGCCGTCGCTCCCGCACACCATCGAGATCCTCAAGGGTCTGCGGGACCGCTACGAAGCGCACCACCGCGTGTCCATCACGGACTCCGCGCTGGTCGCGGCGGCCACCCTCGCCGACCGCTACATCTCCGACCGCTTCCTGCCGGACAAGGCGATCGACCTGATCGACGAGGCCGGCTCCCGGATGCGGATCCGCCGCATGACCGCACCGCCGGACCTGCGCGAATTCGACGAGAAGATCGCCGATGTGCGCCGGGAGAAGGAGTCCGCGATCGACTCGCAGGACTTCGAGATGGCCGCGGGCCTGCGCGACAAGGAGAAGCAGCTCCTGGCCGCCAAGGCCAAGCGGGAGAAGGAGTGGAAGGCCGGCGACATGGACGTCGTCGCCGAGGTGGACGAGGAGCTGATCGCCGAGGTCCTGGCGACGGCCACCGGCATCCCGGTCTTCAAGCTCACCGAGGAGGAGTCCTCGCGGCTGCTGCGGATGGAGGACGAGCTCCACAAGCGCGTCATCGGCCAGAAGGACGCCATCAAGGCGCTCTCCCAGGCCATCCGCCGTACCCGTGCCGGCCTGAAGGACCCCAAGCGTCCCGGTGGCTCGTTCATCTTCGCCGGCCCGTCCGGTGTCGGTAAGACCGAGCTGTCCAAGACGCTGGCGGAGTTCCTGTTCGGCGACGAGGACGCGCTGATCTCCCTCGACATGTCGGAGTTCAGCGAGAAGCACACGGTCTCGCGGCTGTTCGGTTCGCCTCCCGGCTACGTCGGCTACGAAGAGGGCGGCCAGCTCACCGAGAAGGTGCGCCGCAAGCCGTTCTCCGTCGTGCTCTTCGACGAGGTCGAGAAGGCCCACCCGGACATCTTCAACTCGCTGCTGCAGATCCTGGAGGACGGTCGCCTGACCGACTCCCAGGGCCGGGTCGTGGACTTCAAGAACACGGTCATCATCATGACGACCAACCTCGGCACCCGGGACATCTCCAAGGGCTTCAACCTCGGCTTCGCGGCCCAGGGCGACACCAAGTCCAGCTACGAGCGGATGAAGAACAAGGTCAACGAAGAGCTCAAGCAGCACTTCCGCCCCGAGTTCCTCAACCGTGTCGACGACACCGTCGTCTTCCACCAGCTGACCGAGGACGACATCATCCAGATCGTCGACCTCATGATCGCCAAGGTGGACGAGCGGCTCAAGGACCGCGACATGGGCATCGAGCTCAGCGGCGAGGCCAAGTCGCTGCTGGCCAAGCGCGGGTACGACCCGGTGCTCGGCGCCCGTCCGCTGCGCCGCACGATCCAGCGCGAGATCGAGGACGCCCTCTCGGAGAAGATCCTCTTCAGCGAGCTGCGTCCGGGCCACATCGTGGTCGTCGACGTCGAGGGCGAAGGTGAAACCGCCAAGTTCACCTTCCGCGGCGAGGAGAAGTCGGCACTGCCCGACGCCCCGCCGATCGAGTCCACGGCCGGCGGTTCGGGTCCGAACCTCAGCAAGGACGCCTGAGCGGCACCGCGTATATCGCGCATACGGCACTGCCCCGGAATCGTTTCTCACGGTTCCGGGGCAGTTCTGTATGCGACGAAGGAATTCAGCTCCGTAATTGCTAGGTCATTTTCGGCCGTTTCTGGACAACGCTGACGATGCCCGCCCGCTACATCTGCACGACGCTCATTCCTTCCGGAACACCCCGCACCGGCGGAATACGACGGCCGACGCGCAGCGTGTCCAGATTCGGAAAGGCGGACAGCCACTCCATGGAAACCCCGAGGTCGTAAGCGAGCCACAACCGGGTCAGCCCCTCGGCCGGACGGATGCCCTCGATCAGCTGGTCGGGAGTGAAAGGCCCGGCGATCCGCAGCTGCGGTCGCCCGCCCAGCCGGCGCAGCGTATGCAGCTCCGCCAGGTCGGAGACCGGAAAATACAGTTCGGCCGGTTCGAGATGGGCGATGATCTCGCGGGCGTAGCGGTCGGTGTCATGGTGCCGCCAGGCCCCGGCGAGCTGGGCCCGCACCTCGTGATGCGCCCGGTCGCGCAGGCCCGTCAGATAGTCGATCGCCATGTCGTCGGCGATCGAGGTGGCGGTGATCGCGAGGAGCTGGGCCTCCCGGTCGGAGACATGCGTGGGGTCGGGCAGCATCTCCAGCACGATCGGCCCTATCCAGCCCAGGGCGCGGGCCGCGGACGGGGTGGTGGGCCGCACCATGTCGCGGGTGAAGCGCCGCACCCGCGTCCGGACCGCCGGATCCAGCTCCGTGGCGTGCTCCAGACAGGCCGCCGCGAGCAGCTTGCGGTGCCGGGCCTCGGCGGCCCGTACCCCCGGATGCGGGGCAAGCAGCCCGTCCAGGAGGGCCGCGCACTCATCGGGCCGGGCCAGGGCCACGGCCATCCGGATGACGTCCTCCCAGTCGGCGTGGTGGGCATGGTCGAGCAGTAGCCGGAAATCGTGCTGCTGCACCGTCGCGCGGGCGGCGAGGTAGTCCTGGAACGTGCGGTGCACGAAGTCGACGGTGCCGGGGGTCGGCTCGCGCAGCAGCCCGGTGCGGTTGAGCAGATGCCGGAAAACGTCCTCGGGGCCGCCCTGGCGGGCCGCGTCCGGGATCGCGGGCAGATGCCGGGCGAGGGTGCCGACCGCGGTCGCCCGGTCCATCTCCGAGCGGCCGTTGACCAGCATCCAGTGCGCGAGCTTCTGCAGCAGCTGGATCTTGGGCTGCCGGGTCAGCTCGACGCCGTCGGTGGCCGCCATGGCCCGCTCCCGGTCCCGGCGCTCCAGCAGCATCGACAGCGCCGCGTCGTAGAGCTCCTTGCGGCCGTTGGGCAGATATCCCCGGCGGTCGCGGTGCAGCGCGCACAGCAGCCCGCACATCAGCGGATTGGTCGCCAGCCGCCCCAGGTCGCGGGTGATCCGCACGGCGTTGAGGAGGGTCCGCTCGTAATGGCCGAGCCGGTCGAGGTCGGCCGGGCTCTGCTGGGCCGCGGCACGGTGCCAGCGCTGGATGAACGCGGCGACGTCCTCGCGGTTCATCGGGGCCAGCGACACCTCGCCGAATCCGTCGTCCGCGAGCCAGTTCCCGGGCACCGCCGACGGCCGGGAGGTGATGATCCAGACGTTGCCGGGGTAGCGCAGGGTCCACTCCCCGAGCTTGCGGCGCACCTGCTCGCGGTCGCTCTCGGGCGCCTCGTCGATCCCGTCGATCAACAGCAGCGCGCGGCCCGCGCCGAGCACCCGCTCCGTCCAGCCGTCCGGGGCCGCCCCGGCCTCCTGGTAGCCGACGGCGTGCAGGAAGGTGGCGGGCGAGGGCAGCCCCTCCCGGGCGAAGCGGCGTACGGGCAGCAGGAACGGCACCCGGCCGCGCAGCCCCGCCAGCGCCTCGGGCAGCTCGTCGCGGGCGGTGGCGACCGCCAGCCATTGCAGCAGGGTCGTCTTGCCCGACCCGGCCACCCCGCGGACCAGCACCTGGCCGCGGCCCGACAGCGCCTGCTCGGCGGGCAGCGGGGGCTCGTCCGGCCCCGCTGCGTCGGCGTCCTGCGGGCCGGGTTCGCACTCCAGCCCCAGATAGGCGGCGTCGAGCGGCCAGCTGTCGGGGGAGTGCGCGAGGTCGATGCCGAAGATCGTGAGGTGGTTGTGGAGGGCGGCGGTGCGGTCGGCGTAGCGGGCCTCGAAGGCGGTGTCCTGGGCGGTGGTGCCGCAGGCGGGGGACGCGGGGTCGGCGGGGTGCGCGGCGGTGGTGTCGGCCGCGGCGGAATCCGGCGCGGCGGGGCCCGGCGCGGCGGGGCCCGGTGCGGCGTGGTCCCGTACGGCTTTGGCCTCGGCCGTCCGGGGCGCCGGTAACGGGGCGGCGGCGTCCGGCCCGTGGAGCAGCTCGGCGAGGGTGCGGGTCTCCTCGACGAGAGTCGCGGCGACGTAGGCCGACCGTCGGGTGAAGAAGTACAGGATGTGCCGCGCCGCGACGTCCAGCAGCAGGCCGTGCAGCCGGGCCTCGTTCGCGGTCAGGTGCCGGGTGACCCCCGGCACGGCCGCACAGAGCCGGCGTGCGAACTCGGCCGGCAGCAGGCGGGCGGCGTCCACGTCGTCCATGCCGAGGTCGGCGAGCGCCCGCAGCGAGCGGACCAGCGCGGCGGTGACGGCCGGCTTCCCGACGCCCGGCGCGGCACCCCACCCCCGCTCCACGAGCGCCGCGGCGAGGCCGTGCAGCTCTTCTTCGGTCAGGTCCGGCTTCTCGCCGGTGAACGAGACCAGCCGCGAGATGCGGACGGCCCGGTCGGCGGGTCCGGCGGCCGGGCCGTCGGCGACGAAGAGCCTGCGGATCAGCGGATCGACGACATGCGGGGTGAGGCGGGCGACGATGCTCGTGGGATCCATGGGCTCCCCGTAACTGCGGTGCGGAACAACGGTGTTGAGGGCTTCTCCCGGGCCAGCCTAGGCGCGGGGGCGGGGGAAGAGGGTGAGTTCGACGTGGGGAGGAAGGTCGGGGGCGGGCTCCGGGCGGAGGTAGGAGAGGAAGACCTTCTGGAGATGGGGCAGACCGGACAGCGGCGGCAGCGCGACGGTGCCGGCGAAGAGGCCGTAGAGCTGGAGTCTGCGGAGGGCGGGGAACGCCGGAAGGGCGGCGTGTACGGAACGGCTCAGGTCGGCGAGCGGGCCGCGCGCGGCGTTGATGGCACTCAGCGTCGTCACCTGCGGCAGCCGGAGACCCGTCGGGATCCGCAGGGTCTCCCCGGCCGTCAGGCCGAACGCGAACTCCTCCAGGCCGGGCAGGTGCGCCAGCGCGTCCCAGGCGTCGTCGGTGAACGCTCCGGACAGGCTCCGCAGTTGCAGGACCCTGAGCTGTGACCAGTGGCGCAGCGCGGAGAACCCGGCCTCGATCGGGTGCTCGAGGATCAGTGTCGCCAGTGGGGCCTGCGTCGGCAGCGCCCGCAGGCCCTCCGGCGGGAGGGGGACCCAGAGGTTCAGGTGGCGGAGGTGCTCCATCAGGTGCAGTCCGTCCGGGCAGCGCACCCCGGCGCGGTCCCGTGCCGTGACCGACAGCATGGCCAACGGCGTTCCGGCGAGTGGCGCGAGGCTGCCGATCCCGGGGCAGTCCACCAGCGTCAGGGAGTGCAGGGCGGGGAACTCCGTGAGGAAGTCCAGGCTGCCGATCTCGTCGTTGTCGGTCAGTGTCAGGTGGGTGATCTGCTCGGTGGGCAGCCCCGCCAGCAGCTCCTGGGCGGTGAGCGGGCCGTTGGCGCTGATCTGGGGCCGGTCACCGGTCCGCCGCAGTACGCGCATGTCCTCGGGGCTGCCCACGGGGAACGTCGCTTTGTCCGAGAGGTGCCGGAGCACCTCCTGCGCGTACCGCTCGGTATCGAACAGTGGCCAGGCCATGGCGAGTTGGTGCTCGTGTGAGGGGCTGTGGCGGAAACGCTTGAGGACCTCCAGCCCGGCGTCCGAGGCGAGCAGCGAGGCGGTGGCCACCACCTCCGCGGCCTCGTCGGTCTCCAGCCCGTCGTCCGGGCCGGGCAGCAGCTCCAGGACAAGCGGCCCCACCTCTGCGAGCAGACTCGCCTCCTCGCGGTTGCGGGGCGGCAGGATCGCCCCGGCCCGCTCGTGCACCTCGGCGCGCACCCGCGGATCGAGCTCGGTGGCGTGCTCCAGGCAGGCCAGCCCGAGGAGGTGGACGCGCACCCGGGTGAGGTCGTCCACGATCCCGTCACCGTGGGCGAGCAACCCCCGTAACAGCTCCGCCCGTTCGCGCGGCCGCGCATGGGCCACCGCCATCCGGATCACGTCCTCCCACTGGGAGTCCTCCGCATGCGCCACCAGCAGCCCGAAATCACCGTCCTCCACGGCGGCCTTGGCGCCGAGGTAGTCCTGGAAGGTCCGGTGGACGAAGTCGACCGAGCCGGGGGCGGGTTCGCGCAGGAGGCCGCTGCGCAGCAGCAGATGGCGGAAAATGGCCGTCGCATCGCCCTGCTCCGCGGCGGCGGGCACGGCCGGCAGGGCCTCGCCGACGATGCGTTCGGCCCGTTCGCGGTCGAGTTCGTTGCGGCCGTTGCGGATGAGCCAGTACGCGAGCCGCTGGAGGAGCTGGATCTGCGGTTCGTCGCTGAGCTCGATGCCCGTGGGGGCGGCCATATCGCGTTCGCGGTCACGGCGGGAGAGCAGCATGCCCAGGGCGGCGTCGTAGAGCTCCTTGCGGCCGGTGGGCAGATAGCCGCGGCGGTCCCGGTGCAGGGCGCAGATCAGGCCGCACATGAGGGGGTTGGTGGCGAGCCGGGCGAGATCCTGTTTGGTGTGGACGGCGGCCAGGAGGGACCGCTCGTAGGCATCGAGGCGTTCGGGGTCCTCGGCGTCGCAGCGGGCCGCGGTGTGCCAGCGGCCGATGAACGCGGCGACCTCGGTGCGGTTCATGGCGGAGAGCGTGAGCTCGCCGAAGCCGTCGGCGGCGAGCCAGTCGTCGCGTACGGCGGAGGGGCGGGAGGTGACCAGCCACAGGTTGTCCGGGAAGGCGTCGGACAGGTCGCGCAGCCAGCGGCGGGTCAGCTCGCGCTCCCGCTCGGGGATCTCGTCCAGGCCGTCGACGAGGAGGAGCGCCCGCCCGCCGGCCAGTACGCGGTCGGCCCAGCCGTCGGGCTGCGAGCCGGATACGGGGCAGCCGACGGCGGCGAGGAACCGGTCGGGGGTGGGCAGGGGCGCCCCGTCGCGGGTGAGGGTGCGCAGCGGGAGGACGAAGGGAATCCGGCCGTAGAGGTGGGGGAGGGCTGTTTCGCCGGGGTTCTTGGTGCAGGAGACGGCCAGCCACTGGACGAGGGTGCTCTTGCCGGAGCCGGCGACCCCGCGCAGCAGCACCCGGTCGCGGCCGGTCAGGGCCTGGTCGGCGGGGACGGGAAGGGGCGCGGGCGGCCCGGACGAGCCGGCCTCGTCGCCGAAGGAGCCGCCGGCGGTCATGTCGGGGGCGGCCGGGGCGGTCGCCGCCAGGCTCAGGTAGGCCGCGTCCAGCGGCCAGCGGTCCGGGGAGTGGGTGAGATCGATCCCGTAGATGGTCAGCCGGCCGTGCTTGCGGGCCAGGTAGGCGAGGTAGCCGCGTTCGAAGGCGGTGTCGGCGGCCTGCGGGGAGGGGTGCCGCGCGAGGAAGGTGTCCATGGCGGTGATCAGCCCGTCCAGGTTCCGGCTCTGCTGGACGAGGGTGCGGGCCACGAAGGCGGACCGCTGGCTGAAGAAGTGGACGATGTGCAGGCAGGCGAGGCCGAGCAGGGTGCCGTGCAGCAGCCCGGCGTCCCGGGAGAGGCCGCGGACGGCGGTGGGGCTCGCCGCTTGCAGGCGCTCGGCGAGGGCGTCGGCTCCCAGATGGACGGCCTGGACGTCGTCCATGTCGAGGGTGCCGAGGCCGCGCAGCGTGGTGGCCAGGGCGTCGGCCACGGCCGGCTCCTCGTCCGCGGGCAGCGGGCGCTCGCCGGGGCCCGCGGACCGTACGGCCCGGTCCACCAGCTCCCCGGCGAGCTTGCGCAGGTCCTTCTCGGTCAGGGTCCGCTTCTCGCCCGTGAAGCTGACCAGCCCCGATATCCGTACCGGCCCGTCCACCAGGCCTGCGCCGGGCCCTTCCTTGACGAAGAGCTTCTTGACGAGCGGGGCGACCACGCCGGAGGCGAGCCGGATGCCCATCGCTGACGGGTCCATCGTGCGGTCGCCCTCCCCCGTGGCCGGTGCTGCCGTCGGGCCAGGCTAGAGCGGCCGACGGGGCGGCGTGCGGGGATCGGCCAGGTTCGCGCGCAGGTGGCGTGGGTGTGTGGCGGCGGTCAGGGAAATCGGCTCCCCATTACCCCTCAAATTGGACATTTGGGGGATGCGGGTAACCCAGGCCACAAAGACGGGGTAACCCAGGCCACAAATGCCGAGTAATCCACACCACAAAGGCCGGGTAACTCAGGTCACAAAGGCCGGTAATCCGGTCCGCAAAGGCCGGACGGCCGGTGTCGCACGGCCTTCGAGTTGCCCGCGTCACAAAGGCCCGGGGGGTGAATCAGGCACCCGTAAGGGGTCCGAACAGGGGTTGGATCTTGTTTATCGGTGACATGGCGCACAGCCGATTTGAGGCCTACTAAAAGCATTAGGGGGAGCGGTCGGCCGACGCGCGGGGATTTGAGGCCCGGGGCGAGGGGGTTGCGGGGGGCGACTGGGGCGGGGCGGGCGCCGCCCCAGCGCCATATGGCGAAAATGCCTGTTCAAGTGATGCGCAAGGGGCGCACGAGGGGGTGCGAGATGTCCGAATTCGGGGGTTTCGTGCGGTGTCTTGGAGGGCGCGCAAGGGCCTCGCTCACTCGGCTCCTGGTACGGGTCTGGTTAGTAGAAAGGCGCCTTGGCGGGACGGCGAAGGCGGGTTACCAAGGTATGGCGATCCCGGTCCGCAGCCGGGTAACCAATCAATTCACTGGAGGAAACCCGCATGTCGAAGTTCACCGCTCTCCGCAATTCCAAGAAGTTCTCTCTGCACAATCGCGTCGCCGTTGTCGCCGCCGGTGTCGGCGTTACCGCCGCCCTGGGTGCCGGTCTCGCCACCGCCGCGGACACGGGCCTGCAGAACCTCACCTCGGGTGTCGGTTCGGCCGTGACCGCACAGGCCGACGCGCAGGCGAAGTCCGCGGCCACCGCGAAGGCCGCCGCCGTCAAGGCGAAGCAGGACGCGGTCAACAAGGCCGACGCGTGGCTCAAGCCCGTCGACAAGTACACGCTGGGCGAGCCCTTCGGCATCGCCGGCAGCCACTGGTCGCACAAGCACAGTGGTCAGGACTTCGTCGTGCCGACCGGCACCCCGGTCAAGGCCGTCCACAAGGGCACCGTCGTCAAGGCCGGTCCCTGGGGTGGCGGCGACGGCCCGGCCTACGGCAACGCCATCGTGATCCAGCACGACAACGGCACGTACACCCAGTACGCGCACCTGTCACAGATACAGACCCGGGTCGGCCAGCAGGTCGGTGCCGGCCAGCAGATCGGCCTGTCGGGCAGCACCGGTAACTCCACCGGTCCCCACCTGCACTTCGAGGTCCGCACCGGTCCCAACTACGGGACGGGCATCGAGCCGACCGGATTCCTGCGGGCTCACGGCGACGCCGTCTGAGCTGAGTCCGGCCGGGCTGGCCGGCGGTGCGGCGGGTTTGCCGCCGTGACCAGTTCTGTGGCGACCTCGAGGATGGCCTTGCGCTTCTCCTCGGGGTCGCCCTTCACGCTCTGCATCGCGAACATGCCCGCATGCATGGAGAACAGCGCCGTGATGCAGCGCACCTGATCCGTCAGCTCCGAGTCGGGCTCCATGAGGAGCCCGAAGAGCGTCAGCATCCGCGATTTGAACGTCTCGCCGATGCTCAGGGCACGCACCTCCGCCTGGTTCTCCTGCATGAACCGGAAGAGGGGCTCGGCCGAGCGCAGCGACTCGCTGTAGCGGCGGATCAGCTCCGTCTTGGTCTCCAGGGTGCGCGGCTGCTCCTCGGCCCAGGCGATCAGCTCGTCGATCGGCCTGCTCAGGTCCTGGAACAGGCTGATGACGATGTCTTCCTTGGTCTTGAAGTGGTAGTAGAGCGCCGCCTTGGTGACCTCGAGCCGCTCCGCGATCTCACGCAGTGAGGTCTTGTCGTAGCCCTGCTCGGAGAACAGCTCCAGAGCGACGTCCTGGATGCGCTGGCGGGTGTTTCCCCTGCGCGCCTGTGTGCTCATGGTGCTCTCCCGCGTTGTCGGTCCTGGTCAGAGGGCTGCCCAGCCGGGCACCCGAGAAACTTACTTGACGCCCGGCTAGTTGGCCGCTTACCTTCCGTACTGTACTGAACTAGCCGGGCGGCAAGTAAGTAGGAGAGAGTGATGGGGAAGTCGCAGCATGCGACCCCGACGGGGGACGGACGGATATCGAGCACCGGGCGACCGGACGCGGCACCGGACCCGGAGACGGCCAAGCAGCCGGCCGGCGTACGGGTGGTGCTCTTCGCACTGATGATCGCGATGTTGCTCGCGATGCTGGACAACATGATCGTCGGCACCGCGATGCCGACGATCGTCGGTGAACTGGGCGGAATGGACCACCTGTCCTGGGTCGTCACCGCCTACACCCTCGCCACCGCGGCCTCGACACCGATCTGGGGCAAGCTCGGCGACATGTACGGACGCAAGGGCGTCTTCCTGTCCTCCATCGTGCTCTTCCTGATCGGCTCCGCGCTGTCCGGCATGGCACAGGACATGGGGCAGCTGATCGGCTTCCGCGCCGTCCAGGGCCTGGGCGCCGGCGGTCTGATGGTCGGCGTCATGGCGATCATCGGCGATCTGATTCCGCCGCGGGAGCGCGGCAAGTACCAGGGCATGATGGCCGGCGTCATGGCCATCGCGATGGTCGGCGGCCCGCTCGTCGGCGGCACCATCACCGACCACCTCGGCTGGCGCTGGACCTTCTACATCAACCTGCCGCTCGGCGTGATCGCACTGGCCATGGTCACCGCGGTGCTGCACCTGCCGAAGAAGCGCTCGCAGACCCGCATCGACTACGTCGGCGCCGCGCTGCTCACCCTCGGCATCACCTCCCTGGTGCTGATCACCACCTGGGGCGGCACCGAGTACGACTGGCTGTCCGGCCAGATCATCGGCCTCGGCGTCCTCGGCGTGCTCGCGCTCGCCCTCTTCCTGGTCGTGGAGCGCAAGGTCAGCGAGCCGGTGCTGCCGCTGCACATCTTCCGCAACCGCAACTTCTCCCTGGTCACGCTCGTCGGCTTCCTCGTCGGCTTCGTGATGTTCGGGTCGATGACGTTCCTGCCGCTGTTCCAGCAGACCGTCCAGGGCGCCTCGGCCACCAACTCCGGACTCCTGCTCCTGCCGATGATGGGCGGCATGCTGGTGGTCTCGATGATCGCGGGCCGGGTGACCACCAAGACCGGCAAGTACAAGTTCTTCGTGGTCGCCGGCGGCGGGCTGCTCACCGTCGGCCTGGCCCTGCTGTCCACCATGGACACCGACACCACCCGCTTCACCTCGGGCGCCTACATGGCGGTGCTCGGCGCCGGCATGGGCTTCCTGATGCAGACCACGATGCTGATCGCGCAGAACAGCGTCGAGATGAAGGACATGGGCGTCGGCTCGTCCTCCGCCACCCTCTTCCGTACGATCGGCGGCTCCTTCGGCGTCGCGATCTTCGGCGCGATCTTCACCCACCAGGTGCAGTCCACGATGACCGAGCGCATCGGCAAGGCCGGCGAGAAGCTGACCGGCGGCGGAGCCCAGATGGACCCGAAGGGGCTCGCCAAGCTGCCGCCGATGGTCAAGGACGCGTACGACCACGCGGTTGCCTCCGGCACGCACCACGTCTTCCTGTGGGGCGCGGCGATCAGCGTCATCGGCTTCGCGGCCGCCTGGTTCCTCAAGGAGGTACCGCTCCGCGGGGGCCCGTCGAAGCCGGCCGAGAGCCCGGAGGGCTCGAACGCGGTGGATCGGGTGCCGGTCGCCGAGGCGGTCTGATTTCCTTCCCACGTTTTTGTCTCTCGCGCCGTTGTGGTTGCGACTGGCTTTGCTTCCCACGTTGTCGGCTGTCCCGCCGTGGTGGTTTCTCGCCGTGGCGCCTGCGGCGGGCCAGGTCCGCTGCGCGGGGCTGTGGGTGCGGTGACGGACCTGCGGGGCCTGGTGTGTGGACTGCTGCGCTTTACGTCCACACACCAGGCCCCTCCGGCCCGTCCCCTCCCGTGGGTGGAGTAACTGACGGGTGAGTGGGGGCCGGCCACTCGTAACCAGTGCACTGCTTTCGACCGACAAGGCGCACCGGACCACCGACCTGCATCCCCACCGACGTTTCCCCCTCCCACCCACGGGAGGGGACGGGTCGGAGCGGGTGGGGGTGTCCGGACGTAAAGCGAAGCAGTCCGGACACCCCCACCCGCTCCGACCCGTCACCGCACCCGACAGCCCCGCGCAGCGGCCCCGCCCGCCGCAGGCGCAACGACGGGCGCACCGCGTCAGCGGGCGACAAACGGCGAGAACCCCCACGGCGGGAAAGCCGAAAACGTGGGAAGCCGGAACCACGGCGGCAAAGCCGAAAACGTGGAGAGAACTACCGCTCGGGCAAGTGGATGACCGGAAAGCTGCCGGTGCTCGTGGGGGCGTTCTCCGGTAGCCAGAGGATCGAGACGGCGCCCGTGGAGCCGTCGGTGAGTTCGTCCGCGTTGCGGAACGTGAGGCGGGCGCCCAGTACGCGGGCCTGGCCGGCCGCGATGGTCAGGCCCAGGCCGTGGCCGCGGCCGGCCCGGTCGCTGCTGCCGGTGCGGAAGCGGCTGGGGCCCTCGCGCAGCAGCGCCTCGGGGAAGCCCGTGCCGTGATCGCGGACCCGCAGCACCCGCCCCTCGACCGTGACCTCGATCGGCGGCTTGCCGTGCCGGGCGGCGTTGGCGATCAGATTGCCGAGGATGCGCTCCAGGCGGCGCGGGTCGGTGGTGACCTCGGCGTCCCGTACGACGTCGATGGTGATGTCCGGGTCGAGGGCGCGCACCCGCCGGGTCACGAACTCGCCGAGCGCGACGTCCTGCAGTTCGGCGCGCTCCGCATGGCCGTCGAGCCGGGCCACTTCCAGCACGTCCTCGACGAGGGTGCGCAGCGCCTGCGCACGGTCGCGGACGAGTTCGGAGGGGCGGCCGGGCGGCAGCAGTTCGGCGGCGGTCAGCAGGCCGGTGACCGGGGTGCGCAGCTCGTGTGCGATATCGGCGGTGACCCGCCGCTCGGCCTCGATGCGCTCCTGGAGGGCGTCCGACATGGCGTCCACGGCGAAGGCCAGATCGTCGGTCTCGTCGCGCACCCGCCCGCTGCCGACCTCGTCGCGGATCCGGACCGCGGTGTCGCCGTCGGCGAGTTTGCCGGCCGCCGCGGCCGCCTTGCGCAGCCGCTTGGAGAGCCGCCCGCCGACCAGCACCCCCAGCGCACAGCCGCCGACCACCACCGCGGTCGAGCCGATGACCAACGCCTGGTCGAGGTCGTCGAGTACGGCGAAGCGGTCGGGGAAACGGTCGTGCATGGACAGCACCCGGTTGTTGCTGAGCGGCGTGGCCGCCCACACCTCGGGAGCGGTCTGCCCGGTGTCCTGGAGGTAGGTGGCGCGCTTGTTCTTGGCGACCTCGTCGCGCAGCGCCTCCGGCAGCGCCGGGTCGTCGATCTTCGCGTCGAACTGCAGCCGGTTGGTGGAGAGGAAGATCTTCTGCGTGAAGTTGAGCCGCTCGATCTGCACATCCCGGCTGTTGTCGAGCATGGAATGGCGGGCGGCGTTGTGCACGACAAGGCTCAGCGCGATCGCGACCAGCGCTCCGACGAGCGCGATCGCGGCGCTGAGCTTCCATCTCAGCCCCGTCCGCAGGGCCAGCCTGACCACCGGAGGTGTCAGCCTCTCAGCTTGTATCCGAAGCCGCGGACCGTCTCGATCCGGTCCTGGCCGATCTTCCCGCGCAACCGCTGGACGTGGACGTCCACCACCCGGGTGTCGCCACCCCAGCCGTAGTCCCAGACCCGCTCCAGCAGCCGGTCGCGCGAAAGGACGGTACCCGGTGCGTGGGAGAACTCCAGCAGCAGCCGCATCTCGGTCGGCGTCAGCGCGACGTTCTCGCCGCCCTTGCGGACCTCCATGCCCTCGGTGTCGACCTCCAGATCACCGAAGCGCAGCACCGCCTCGGCGGCGTCGGCCTGCTCCGCCGACGCGCCGCCGGCCCGGCCCGGACCGCTGGCGTGGCCGAAGCGGCGCAGCACCGCGCGGATCCGGGCGACCAGCACCGCGCCGTCGAACGGCTTCGTGACGTAGTCGTCCGCGCCGGCCTCCAGGCCGAGCACCACATCGATCGAGTCGGCGCGTGCCGACAGCATGATCACGGGAACGGTCGACTCGTCGCGGATCCGCCGGCACAGGCTGACCCCGTCGAGCCCCGGCACCATCACATCGAGCAGCGCGATATCGGGACGGTCGGCACGGAACGCCTCCAGGCCCGCGAGCCCGTCCGGCATCGCGGTGACCACGAAGCCGTCCCGTTCCAGTGCGAGCTGGGTGGCCTCGCGGATGACGTCGTCGTCCTCGACGAAGAGCACATGGGTCTCGGCCATGCGGTTGTCTCAACCCTCCGTTCCCGTACCGTCGTCCGGCGTGGCGCCGTCGGCGGTGGTCTTGCTGTAGTCGGTGTGATACGGGCGGCCACGCCGGCTGAAGCGGCCGTCCGCCCAGTGGTACGTCGTCACGTCCTCACCGGAGGGGCAGCACACCTTGTCGCCCGCGGCGTAGGTCTGCTTGGAGACCTCGAGGTCCCCCTTGCTCACCCCGGCGTAGACCGACGGCTGTTCGTCGAGGTACACGGTGTCATACCCATCCGGGGAGCCCTCGTGCCTGCGGAAGACATAGGCGCCGATGCCGATGGAGTCCGCGCAGGTCATGACGTTGACGATCACATCGGGGACCTTGCCGCCGGTGAGCGACGCATAGGTCACGTCGACCGGGTACTCGTCCGCGGCGCACGGCTTGGCCAGCGACCTCTTCACGTCCGGGCCGACCTTCGGGGCGTGCTTGAGCAGCTTGACGGCGTCGACCTTCTTGTAGGCGGCGGTCGGCGACGGGCTGGGGGTGGTGTGCACCGCGCCCTTGGGCACGGGGGTGGTGCCGGCCGACCCCTCGCTGCGCACGCCCTCGCCTCCCGGATTGCATCCGGCCAGCAAAAGGCCGACGGCGGCCACACCTGCTGTGGCCGCGCCGCCTCTGGTCAACCCGATCCTGGTCAACCTGTTCCTGGTCAATCCGCTCCCGCTCACCGTGCTGCTCGCACAGCTGCCGATGCCGCTGCTGTTCCTGAGGTGATTGTCGCGCGTCGAGCTGCGAGCCGTAAGGCGCCTGGCTTTGTGTCCGTTTTCATCGGTAAAGGCGCGCTTCGTCTCGTGTGTGGTGGTGTGCCGGGCGTGTCGGGTGTGCTGTTCGCCGGACCGCGGAGCGCCGGGCGCCGGCGGTCAGGCCGCGCACCGCTCCCGCCCCTGCTCGCCACGCTCCAGCATCCGGGCATCGATGTCGCGCATCTGCAGCTCCTGGCGCAGTCGCGCCAGCGCACGGTGCAGCGTGCTCTTGACCGTACCCGTGGACATGCCCAGCGCCGCCGCGGTCTCCTCCGTGCTCATCTGCTCCCAGTGTCGCAGCACGACGACGCTGCGCTGCTTGGGCGCCAGCACCCCGAGGATGTCCATCAGCAGGGCGCGGTCGGCGCGCTGCTCGGTGCCGTCGTCCACGCTCGCGTCCGGGAGCTGCTCGGTGGGCACCTCTTCCAGCTTGCGCGCCCGCCACCACTCGGTCCGCGTGTTGATCATGACGCGGCGGAGGTAGGCGTCGGCCAGCGACTTGTCCGCGATGCCGTCCCAGCGGCCGTAGGTGCGCACCAGTGCCGTCTGCAGCAGATCCTGTGCGTCGACCGGGTCGGGCACCAGGCGCCGGGCGCTCCGCAGCAGGGCCTCCTGCCGCGTACGCACGTACTCTTCGAAGTCCAGTACCTTGCCGCCGCTGGTCGCCATTCCGACGCCTCCGATCCGCTTGCGTTCCCCACGTTGACCGTGCTGGCGGTCATCTCCAGCACGAGGAAGACGCTACGGAGGGGGTGTTGCGGCGTAATGTGCGTCGGCCCCACAACGAGTGCACGGAAAACCCTCGGTTGTGTAACAGCCCGCCAGGGGTCATACCTCGGACGGACGACGGCCCGGTGCACGTCATCCTCCGGGGGGAGAAGCACCCCCGCCAGAAGGCCCATCGGCTGTGACGCGGCGGCAATCGTGAAGGCGGAGGGTCTCCTTCCGGTCGTATCAGAGGCACTTTCCGGTCATGTGAGTCGAAAGGTGACACCGAGTCAGGCAGGGGTCACCCGACGCCGAAGGGCGCGGCCGCCGAAGTGACCGCGCCCTCCTCCTGTCCTACAGGTAATCCCGTACGGACGACCGCCGCGCTACGTGAGCGGCAACCGGTAGCGGCCACCGCCGAGCGGCTCCACCAAACCGTCCGAGACGAGCCCGTCCAGCGCCCGCGCCCGCTGCACCGGCTCGTCCCACACCGCGTCCAGCGCCTGCTGCGGCACCGGCGAGACCGCCTCGCGCAGCACGGCCAGCAGCTTGCCGCGCACCTGCCGGTCGGTACCGGCGTACGTCTGGGTACGACGCGCCGGACCGTCGTGCGCCGGCGAACCGGCCCGCCGCCAGGCGCACTGCGCGGCGATCGGGCAGCGCCCGCACTCCGGAGCGCGCGCCGTGCACAGCAGCGCACCCAGCTCCATCGTGGCCGCCGCCCAGCGCGCCGCCAGCGTCTCGTCCTCGGGGAGCAACTGGCGGGCGAGCTTGCGCTCGGCCGCCGTGGTGGCGTTCGGCGGGAACTGGCGACCGGCCACCGCGCGGGCGAACACCCGGCGCACATTGGTGTCCAGCACGGCGTGCCGCTGTCCGTACGCGAAGGACGCGACCGCGGCGGCGGTGTACTCGCCGACACCGGGCAGCGCCAGCAACTGGCCGTGCTCGCGGGGGACGTCGCCGCCGTGCCGCTCCTGTATGGCGGAGGCGGCGGCATGGAGCCGCAGGGCACGGCGCGGATATCCGAGCCGGCCCCAGGCCCGCACCGCTTCGCCCGGCGCCTCGGCGGCCAGGTCGGCAGGGCGGGGCCAGCGGGCCAGCCACTGCTCGTAGACCGGCAGCACTCTGCTGACCGGGGTCTGCTGCAGCATGAACTCGCTCACCATCACACCCCAGGCGCCCGCCTCGGGGCGGCGCCAGGGCAGATCGCGGGCGTGCTCGTCGAACCAGTCGGTGACCGGGCCGTGCAGCGCGGTCCCGTCGGCGGCTTCCGCGGCCGCGTCGGCGGCGGAAGCGGTCTCGGCGGCGGCGGTCGTGGCAGTGGTGGTGACAGGCGTCGAAGTCATGGCACTGCCGATCCTGGCACGTCGACGGTCGCCCAGGAAACGCACCGGGCCCGCCCCGCCGCACGCCCACCCGCACGCAGGACGGCCAACTACGCACGGGTGGCGGCTACCGGCGGTACGGGAGGGTGGGGATGAGGTTGACCGAGAGTGGGGTCGGTGGCGGCTGTGGCGGCTGGGGGTGGGGGCGGGGCGGTATGCGGCGAGAGGTGGGTGGGCAGGCAGTCAACCAGGTAAGTAGGAGGTCCGGGGCGGTGGCGCCGAGGACGGTGGACGTGATTACAATCCGAAGGAACTCATTACTCTCTGTAATCGTTGCTGGAATATAGGGAGGCGGCAAGCAAGGAGAGCGAGGATGCGGGCATGGCGCAGATGAGCGACACGGAAGATACGAGCGGCGCGGCGAGGCGGCCCGGTGCGACGGGCTCGGGTGCGACGGGCTCGGGCGTGGCGGGATCCGGTGGCGCCGGAGGGCCGGGCGGCGCCGGAGTGCCGCAGAGTGCGGCGGGACCCGGTGGTGCGGGAGCGCCGGGCGGTGCCGGGGGATCGGGCTGCGCCGGAGGGCCGGGCGGCGCCGGCGTGTCGGACGGTGTGGTGGGGGCGGGTGGCGCGGCGGGAGCGGGTGGCGCCCCGTGCCCGGAGGCGATCCGGCGGGCGCTGGCCGCGCATACGACGATGACCCTGGCGTACGTGGATGAGGAGGGGCCTCAGGCGTGCGCGGTGCTGTACGCGACCGACGCGGTGGAAGTCCTCGAAGCCCTCGAAGCCCCCGAAGCGGCTGCAGCAGTCGAGACAGCCGAGACAGTCGAAGCAGCGCCTGCGGTGGACGCGCCCCGTGGGGTCCCCGGGGTCGAGTCGTGCGGTGGCACGGAGGCTGGTGACTTGGCCGGGGCCGGGCCTGCGCTGTACTTCGTCACGTCGGGTACGACGCGGCATGGCCGGGCCCTCGCGGAGCCGGGCGCACGGGTGGCGTTCACGGCGCAGCGGGACGGTCAGGAGTGGAGTGGCCTGACCGGGCTTCAGGGGCGGGGGCGCTGCCGTCCCCTGGCCGGCGCCGAGCGGGCGGCCGGCTGGCGGGTCTATCTGGAGCGCTTCCCCTTTGTCGCGGCGAGCGACCGGCTGCGCGATGCCCTGGAGCGGACCACGTTGTGGGAGCTGCGCCCCGACTGGCTGCGGCTGATCGACAACGGGCAGGGCTTCGGTCACAAGGAGGAGTGGTCGGGCTCGTGAGGCGGGTGTGAGAGAGGGCGAAGGAGGGTGAGGGCTGGGCAAGGGGGCGAACGTGGGGAGCCTGCCTGTCGTGGTCCCCTCCGCTGCGCCGGTCGTCGTAGGCCGGTCCGTGCCGTCGGCCCTCGTTGCCCCGCCCGTTCCGTTGGGCGTTGTGACCCCGTCCGTACCGTCGGCCCTCTGGGCCCGTCCGCATCGGTAGCCCCGTCCGCGTCGCTGGCCGTTGGGGGCCCAACTGTTCCGTAGGCGCTCGTGGTCCGTCTGTTCCGTCGGTTGTCGTGGCCCGTTCGTTCCATCCGTTCCGTCGGTTGTCGAGGGGTGGATTGGGCTGAAGCGGGGGCGGAGCGGAGCAGACTGCGAGCTACCGGACCTAACGGTGTATGAGGGCCGTTGGGGCAGGAAACGTGGGCCGGGAGCCGGCTGTGGGGCGATCGGGAGTCGTCTCCGGGCCGATCATGGGAAAAGTTGCAGCCGGATGCGGCGGGTACTGGCCGGTGCGGCTGCCGATCTCTCGTAGAGTTTCCGCGTGGGATCACTGCGCAATCCGATCGGGCCGCTTCCCTCCTCCATCTACTGGCGGCGGAGGGCCGTTGCGCTGACCATCGTCGTACTGCTCGCCCTTCTGGTCGTGTGGGCCCTCAACTTGGGCGGAAGTGGCGGCAAGAGCGGCGATGAGGGCAAGGGGTCCCACGGGAAGGGGCCCGCGACGTCCATTACGCCCGGGCCCTCCGCCAGCGGGCCGGTGAACGGCCAAAAGCCGGGCGGGCGCGACGAGTCGAGCGGTGGCGGGGGTTCGGGCTCCGGTTCCGGCGGTGGTTCGGGCGCGGCGGGTGGTGATGACGAGTCCGGCGGTGACTCCGGTGGCAGTAGCGGTGGTTCGGGTTCCGTTCCTGATGGGCCGATCGGTCAGGGGTCGGGCAAGAACGCTGTCGAGGCCCGTTCTTCGCTCCCCAACTGCGTATCGGACGACGCGGAGTTGGTGCTGCACAGCGTCAAGAACTCCTATGCGCCGGGGACCAAGCCGAAGTTCGAGCTGACGGTCAAGAACGCGGCCGGTGACGCTTGCAAGGTGGATCTCGGGCAGAAGGCCGCGGTGCTCACGATCACCGACACCGCGGGCGACGACCGGGTGTGGGCCTCGAACGACTGCCCGTCGGGCACTCGGCCCGCGCTGCTGCAGGTTCCGGCCAAGGGTTCCGTGAAGCGCACCATCGTGTGGGACCGCCGGGCCAGCGGCCCGCAGTGCGCCACTCCGAGCTCGGCCACGGTGCCGGACGGCAAGTATCTGATCGAGGCCAAGGTGCCCGGGCTGGAAGCGGTCCATACCACGTTCACTCTGACTGAGAGCTGAGAGCTGAGAGCTGAGAGCTGAGAGCTGAGAGCTAAAGGCTCAGGCCAAGGCGGGAGGGCGCGCCGCCAAGGGCCCAAGGAGGGGTTCCCTCCGTGGAGGGGCACCCTTGCGGGGCACCGGCCCGCTGGGCGACACGGCATCGGGAGCGCCACGCCTCCGGGCGCCCCCGGTTCGCCTCCAGGTGCGCGGCGGCAGCACCCCACCAGTCAGAGGCGGGCATCTTGGCGGGATTCACGGACGCGCGCATGCCCCCCGAACCCGCCCGCTCGCATTCATGCATACATGTGCGTCTTTGCGCGTTCGCCTGTAGCGGTTCTGCTGGGAGCGAGAGGCGCTGCCGTGGCTGGTGACGTTCGGCAATAGTCGGGGGCATGAAGCTACTGATGCTGGGTGGAACTGAGTTCGTGGGGCGGGCGATCACCGAGGCCGCGTTGGCGCGCGGTTGGGAGGTGACGGTCTTCCATCGTGGGAATCATGTGCCGCCGGAGGGTGTGACGGCGCTGCACGGCGACCGTGGGGACGCGGCAGGGCTCGCGGCCCTGGAAGCGGGCGAGTGGGACGCCGTTGTCGACACCTGGAGCGGCGCGCCGTCGGCGGTACGGGACAGCGCGCGGCTGCTGGCCGGGCGGGTGGGGACGTATGCCTATGTCTCCAGCGGCTCGGTGTACGCCTTCCCGCCCACGGCGCGGCTCGACGAGCACGCCCCGCTGGTGACGGGTTCCGCGGACGCCACCGATGCCGAGGACTATGCGCAGGCCAAGCGGGGCGGTGAGCTGGCCGCGGCCGAGGCGTTCGGGGACCGGGCGCTGATGGTGCGCGCGGGGTTGATCCTCGGGCCGTACGAGAACGTGGGGCGGCTGCCGTGGTGGCTGGGGCGGATCGCCCGCGGTGGCACGGTCCTCGCGCCGGGGCCGCGGGGGGCGGCGCTGCAGTACATCGATGTCCGTGACCTTGCCGAGTGGACGGCCGACGCGCTGGAGGCCGGGCTCGGCGGGGCGTACAACCTGGTGAGCAAGACCGGGCACGCCACCATGGGGGAGATGCTGGAGAGTTGTGCGAAGGTCACCGGCTCGGACGCCGAGCTGCGCTGGACCGCGCCGGAGGACGTCCTCGCTGCCGGTATCGAGCCCTGGACCGAGCTGCCGGTCTGGCTGGCGCCCGGTGAGCTGAGGGACGCGCTCTTCGGTACGGACGTTTCCAAGGCCCAGGCATCCGGGATGCGTTGTCGTCCCGTCGCGGAGACCGTCGCCGACACCTGGGCCTGGCTGCAGACCGTCGGTGGGGTGGCGCCGCAGCGCCCGGACCGCCCCGTACTCGGCCTGGACCCGGCGAAGGAGGCGCTGGCGTTGCGCCAGGCCGGTTGACGGCCGGTCCGGGTGGCTGCCGGGCCAGTTGGGCGCCTGGCCGGCCGACCGGCTGGCTGCCTGACCGGCCGGTGGGCTGCCTGACCGGCTGACCGAGTATCGGGGAGCGGCCGCAGTCGTTCGCTCCCCGGCCGTTCGCCCCCGGGCAGTACGCTCTCCGGCCCTTCGCTCTTCGCCCTTCACCCTTGGTATCGGTCGAATGCCACTGCCGCACTGCCGCACTGCCGCACTGCCGCACTGCCGCGGTGACGAACGTCCGAAGCCGGGCGGTCACATGGGCGGGTGGGCGGGGGCGTCGGCTGTGGCGTGTTCGTCGAGGCGGCGGGCCAGGGCGCGTACGAGATCGCGCAGGGCGGTGGGGCGTTCGATGACGAAGGGGCGGTCCAGAGCGGCGAGTACGGGGGGAATCCAGTCCAGCCGTTCGGCGCGCATCCGGACGTGGACCCATTCGGTGGTGTGGTCGTCTCCGGCGGTGTGGTCGTCGGCTGTCGCGGGCCCGTTCGAGCCGTCGGGGCGGGGCTGCCGGCCGGTGTCGGCCCGCTGGGCGGCATCAGGTGCGCCCGCGTCCCAGTCCGCGCCCCCGTCCGGGATCACGGTCAGGCTCGCGATGCCGGCCGGGAGATGTCGGCGGATGTGCTGGGCGTCGGCGTGGATGCGCAGGGACACCTCGTGGGTCCAGGGGGTCTGGGCGAGGCCGTCCAGGAGCGTGATGACCGGGTCGAAGTCCGGCGGGACGGTGAAGGAGCCGGGCTGCACGGTCAGGGAGGTGATCCGGTCCAGGCGGAAGGTGCGTATCTCCTCACCGGCGGAGGCGGCGGAGGTGGCGGGCGCGGTGGGCCCCGAGGGCCCGGCGGTGTCGGCAGGCGCGGCGGGCGCGGCGGCGGTCAAATACCAGCGTCCGGAATGTGCCACGAGGCCGTAGGGCAGGACGGTGCGGTCGGTGCTACGGCCCTTGCGGTCGGTGTAGTTGAGGGTCACCGGCCGCTGGTGGCGTGCGGCCTCGGCGAGTTCGAGCAGTACGTGGGCTTCCGGGGCGGGGGTGGTGGTGGGGCGGGGGCGCGCGGTGAAGTCGGCGGTTTCCAGGAGTGCGTCCAGCCGTCGCCCCAGGGCTTTGGGCAGTACGCGGCGCAGTTTCGCCGTGGCACTCTCGTTCGCCGCGGCCGACGTGGTGACCAGCCCGGCTCTCCGGCCGGTCAGCAGGCCGAGCAGGACGGCCAGGGCCTCTTCGTCGGTGAGCATCAGCGGCGGCATCCGGTAGCCGGGGGCGAGCCGGTAGCCGCCGTGGCGGCCGCGCACCGAGTCGACGGGTACACCGAGCTCCAGCAGGTGGCCGACGTAGCGACGGACGGTGCGTTCGTCGACACCGAGGCGTACGGCCAGGTCGGGGACGGTGTGGAGGCCGCTGCCCTGGAGGATTTCCAGCAGCGCGAGCACGCGGGCGGTCGAAGTGGTCACGCCGGAAAGTCTGCCGCGTATACCGGGCGGATTCTGTCCGGTATTGGCTCTAGCGTGCGAGGCGTCTCTTCATCCGGTGCCACCGCTGACAGGAAGTCGCTCATGAACCTCGTTTCGCTCCGTGTGATCACCGACGACGTCGCTCGCCTCGTCGCGTTCTACGAACAGGTCACCGCTGTTGCGGCGACGTGGGCGACGCCCGACTTCGCCGAACTCGTGACGCCGTCGTGCACGCTGGCGGTCGCGAGCAGCCGGACCGTGGCGCTGTTCGGCGCCGACTCCGCCCGGCCGGCCGCCAATCGCACGGTGATCATCGAATTCCGGGTCGCCGACGTCGATGCGGAGTACGAGCGTCTGACGCCCCTCGGCTGCGAGTTCGTCCAGCAGCCGACGACGATGCCGTGGGGCAACCGCTCCCTGCTCTTCCGGGACCCCGACGGGAACCTGATCAACTTCTTCACGCCCGTCACGCCGGACGCCGTGCGGCGGCAGGACCGCTAGGACCACCAGGGCGGCCAGGACCGCCAGGGCGGCCAGGACCGCCAGGGCGGGGCGGGTGGAGAGGGCGGGGACGAGACGTCGCTCCCACGAGGCCCAGCAGTACCGCTCCAGCGGGGTCTAGGCGGCCCGGGGCCCAGCAGGGTCCGGACGGTTCCGTACCTGCGGGGTCTACGCGAGCCGGACCCCGCAGGTACGGACGCACCGCTCCAGCCGCCCCCCAGCAGCCGCACCACCCAACCCGACCTAGACGTACCGCTCCAGGATCGACGACTCCGCCAGCCGTGAGAGGCCCTCGCGGACCGAGCGGGCACGGGTTTCGCCGACGCCGTCGACCGCTTGGAGGTCGTCGACGCTGGCGGCGAGCAGCTTCTGCAGGCCGCCGAAGTGGTCGACGAGGCGGTCGATGACCGTGCCGGGCAGCCGGGGGACCTTCGCCAGCAGGCGGAAGCCGCGCGGGGAGACCGCGGAGTCCAGGGTCTCGGGGGCGCCGCTGTAGCCCAAGGCGCGGGCCACGGTGGGGAGTTCGAGGAGTTCGGTGTGGCTGAGTGCGTCCAGTTCGGCGAGCGCCTCGACGACCGTACGGGAGCGCTTGGCGGTCGGTTCGGGGACGTAGTCGCGGACGACCAGCTCGCGTTCGGGTTCCACGCCGGCGATCAGTTCCTCCAGCTGGAGGGTGAGCAGCCGGCCGTCCGTGCCGAGTTCGACGACGTACTCGGCGATCTCCGTGGCGATCCGGCGGACCATCTCCAGGCGCTGGGCGACCGCGGTGACGTCGCGGACCGTCACCAAGTCCTCGATCTCCAGGGCGGAGAGGGTGCCGGCGACCTCGTCGAGGCGGAGCTTGTAGCGCTCCAGGGTCGCCAGCGCCTGGTTGGCGCGGGAGAGGATCGCGGCGGACTCCTCCAGGACGCGGCGTTCGCCGTCCACGTAGAGGGCGATCAGGCGCATCGACTGGCTGACCGAGACGACCGGGAAGCCGGCCTGGATCGAGACGCGCTGGGCGGTGCGGTGGCGGGTGCCGGTCTCCTCGGTGGGGATGGAGGCGTCCGGGACCAGCTGGACGCCGGCCCGCAGGATCTTGGTGATGTCCTTGTCGAGGACCAGCGCGCCGTCGAGCTTGCACAGCTCGCGCAGGCGGGTCGCGGTGAACTCCACGTCGAGGACGAATCCGCCGGTACACATGGTTTCGACGGTCTTGTCGAAACCCAGCACGATCAGCCCGCCGGTGTTGCCGCGGAGGATGCGCTCCAGGCCGTCGCGCAGGGCCGTACCGGGCGCGACGGCGCTCAGCGAGGCGCGCATCAGGCTCTCGGTACCGGAACTGCCGCCGGACCTGCCGGGAGTCGATGCCCGGTCGTTGGCTGCCACTGCACTCCTCCGTCGCAAGGTCTGTCGGTCCGCAGGCCGCCCGGTCCATGCTGTGTTGACGTACCAACGGAGCGTACGTGGCCGACAGGCAATTCTGCGGTGACGGGCGAGACCAGGGCAAAGTCTACCGGCGTGCGCCCTCTTCCTGTGGGGCCTCCCGGCGCACTCGCTTGGGCAGGACGCTGAGGGCCGCTCCGACGTCGGCGACCTCCAGTACCCGCATTCCGTCGGGGATCTTGCCGGGGTCGGAGGGGACCAGGGCGTGGGTGAAGCCGAGGCGGGCCGCTTCGGACAGTCGGCGCTGGACGCCGGTGACCCGTCTGACCTCCCCCGCGAGGCCCACTTCGCCGATGGCGACGAGGTTCTTGGGGAGGGGGGTGTCGCTGGCGGCGCTGGCGAGGGCGAGGGCCACGGCGAGGTCGGCGGCGGGTTCGGTGAGCTTCACCCCGCCGACCGTCGCGCTGTAGATGTCGCGTTTGCCCAGGGCGCTGATGCGGCCGCGCTGTTCCAGTACGGCGAGCATCATCGAGACCCGGGAGGTCTCCAGGCCGGAGGTGGTGCGCCGGGGGGAGGGGATCTGGGAGTCGACGGTCAGTGCCTGGACCTCGGCGACCAGCGGGCGGCGGCCCTCCAGGGTCACGGTCAGGCAGGTGCCGGGCACGGGCTCGGCGCGGCGGGTCAGGAAGAGGCCCGAGGGGTCGGCGAGGCCGGTGATGCCTTCGTCGTGGAGCTCGAAGCAGCCGACCTCGTCGGTGGTGCCGTAGCGGTTCTTGACGCCGCGGACGAGGCGCAGGCGGGCGTGCCGGTCGCCTTCGAAGTGCAGGACGACGTCGACGAGATGTTCCAGGAGGCGCGGTCCGGCGATGGCGCCGTCCTTGGTGACGTGGCCGACCAGGAGGGTGGACATGCCGCGTTCCTTGGATGCCCGGATCAGTGCGCCGGCCACCTCGCGGACCTGGGCCATGCCGCCGGGGGCGCCTTCGATCTCGGGTGAGGCGACGGTCTGCACGGAGTCGAGGACGAGGAGGGAGGGCTTGACCGTGTCCAGGTGGCCGAGGACGGCGGAGAGGTCGGTTTCGGCCGCCAGATACAGATGGTCGTCGAGGGCGCCGATGCGGTCGGCGCGCAGCCGTACCTGGCTGGCGGACTCCTCGCCGGTGACGTAGAGGGTGCGGTGCGCGTCGGAGGCGGCCTTGGCGGCGACGTCCAGCAGCAGGGTGGACTTGCCGACGCCGGGTTCGCCGGCCAGCAGGACGACCGCGCCGGGGACCAGTCCGCCGCCCAGGACGCGGTCGAGTTCGGGTACGCCCGTCGAGCGGGCGGTGGCCTGCCGGCCGTCGATCTGGCCGATGGGCACGGCCGCGGTGGTGACCCGGCCGGGTGCGGTGGTGCGGACCGCGGGGGCGCCGCCGAACTCCTCGACCGTGCCCCATGCCTGGCATTCGGGGCAGCGGCCGAGCCACTTCGCGGTGGTCCAGCCGCATTCCGTACAGCGGTAGGAGGGGCGCTCCTTGCCCGAGGATTTACGCGTTGCCATGGGGCCACCGTAGCGGCGGGGTGTGACAACGCCCGCCCGAGCTGTGGAGGAGCAGGGGGGGAGGGAGGGGGCGAGGCCTCGTCCGAGAGCTTCGCTCGTGGGCCGCGAGCTTCGGGCGCTGTCCGGGATCTCCGGGAAGGAAGGGCCGTGCGAGGGGCGGAACGGGGGCCGAACGGGGGACGGCTGCCTCGTCGCCGATGTGCGCCGGCAGGGTGGCGCAGACGGAGTGCACCCCCGGTGTAAAGGGCTGTTCGTGTCCTCTTTTGAGGGAGATGGTCACCCGTAAGGGTTAAAAGTGTCCAACGCGAGCAAGACCGGCTGCATCATCCGCCTACCGTCGCCGGGGTGATGAGCAGCAGGCCCGAGCACCCCACGCACTCCACCGGCGCACACCGGTCGCGCGGCGACGGCCGGCGCCGGAGCCGGCCGCAGCCGTCCGAGCGGCCCGGCCCGGATGCCGCGCGCCCCCCGGAGAAGCGCCCCGACGGCTACGAGCCTTATCTGGACGGGCTGTTCACCTACTGCCTGTCGGTGCTGTGCGAGCACGACGCGGCGACCGCGGTGCTCGGCGAGATGCTCGCGCTCGCCGAGCGGCACCACAGCAGGCGGCCCGCCGACCGGGCGCAGTACCGCTCCTGGCTCTACGCCCTGGCCCGCTGGGCCTGCCTGCGCCGGCTCACCGAGCGGACCGGCCCGGCCGCCCCGGGCCCGTCCGCCGGCGCCACGGCCGCCGCCGAGGCCGAGCGCCGGCAGCGTGAACTCGCCGCGCTGGCCTGGCCGGAGGCCGCGGGCACCACTCCCGAGCAGCGCGAGGCGCTGGAGCTCGCGGTGCGGCATCAGCTCTCGGCCGACGAGGTCGCCGCGGTGCTCGGCGCCGACCCGATCGCCACCCGCGCCCTGCTGGCCACGGCGTCCTGCGAGGTGGAGCGGACCCGGGCGGCGCTGGCCGTCGTCGAGTCCGGCCGCTGCCGCGAGGTCGCCCAGCTGGCGGGGGACACCCAGATGCTGCTGGGCGCGGCGCTGAGCCGGGAGCTGGTGCGCCATGTCGACGACTGCGCGGAGTGCCGGCGGACCGCCGAGCGGGCCACCGCCCCGGGGACCTGGCCGGGCACCGCGCCGGTGGCCCGGGGCTCGCTGCCGCTGGTCGCCGCGCCCCGTGAGGCCGTGCTCGGTGCGCTGGCGGCGGCCCGGCGCGCGAAGTCGGGCCGGGCGGAAGGGGTGGCCGGTGCGGGACGCGGCGGCCGGAACGGTGGGGCAAACGGTTCTCCTCGCTATGACCGCAGCGGTTTTCCCGTCGGCCCCCCTACGGACCGGGTGGCCCGACGGCGCAGGCTGCGCGGCCGGGCGCTGACCACCACGGTGGTCGCCACGGTGGTCGCGGCGCCGGTGCTGGCCCTGTGGGCGGCGTACCACGGCGGCCCGGCCACGGACGAGGCGGCGGACGCCTCGCCGTCGGTGACGGCCAGCGACACGGAGCCCGGGGGGCGGCTGGGCGGCCGGCCGTACGAGAACGCGGGCAATGCCAGGACGACGCCCGATCCCGGTTTCCGGGCCGGTGCGGGCGGGCCCGATGTGTCCGTCGAGGTGATCAGCGCGGACGGCACCCCGCAGCGGCCGGGCGGGCCGGGCGGCCGCGCGGAGTCGGGCCCCGGGCGGCTGACGGTCGCCGCGCAGCCCAGCGGCCGGACCACGGTGATCACGCTCAGTGCCTCGGGCGGCGCGCCGGTGCGCTGGCGCGCCTCGGCGGGCGCGGCCTGGCTGCAGCTCAGTCATACGGCGGGCACGCTGCGGCCGGGCGAGACCACGACGATCACGGTCGACATCGACCACGACCGGGAGCCGGCGGGCCGCTGGCGGGCCCGGATCGCCATCGAGCCCGGCGGCACCGCCGTCACGATGGAGGGGCATGGCGTGACCGGGCCCGCCCCCGGCCCGCAGCGTCCGACGCCCGCGCATCCGACGCCGCGCCCCTCGCACCCGACGCCGACACCCACGCCGACCCCGACGTCCCCGGCGCCCAGCTCCACGCCGGCGACGCCGACCCCGAAGCCGACCGGACCCGAACCGTCCTCGACGCCGTCGAACACGACGCGTCCCGCCCGCTGAGCGCGCCGGGGCCGCGCCGGATCCGGCGGCCCCGGCGCGGCTACTTCTGCTTCTCGGGCTTCTTCGGGGGCTTCGGGGGCTTCGGGTCGGCCGGGTGCGGCGCCATCGGCAGCGTCGCCGCGAGCCGCTCCTCGCACAGTTCGGCGAGCTTGGCGTAGCCCTTCTTGCCCATCAGCTCGGTCAGCTCCGGCTTGTACGAGACGTACACCGGGTCGCCCGCGCCGTGCGCCGAGGTCGCGGAGGTGCACCACCAGTGCAGGTCGTGGCCGCCGGGGCCCCAGCCGCGCCGGTCGTACTCGCCGATCGTCACCTGCAGGATCTGCGTGTCGTCCGGCCGGTCGATCCAGTCGTAGGTGCGCCGGACCGGCAGCTGCCAGCAGACGTCCGGCTTGGTCTCCAGGGGCTCGCGGCCCTCGCGCAGCGCGAGGATGTGCAGCGAGCAGCCGGCGCCGGCCGGGAAGCCGGGGCGGTTCTGGAAGATGCAGGAGCCCTCCCAGCGCCGGGTCTGCCGGTCGCCGTCCTCGTCCTCCTGGGTCCAGCCGGTCGTGGTGCCGACGTCGTGGTGCTGCCACACGTCGGGTGTGAGCCGTGCCACGTGTTCGGCGACCCGCTTCTCGTCGTCCTCGTCGGAGAAGTGCGCGCCGAGCGTGCAGCAGCCGTCGTCCGCCCGGCCGGCCTGGATGCCCTGGCAGCCGCTGCCGAAGATGCAGGTCCAGCGGGAGGTCAGCCAGGTCAGGTCGCAGCGGAAGATTTGTTCGTCGTCGGCCGGGTCCGGGAAGGTGACCCAGGCGCGGGCGAAGTCGAGGCCGACCTCGTCGGCCGGGGCCTCCTTCGGGGACCGCGCCCCCTCAGTCGCCTGGGAGCGCCGCTTTTCTTCCTTGGTGCGCGCTTTTTCGTGCTTCGCCTTTTTCGTCTTTGCCACGACTCCAGCCTAAGGCGCGTCACGGTGGGGACCGCGACGACAAGAGTGGGCGGGCGCCGCAGTAGGTTTCCCCGTATGAGACTCGGTGTCCTCGATGTGGGTTCGAATACGGTCCATCTCCTGGTGGTGGACGCACACCCGGGCGCGCGCCCGCTGCCCGCCTATTCGCACAAGGCGGAGCTGCGGCTCGCCGAACTCCTCGACGAGGCGGGCGCGATAAGCGACGCGGGGGTGGAGCGGCTGGTGGCCACCGTCCACGAGGCGCTCCAGGTGGCCGAGGACAAGGGCGTCGAGAGCGTGCTGCCGTTCGCCACCTCGGCGGTCCGCGAGGCCACCAACGGCGAGGACGTGCTGCGCCGGGTCGCCGCGGAGACCGAGGTCGAGCTCCAGGTGCTCTCCGGCGAGGACGAGGCGCGGCTCACCTTCCTCGCCGCCCGCCGGTGGCTGGGCTGGTCGGCCGGCCGGCTGCTGGTGCTGGACATCGGCGGCGGCTCGCTGGAGATCGCCTACGGCCTGGACGAGGACCCGGACGTGGCGGTGTCGCTGCCGCTGGGCGCCGGCCGGCTGACCGCGGGCGACCTGCCCGGCGATCCCCCGGAGGCCGATGACGTCCGGACGCTGCGCCGCCGGGTGCGGGCCGAGATCGCCAAGGTGGTCAGCGAATTCAGCCGCTACGGCACCCCCGACCGGGTCGTCGGCACGTCCAAGACCTTCCGGCAGCTGGCCCGGATCGCGGGCGCCGCGCGCTCGGCGGAGGGGCTCTACGTCCAGCGGGAGCTGACCCGCATGAAGCTGGAGGAGTGGGTGCCGCGGCTGGCCGGGATGACCGCGGAGGAGCGGGGCACGCTGCCCGGCGTGTCCGAGGGCCGCTCGCGGCAGCTGCTCGCCGGGGCGCTGGTCGCCGAGGCGGCGATGGACCTGTTCGGGGTCGAGACGCTGGAGATCTGCCCCTGGGCGCTGCGCGAGGGCGTCATCCTGCGGCGGCTGGACCACCTGCCGTAGGGCCTGTCTTCAAAGTCCCGCCTGCCTTGCGGGCGAACGACGGGACTTTGAAGACAGGCCCTGGCGCGCCCGCCGGCGGCCGGGCGGTCGTGAGACTCGTCACGCCCCGGCGGGCCCCGCCACACCCGTAGTGCCCTGTCCCGCCGTCCCCCGCCACCACCGACAGGGGGCCGCGGTCGCCGGACCTCCTGCCCCGCGCCGGGTCTTGGCCCGTACGCTGTCCTTCGTGACAGAGCCAGTGGTGCGCATCCCGGATGCGAAGGTCGCGCTGTCCACGGCCTCGGTGTATCCGGAGTCGACGGCGACGGCCTTCGAGATCGCCGCGCGCCTCGGCTACGACGGCGTCGAGGTCATGGTGTGGACCGATCCGGTCAGCCAGGACATCGAGGCGCTGCGCCGGCTCTCGGACTACCACGGTGTGCCGGTGCTGGCCGTCCACGCACCGTGTCTGCTGATCACCCAGCGGGTCTGGTCCACCGATCCGTGGGTCAAGCTCCAGCGCGCCCGCACCGCCGCGGAGAAGCTGGGCGCCTCGACGGTGGTCGTGCACCCGCCGTTCCGCTGGCAGCGCAGCTACGCCCGGGAGTTCGTCCGCGGGGTGTGGCGGATGGCGGGCGAGACGGACGTGAAGTTCGCCGTCGAGAACATGTACCCGTGGCGCTACCGGGACCGCGAGATGCTCGCCTACGCCCCGGACTGGGACCCCACCAACGACGACTACCGGCACTTCACCGTCGACCTCTCGCACACCGCCACCGCCCGTAACGACGCGCTGGCGATGGTGGAGCGGATGGGCGACCGTCTGGGGCACGTCCACCTCGCCGACGGCAACGGCTCCGCCAAGGACGAGCATCTGGTGCCGGGGCGCGGCAGCCAGCCCTGCGCCGAGGTGCTGGAGCGGCTGGCGCGCACCGGCTTCGAGGGCCATGTGGTCGTCGAGGTCAACACCCGGCGGGCGATGTCCCCGGCGGAGCGCGAGGCCGACCTCGCCGAGGCGCTCGCCTTCACCCGGCTGCATCTCGCCTCGCCGACCTGGGTCCCGGGCTCGTGAGCGGCAGCGGGCACGGGCCGGACGACGCCTCCCCCGCGCCCGGTACGCCGCCCGCACCGGCCCGCCGCAGGGGCCGCCCGGCCCGCGCCGCCGCCGAGGCCGGTCCCGGCGCCCGTGAGCGGATCCTGGCCGCGGCCCGTACGCAGTTCGCCGAGCGCGGCTACGACAAGACCTCGGTGCGAGGCATCGCCAAGGCGGCCGGGGTGGACGCGGCGCTGGTGCACCACTACTTCGGCACCAAGGAGCAGGTCTTCGCGGCCGCCATCGAGCTGACCTTCGCCCCCGCGCTGACCATGCCCGACGCCCTCGCGGGCGGCGGCGCGGACGTCGGGGAGCGGATGGCCCGCTTCATGTTCGGCGTCTGGGAGAACCCGGTCAGCCGGCCGGCCCTGCTGGCGATCATGCGCTCGGCGCTGACCAACGACACCGCGGCGGCGGTGCTGCGCGGGCTCATCGAGCGCCGGATGCTGCAGCGGGTGGCGGGCGAACTCGACGTTCCCGACCCGGAGTTCCGGGCGCAGCTGGCCGCCGGGCACCTCATCGGGATCGCCATGCTGCGCTATGTGATCAAGATGGACCCGGTCGCCTCGGCGGACACGGAGGAGATCATCGCGATGGTCGCACCGACCCTCCAGCGGTATCTGACGCAGCCCTGACGGCCGGATGGGGCGCAGCCGCGGCAACCGGTCCGGCACAGCCCTCGGCCGGACGGGGCGCGGCCCCCGACACCCGGATCTGACACGGCCCTGCCAACCGGCATATATGCCGCCCCGCGAGCCTGATCACCGCCGCGACCTGCGAGAACGCTGCGCTCCCCGCTGTCCGCACTCCGGGCAGCCGTCTCATATGCCGGAGAGACTGTCCAGATCTTGGATCGGAGGCGTAATCTCGACGGGAGCTGATATATGACGCCACCCGGTACGCGGCAAAGCTGCGCGGCAGAGCCCAGGTACCGGTACCGGCGGTCGTACGGACGTAATCCCGAGGGAGTGACCATCGTGCCCGAGCTGAGGTCCCGCACCGTTACCCATGGCCGCAACATGGCCGGCGCCCGAGCCCTTATGCAGGCCTCCGGCGTAGCGCGGGAGGACTTCGGCAAGCCGATCATCGCCGTCGCCAACAGCTTCACAGAGTTCGTGCCCGGCCACACCCACCTCCAGCCGGTCGGCCGGATCGTCTCCGAGGCGATCCACGCGGCCGGCGGCATCGCCCGCGAGTTCAACACCATCGCGGTCGACGACGGCATCGCCATGGGCCACGGCGGCATGCTCTACAGCCTGCCCTCCCGCGACCTGATCGCCGACTCCGTCGAGTACATGGTCGAGGCGCACTGTGCCGACGCGCTGATCTGCATCTCCAACTGCGACAAGATCACCCCGGGCATGCTGATGGCCGCGATGCGCCTCAACATCCCGACGGTCTTCGTCTCCGGCGGCCCGATGGAGTCCGGCAAGGCGACCCTCGTCGACGGCACCGTCCGCACCCTCGACCTGGTCGACGCGATCTCGGACGCCGTCAACGACAAGATCTCCGACGAGGACATCCTCCGCATCGAGGAGAACGCCTGTCCGACCTGCGGCTCCTGTTCCGGCATGTTCACCGCCAACTCCATGAACTGCCTGACCGAGGCGATCGGCCTGTCGCTGCCCGGCAACGGCTCCGTGCTGGCCACCCACACCGCCCGCAAGGCGCTGTACGAGAACGCCGGCCGCACGGTCGTCGAGATCACCAAGCGGCACTACGACGAGGACGACCACACCGTCCTGCCGCGCAACATCGGCACCCGCGCCGCCTTCGAGAACGCCATGGCCCTCGACATCGCCATGGGCGGCTCGACGAACACGATCCTGCACCTCCTCGCCGCCGCCCAGGAAGCCGGTCTCGACTTCGACCTGGACGACATCAACGCGGTCTCGCGCCGGGTGCCCTGCCTGGCGAAGGTCGCCCCGAACGTCGCGCCGGGCGGCACGTACTACATGGAGGACGTGCACCGCGCCGGCGGCATCCCCGCCCTCCTCGGCGAGCTGTGGCGCGCCGGACTCCTCAACGAGGACGTGCACACCGTGCACAGCGCCTCCATCGAGGAATGGCTCAAGACCTGGGACGTGCGCGGCGGTTCACCCTCCGACGAGGCCGTCGAGCTGTGGCACGCGGCCCCCGGCTGCAAGCGCTCGGCCACCGCCTTCTCCCAGTCCGAGCGCTGGGACGGCCTCGACGTCGACGCCGAGGGCGGCTGCATCCGCGACCTGGCGCACGCCTACTCCGTCGACGGCGGCCTCGCGGTCCTCAAGGGCAACCTCGCCGAGGACGGCTGCGTCGTGAAGACCGCCGGCGTCGACGAGTCGATCTGGAACTTCGAGGGCCCGGCCGTGGTCTGCGAGTCGCAGGAAGAGGCCGTCGACAAGATCCTCAAGAAGCAGATCAAGGAGGGCGACGTCGTCGTCATCCGCTACGAGGGCCCCAAGGGCGGCCCCGGCATGCAGGAGATGCTCTACCCGACGTCCTTCCTCAAGGGCCGTGGCCTGGGCAAGGCCTGCGCACTGGTCACCGACGGCCGTTTCTCCGGCGGAACCTCCGGCCTGTCCATCGGCCACGCCTCGCCCGAGGCGGCGGCCGGCGGCACCATCGCCCTCGTCGAGGACGGCGACCGCATCAAGATCGACATCCCGAACCGCACCATCGAACTCCTCGTCGGCGACGTGGAGCTGGAGTCCCGCCGGCTGGCCCTGGAAGGCGTCTACGCCCCGAAGAACCGCGAGCGCAAGGTCTCCCAGGCCCTGCGCGCCTACGCGGCCATGGCCACCAGCGCCGACAAGGGCGCGGTGCGCGACGTGAGCAAGCTGGGCTGAGGCGGCCCGGGGCGCACCCGGCACGGCAGGGCAAGACGCAGGACACCGCACGGTGCCGGCGGTCGTGGGACACGACCGCCGGCACCGTGCTTCGCTCTGTCGGCACTGGCAGGCCGATGACGGCCGTTACAAGCTGCCGGGGCGCAAGGGCAAGATCGGTACGATCACCGCCTTCTGCCAGGGCGTCAACCGCTGCCCTGACGTCGTGAACACCGTCTGATTCGCGCTCCCAGGGAGAATCGATCACCGTGGTTGAGGACGACCCCACCGCCGGCCGGACCCCGCGCGACGTTCTCCTGGAGAGCCTGTTGGGGAGGCTGCGAGAGTTCGTGGCCTCCCCTTTGACGCCGGGTTCGCAGGTGCTGCGGGGGTTGCTCCCGCCGACAGAAATCGATCGAGGGGCGAGAGCCGTCCTGTGGGACGGCCAAGATCTCGGCACCTCGTATGCCCTGGAGATCCCGCTGCTCGACGATGACGGCGAGGAAATCCCCCACGATTACTTCATCGCCGCACTACGCGCGTGCGTCGCCCGGCGCGAGTCTCTCGGTCCGCCCTTCCCCGACGAGGGGTTCGCGGTGCCGGTACGCGACGCCCGGCGTCACTTCCTCCGTACCGTCGATGACCCGCCCCTCGCCTTGGCGGACGCTGTGTACCTACCGCTGCTCTCCCTCGGTTCGGCGAACGACCCGGTGCACCTTTCCGAAGACGGGGAAGAGGAAGCGGGTGAGGGGGAGTGGCGCCTGCTCGGCTTCATGCTCGTCGACGAGCGGTACGCCCGGTACTACGTCAGATGGACGGAAACCGGCGCGGTCTGGGGGCTCGACTTCTGTATGCGCGACGAGGCGGGGAAGGTCGACTCACGCGGTGGGACCGTCAACATGATCTTCCCGGCGCTGGTGTCGTCACACGACCTCGAACGTTTCCGGCGCCCGGTCTCCGATATCCGCTGTCAGGCCGTATACGACCTCACTGCCTGGTGCTGATTCCCGTCGGCGGCTGCCGACGCCGGCGCTACGGCAACGGCCCCCGTCGCGGGCGAGCGACGGGGGCCGTTGCCGTGGTATCGATACGTGACGGCCCTTGAGGCCGGGGGGCGTAGGGCAATCGTGCTGCAGCCCCCACAGGCGCCTGAGGCCGTGGAGTTCAGTATCGGATCGCTACCTTCTTGACGTGCAGGGTGGCTCCGGGGGAAATGCCGACGAGCGTGAAGTAGTAGTCGCCTGCGGACTTATCGCCCCACGACGACGTATTGCAGTGGTTGTTGCGGGTTCCATGGTTCTCATCGGGGCCGAACACGTCCTTGTACAAGGTGAGGGCGGCGGTGTTCAAGCCGTCGGCAGTGTCCGTCGAACACCCGCTGAACTGCACGGACGTGCTGACACTGTCGCGATTTGCATCCGTCCAGCGCTTCGATTCGTTGTTGACGTGCCAGTCCGATATGTATGTGCTCCGACTGCCTTCCGCGTGGGCCGGGACGGCCCCTATGAGCCCCAGGAACAGGGATCCTGCGATGGCTCCGGATATTCGACGGTTCGCGTGCATAGCTTTGCTCACTTCCCCCGCATGACACGGCACTTGGCCAACTGGCCCTCCGGAGGAGGTCTGGCTCTCCCGGCGGCAACTGTTAGTGATTGCGGTAGGGAAATTAGTCGCAGATGTTCGATATCGGCAACGCTGTTTACGGTGCGTGGCCGAAATTATTGGACCGACGCCCATGGCTATGGATGGGCATCAGTGGGGCACCGAGTTGGCTGCAGAGGCCCATCGAGTGGTGTGAATGACGCGGGTGACGAGGATGATCGTGCGACGGAAGTTCTTATTCCGGAGTCCTCGCTCGTGTCATAGGTGGCCGGATCCTGTCAGGGGCCCGAGCTCATTGGCGAGTTCGGATGGATGCATTCCGTTTTGTGGGCAGTTGCTACACCCAGATGCCGACAGTCCTCGCTGTAAGCGTGCACTTTCAGCCAACCCGGCAAGCTGCTGCGCGCACCTCTTTCGCGCAAAACTGCATTTTGGCCTTGAAATTTCACGGTACCGCACAGGTCAGGGGTGGCAGGCATACCTGGATCCGCATTGACTCAAACATTCGAATCCTGTTGCGGGTGTGCCGGAAGCGTCGGATGATTCGATCAGCGCTCCCCGGTCGAGTTCTCGACTGCACCTTCCGTGGGTGTGCACAGGGGGAGATAACTTAGGGGGAACGATGCGAGTTTCACGTGTCACCGGTGCTGTCCTGTCGGGTGTTCTGGCAACAGTCACCTTCGGCGCCATCCCGGCGCATGCGGAGGGCAGCAAGACGTCGTACATCTCGTACTGGGCCACCGGAGCGGAGTCCGGCCGGTGGACCGACAACAACAATGACGGCGCCAGCACCACGGTGCGCCTCTCCAACTGCACGACGGCAAGTTCGCCCAACACCAGGACGAGCGCTGCGGTTTCGGTGTGGAAGGATGTCTTCGGCCCGGACACGAACAAGGGCTCAAAGAGTGATGTGTGCAGTGCGACGAAGTCTTGGGGGGACCTCGCTTCGGGTGACTACTACTTCAGCCTCGACAAGATCAATGGGACTTCGGGTCCGGGTACTTTCCACCTGTACGCCAAGCCCGTCAAGATGACGTGGTAGTGGAGTAGGTGACGATACGCCGGCCGGGAGCGTGAATGTGCTCCCGGCCGGCTTACTTCGGCTCGCGACAAGCTAGGGTGCCATGTCTCTGCAATTCAATCGTTGCTCCTTCCAGTACGGACGGAAAGTTCCTGTCCTCGACCAGCTCGATCTCTCCATCGGGCACAGAGCCACCGTCCTGCTCGGGCCGAACGGCGCAGGGAAATCGACGCTCATGGGTATCGCTGCCTCCTGGATCTCTCCTACGGAGGGAACAGTGACCTGGCGGGGAATTGATCCGGCCCGGTCGAAGTCGCGGGCCGCCTACCGCCAGGCAGTGGGCTGGCTTCCTCAGAACGTCAAGCCCATGCCCGGACTCACCGTTCGGGAAAACGTCGCCTATATCGGCTGGTTGAAGGGAATGTCCCGTTCCGACGCATGGGACCAGTCCCGCGAGGCCCTTGAACGTGTGAAGCTGGGAAGCCTGGCAGACCGGAAGAGCCATCAGCTTTCCGGGGGGCAACTGCGGCGCATGGGCATTGCGGGAACGCTCGTCCACAGCAGCGAAATCGTGCTTCTCGACGAACCGACAGCAGGTCTCGACCCCTCACAGCGTCAGATCTTCCGCGATCTCGTGACGCATCTGCTGGCCGACATCCAGGTCGTGGTGTCGACGCATCAGACCGAGGACCTCGACACCATGTATGACCACGTCGTCATCCTCGACCAGGGCAGGGTGCGTTTCGAAGGCGACACGGACGCCTTCCTGTCCTTGGCCGCTCCCGGCATCCCCGAAGGCAGGCGTGCCGAGGGCGCATACACCCAACTGATCGCCCAGGAGGTGTGAGCCGTGTTGTGGCGTACCGTCCTGCGCTCCTCCTCCGCCTCTTGGCTGGCCCCCTTGCTGGCCACGTTCGTTGCCCTGCTGCTGTCGGATGACCTCACCGCCGGGGTCACCCACGGCTATTGGCCCAGTGCCCTGGGTGCCGCCACCTTCGCCTTACCGTTCGTTGCACCTGCCTGTGCCACTGCCGGCGCCTGGGAAGGTACCCGGCTCACGCGGGGCAACGTGACGCACTGGGCCCCGACGCGCTCCGGCCTCGGGATTGCCCTGCCGCTTCTCGCTCCTGTATTCGTCCTGGGGACCGTCGGGATGGCAGTAGCCACTGCCGTGACCGTCTCCACGGGTCGTCCGGATGTCGGCACGCCGCCGGTCGGCATGATCCTCATCTGGCTGATCATTCTCACGGCCCATGCCATGGCCGGCTTTCTTCTCGGCAAACGCCTTCCCCTGGTCGTGGCCACGCCCCTGGCTCTGATCCTCAGCTTCGTGCTGACCGCGTATCCGGCTGCTCTGGAACCGCTGTGGCTGCGTCATATGGTCACCGGTGGCATGGGCTCGTGCTGCTCCCTCGACCAGACGCCCAGCTGGCGCGCTGCGGCAAGCGCCTTGGTGCTTGCCCTTGGTGTCATCGGCGCTGCTGCCCTGGCCCTGTCCATGCTGCGACGACGAGCCCGCACTCTCTTCATCAGCGGTGCACTGGTGGCAGGTGTGGCCGGCAGCGCAGCGCTCGCCTATGGCCTGCCAGCCGATCCCGTGACCGCCCGCTCCACCGACCAGTTGGTGTGCGCCGGAGACGAACCGCGCGTGTGCCTGTGGCCCGAGCTGGCCGGGCATGCGGCCATGGTCCGGGAGAACGCCTCCTATGCCCGTCACCATCTTCAGCAGGCTGGGCTCAGCGTGCCCGACAAGCTCACCATGAACGAACATCCCGGAAAGGGAGCTCTGTTCATCGGAGCCTGGCCCGAACCCACCCCGTCCGAGGTACGTGCCGGTGTGGGCACCGCTCTTCTGCCGTCCGGGCCGCCGGCTTGTGCCCAGTCCGGCAGTTCTTTCCCCGGCGCCGATGCCTACGGGCCGACCGCCGCGTGGCTTTCGCTGACCGCGGGAGCCAAGAAGGAGGAAGTGGCCGGCCACTACGGTGGAAAGGAGGGCGCGGTAGCCGCACACGTCATGCAGGCATCTCATGACGAGCAGTTGGCCTGGTACCACCGCAACAGTCAGGCCCTGCGCGACTGCACGACGCACCCTGCACCACCGCCCTCGTCGCACGTCCGGGAGTCCGCACGATGATCTGGTGGCTCAAGGCCAAAGGCGCCCCCGCAGTTGTGGCCTCGACCTTTGCGGTATACCTCATGGCCGTCTTGGTCCGGGAAGAAGCCATTCCTGTGCCCGCGGTGGTCGGCCCGTCCGGGCAGCTCCTGGTCGCCCAGATCCTCGGCGTGCTCCCCGTCGTCCTGCTCCTGCACGGCATCGACCGCGGTGACACCATCGCCGAAGAGGTCGCCCTGCGTCACAAGGGCCGACGCAACTTTGCGCTGTGCCTTGCCTTCGCGATCCTGGTGGTGATGTCGGCGGCGGTGATCCATCTGTTGTGGGACCGGCCCGAATCCCTGTCACTGGCTCGCAACTGCGTGGGCTTCCTCGGGGCGGCTCTCATTGTCCGCGCGGCTCTGGGACCCGGCATTGCCGCGATCTGCATCGCTGCACTCCCTCTGGCCTGTGCTGCCGCCGGACGCAGGCCGGGGGGCTCGGCCCAGCCCTGGGCGTGGCCCATCCAGCAGCCGAGTTCCTACCTTGGCGCAGGGGAAGCCATCTTCCTCTTTGCCGTTGGCTGCGCCCTCGTGCTGTGGAAGCAACGTCCGCTGCTCAACCCACTCGCCCGCACGGCCTGATGACCGGAATCGGCAACGGCCCCCGTCGTGACGAGCGGCGGGGGCCGTTGTGTGCGGCGGGGGCGCGGCGGCGTCAGGCGCCGGGCAGCGCCCCGGTCTTCACGGCGGCGACGAACGACGACCAGGCGGACGCCTCGAAGAGGAGGGCGGGGCCTTGGGGGGCCTTGCTGTCGCGGACGGGGACGAGGGCGGGGAGGTTGTCGGCTACCTCTAGGCAGTTGCCGCCGTCCGGGTTGCTGTAGCTGGACTTGCGCCACGTGGCAGTGGTCAGGAGGTCGTCGGAGACTTCGAGGCAGGCGCCGCCGTCCTGGTTGCTGTATGAGCTCTTGCGCCAGGTAATGGTGCTCAGGTCGATGGCTCGCACGAGGCTTCCTCCCACATCTGCCTGATGAACTTCCGTGATTCAACCGGGGACATGGCTAAGTCACGGACCAGATCGTAGCTGAGCTGGAGTCGTTCGGCTGCTGCCGTTTCCTGGACGAGTTCGCCCGAATATCCGGTCTCCACCCACGCCACAGTGCGGCCGTCAGAGAGCCGCAGGAACGTGGTGTCGGTGTTCGACAGGGCATGGATCCCGACGGCGTGGCGAACGATCTGAACCATGACGTTGGGCCGTTCACCCATGTCCAGGAGGAGCTCAAGCTGCTTCCGCCATTCCGCGGCATCTTCCAACGGTGTCCGTAGCACAGCCTCGGAAAGGATCGTGCGGAACCGTGGCGCGTCATCACGGTCCAGTGCTGCCCGACGTCCTTTGCGCGCTTCGACCTGTCGTGTCAGTTGTTCGCCACTGAGACCACTGGCTGAAAGCAGCTCGCGTGCGTAACTCGCCGTCTGGAGCAGCCCATGAATAGTGCTGACCCCGTAGTGCCACATGCTCAATGCTTCTGCTTCGAGCGTCATGTACCGCCGGTACCGCTCGCGGAACTGTGTGGGATCTGCCACCGCCAACTCCCACAACGTCAGCAGCAGATCCTTCGTCCCGTAGTACTGGTCCAGCGCCTGCGCCACCTCCGGGCCGCCCAGTGTCTGGCCGCTTTCCATCTTGCCGAACAGGGACCAGTCCCAGCCCAGGGCCTCGCCGAGCTGGCGCAGGCTGTCGCCCTTCTGGGCGCGCAGTAATCGCAGCTCTTCGACGAACCGTTGGCGTGGCTCCTGGCTCCGGCCGGTGACCGCTCGCCTCGGCGGCATGGCGCCCTCCTTCGTGGAAGGTGTGGAACTAACGGTGCGTGGCCTCGAAGTACCGGTCACAAGCGGCATTCGCGCCCTTTTCCGGGCCCATTCTCGTGAGGGCCGGAACACACACCGTAGTTGCGCTCCGGTCCTCCAGGCAGGGAAACGGCAGACAGGAGCGGTGCACATGGCGACGGAACCACGGGCGGCGGGCGACAAGCGGGCGGAGGCCGAAGCGGCCTGTGCGGAGCTGGCGGCGGCGCTGAAACGGAGCGGCATCGTGCTGCCGTCACTCGGCGTCGACCCCGTGTCGTACGGCTATGCCGAGCCGCGTCCGCTCATCGAGCTGGGGCGCTGCAACCTGGAGACGACCCACCGGCTCATCGCCGCGCTCGACCGGGCCGCCCGGTGACCGCGCACGTCCCGTACGTCTCCCCAGCGTGCCATGTCGGGACGCATACGAGATGTACCAAGGGCGGCCCCGGGGACGGGGTCGCGGCCGTGCCCGGAGTGCGGCGGGAGGCCTGTGCCTGCCGCTGCCACGCGCCGGGCGGCGGGCCCGGCGGTCACCAGCCCGCCGGGTCCCCGGTCGGCACGGCGAAGACCGTGCCGTTCGGCGCGGCCGCGTAGATCCGGCCGTGCGGCGCGTCCACCTGCGGGGCGGGCAGCGCCTGCAGATAGCCGTTGTGCCGGCGGCCGTCGAGCCGTGGCGGGGTCTGGCCGAGCAGACCGCCGTTGCCGGTGTCGATCGCGAGCAGCCGGCCGTCCGCCGCGGTGAAGTACAGCCGGTTGCCGCTCACCACGGGTGCCGAGCCCCGGCTGACCGAGGTCTCGGTGTCCCACTTGTGTTCCCCGACCGCCTGCAGGGCGCCGCCCTCGGCCAGCAGGTACACCGACTCGCCGTGCACCACGGCGGCCACCCCGTCGAGCGGTACGGCCAGCGGGAGGCGCCGGGTGCGGCCGGTGGCGGGGTCGTAGCGGACGACGGCGGTGGTGCGGAACGTGAACTTCGGGTCGGTGGCGGTCAGATAGAGCGCACCGGACGTGCCGGTTCCGGCCGGGGCGAGGGTGCCGGGCAGTCGCCGGGACCAGCGGACCTTTCCACCGGCCGGGTCGATGGCGGTGAGCTGGGTGCCGGTCCCGTCGGGGGTGCCCTCGGCCGCGTAGGCGGTGTGTGCGTCGCCGAAGGAGGAGAAGAGCGGCAGGTGGTGGCCGGAGAAGCGTTTGTGCCAGCGCTGCCGGTGGGTCGCGCTGTCCAGCGCGGTGACCGTGCCGTCCGCCGCCGTCAGCAGGATGCGGTTCCCGACGATCCTGGTCGCGCCCTCGTAACCGGAGACGTCCTTGGTCCAGCGGGTGGCGCCCTTGCCGTGCGTCGACGGGTCGAGGGCGCTGAGCTGCTTGCCGTCGCCGGAGAAGACGTACAGCAGCCCGCCGGAGAGCACCGGCGGGGTCGGTGAGGCGGACTTCGCGGCGTCCTTGCCCTGGGCGCGGCTGTCCGTGCGCCGCCATGCCGGGTGGCCGGTGCCGGGGTCGAGCCGGGCGGCCGGGATCCCGGACTGACCGCAGAAGACGGCGCCGGATCCGGCCGTGCAGAACGGCATTTCGCCGTCGTGGCCCTTGGGGCGCTCGACGAGCGTGGTCCGCCACGGGCGGAAGTCGGCCCGGCCGCTCTGCGACGGGCGGGTCTGCAGGGCGGGGTCCTCGCCGTTCCCGCCCGGGGCCAGCGCCTGGACGCCCGCGTACGCCCCCACACCGGTCACGACCAGGGCGAGCGCGGCCCACAGGGGCCAGCGGCGGGTACGGGAGCGGGCGGGGCGGCGGGGGCCGGCCGGGGTGCCGGGCTCGGCGGGGGCGGCCGGGCCTTTGGGGGCGGCCGGGGGCCCGGCGTCGGCGGGGCTCTCGGCGAGGTCTTCGACGAGGTTCTCGACGGGCACGGGGGCGCGGACATGTGTCGTCTCGGCGCGGGGCGGGGCGGCCTCGGCCCGTACCGACGGGACGTGTCCGGGCGGCAGGTGTCCGGGCGGGAGCTGCTCCGGCTGCCGCTGTCCCGATGGCCGCGGTTCCGGCTGCCGCTGTTCCGGTATCCGTACCGCCGGGACCTCGCCGTCTCGTACCGCACCGCCCGGGGCCACGCCGGACGCGGCCGCCGCGTCCGGCGACACACCGCCGGGCAGCAGGCCGTCCGGCAGCAGGCCCACCGGCAGCGCGGCACCCAGCGGCGCATCGTGCTGCGGACCCGTCCGCAGCAGTTCCATCAGCGCGCCCGGCGTCGGCCGGTCCGCCGGGTCCTTCGCCAGGCAGCTCTCGACCAGCGGCACCAACTCCGGGGGCACACCCGCCAGATCGGCCTCGTCGTGCACCACCTGGTACGCGACGATGTACGGGCTCTCCGAGTCGAACGGGCCGCTTCCGGTGGCGGCGTGCACCAGGACCGAACCCAGCGCGAAGACGTCCGCCGCCGGTCCCACCTCGCGCGGCCGCTGGAACTGTTCGGGTGCCATGAAGGGCGGCGTGCCGATCAACTTGCCGGTCTCGGTGCGCATTTCGCTGTCCGAGGGCCGGGAGATGCCGAAGTCGATGACTTTCGGACCATCGGCGGCCAGCAGGACGTTTCCGGGCTTGAGATCGCGGTGCACCACGCCCGCGCGATGGATGTCGCGCAGTGCCTCGGCGAGGCCGGCGGCCAGCCGCCGTACCTCCGCGACCGCCAGCGGGCCGTTCCGCTTCACATGGTCGGAGAGGGTCGGGCCGGGGATGTGGAGGGTCGCCATCCAGGGGCGTTCGGCATCCGGATCAGCGTCCACGACAGGCGCCGTGAAGGCCCCGCTGACCCGCCGCGCGGCGGCCACCTCCTGCCGGAACCGCCCGCGGAACTCCGGGTCCTGGGCGAATTCGGCATGGATGACCTTGACCGCGAGCAGCAGTCCGGAGGACGAGCGCGCAAGGTGGACCACGCCCATACCGCCGGAGCCGAGCCGCGCTTCCAGGCGGTACTGGCCGGCGTATTCCGGATGCTCCGCTTCCGGGCCGACCCCGGAATTGCGCAGCGATGGCATGGTTCCACCCCCGTGTTGTTCCCTTGCCATTCGGTCGCAGGTGCGACGCGCGGAGCCTAGTCGATGGCGCGTACGAGATGAGTGAGGCTTGCTAGCGTGCCGTGGCAGAACCGCACCGCGCCGCGTCGCGGGCATCGGTACGAGCGCCTTCACGCGCTTCGTCAACGGGGGAGAACAGCATGACGACTCAGGACGATCTCGGCTCCGTGGAACCGGCCGGCGACCAGGTGCTCGCCGCCGCGTCCGCCGGCGTCACCTATCCCGTCGCACCCGGCTACCGCGTCAAGGTCCGCCAGGGCCCCGGCACCGGCTACCCGGTCGTCCGGCAGCTGCCGGAGGGGGCCCGGATCCAGATCCGCTGCCAGCGGCACGGCCAGTCGGTCAGCGGCCCGTACGGCACCTCGGACCTCTGGGACAGCATCGGGTCCGGTCAGTACGTCTCCGACGCGTACGTGCGGACGGGCAGCAGCGGGATGGTCGCGCCGCGCTGCACGAACTGAGCCGCGGGGCCGGAGGGCCGCACGGCCGCGGCGGACAGTCCCGCCGCGGCGCGGGCCGCACCCCGGCCCGCGGCAGCGCACGGCCGCACCGCCACCGCAGGGCCGCGGCTCCACCGCACGGCCGCGGCTCCACCGCACCGCCGGGCGCCGGGCCCGCCGGGGATAATCGCTGTCATGAGCGATGAGCAGACGTCCTCCCCGAGCCCGGAGCCCGGCGGTTTGGGGGGCGGCGGCCCGGAGCCGGAGGAGATCCGGTTCTTCGGCACCACCTGGGTCCGGCACGACGGCGGCTACGGCCTGCGCAGGGCCGGTGTCGCGGTGGGCTCGCTCGCGCTCGCCGCGGCCGGCGCACTCGTCCTGCGCTTCGCCTTCCAGGGCCTGGAGACCGCCTCGGTCGGCCCGTTCGTCGGCATCCTCGTCGTCGCCGGCTTCGCCATCTGCAGCGCCCTGGCCTTCCGCCGCACCTGGGACGGCTTCGTCCGCCGCCCCGGTGCGGCCGCCCGGAGCGCGGCCGACACGTCCTCCCAGGGCCTGATGATGATCGGCTTCATCGGCTCGCTGCTCGCCTATTTCTGCCGCAGCCTCGTCGAGGCCCCGGGGGAGAAGCTGCACCGCGCCGAGTACGCCGCGGCCCAGGAGCGGTACGAGCGCCGCCGGGGCGCCCGTACCGGCAATCCCGCCGCCAAGAAGTCCCGGCCCAAGAAGCGCCGCTGACTACGAGGGCGCCATGGCCCGGCGGCCGCGGCCCCCGTCCTGGAGGGCGAGCGGACCGCGCTGCTGGACGTCTTCCCGGACGGCATCGTCGAGGAGGCCTACGCGCTCGACCTGACTGTCACACTCCGGCCGCCCGCCTCGTCGTAAGGGCGGATGCCCCCGCGCGGGCGGCCGCCCTGCCGCACGGCCGCCGTCGCCCGTCGTCGGGGCGAAGGACCGGTCGGCGAGTGGCGACGGCCGGAACGGAAGCGGAGGAGCGGGCGATGACGCAGCCGGAGACGGGCACGGGCGGAGCGCGGGGCGCGCGGGACGGGGACCGGCTCGCGCGGTTCGAGGAGCAGCGCGGGCGGCTGTGGGCCATCGCCTACCGGATCACGGGCACCGTCACCGACGCCGACGACGCCGTACAGGAGACCTGGCTGCGCTGGCAGGCGCTGCCCGACGAGCCGCCGGTGGCCAGCCCGCGCGGGTTCCTCACCACCGTCGTCAGCCGGATCTGTTACGACCTGCTGGGTTCGGCCCGCGCCCGCCGCGAGACCTATGTCGGGCCCTGGCTGCCGGAGCCGCTGCTCGACGACGCCGGCGGCCCGCGGCCGGTCGCCGCGGCGGACCCCGGGGGGCCCGGCGGCCCCGAGGACCGGGTCACGCTCGACGAATCCGTCGGGATGGCGCTGCTCACCGTCCTGGAGCGGCTCACCCCGGCCGAGCGCACCGCCTTCATCCTCCACGACGTCTTCGCGGTCCCGTTTCCGGAGGTCGCCGAGGCGGTGGGCCGCACCCCGGAATCCGTACGGCAGTTGGCCTCCCGCGCCCGGCGGCGGGTACGGGCCGAGGCGCCGCGCCGCACCGTCGACCGCGCGGAACACCGGCGCACCGTCGAGGCCTTCCTGTCCGCCGTCATGGGCGGCGATATGGCGGCGCTGCTGTCCGTCCTCGACCCGGAGATCGTCTGGCGGTCGGACGGCGGCGGCAGGGTGAGCGCCGCCCGCCGGCCGGTGCTGGGCCGCGAGAAGGTCGCCCGCTATGTGCGGGGCCTGGTCACCCGCGGTGCCCAACGCGACGGGCTGCGGGTCGCGCTGGCGGAGGTCAACGGGGCCACCGGGCTGGTCTTCGTCGATCCGGCGGGCGAGCAGTCCGGGGTGTTCGCCTTCACCGTCCACGACGGGCGGATCACGGAGGTGGACGCCGTCGTCAACCCCGACAAGCTCGGTCACCTCGATCTCGGCCGGCTGTAGGGCGGCGGCCGGGGCCGGCGGGTCGGGCACGGCAGGCCGGAGCCCGGCAGGCCGGCGTCCGGCGGCCCGGGGCCCGTCCGCCCGTCCGCTGTCACACTTCGCCGTCCCGCGTCGTCCCCCTTCCGGCGCCGTACGACCCGGTGCGGCGCCCCGAACCCCAGGAGGCAGCATGAAGAGCGTGGCGCGGCAGCGGCTGCGGGTCGTGGTCCTCGGCGGCGGTTACGCGGGCACGATGGCCGCGCTCCGGCTCGCCCCGTACGCGCAGGTGACCCTGGTCGACCCCGCCGACCGGTTCACCGAGCGGGTGCGTCTGCACGAACTGGCCGCCGGGCGCCCCGAAGTGGGCCACTCCCGGGCCGCGATGCTGCGCGGCACCGGCATCGAGCATCTCGCCGCCCGTGCCACCGGGCTCGACCCGGGCGCCCGCGCCGTGCACACCGACTGCGGCCGCACCCTCCTCTACGACCGGCTCGTCTACGCCCTCGGCAGCCACACCGACCTGCGCGGCCCCGGCGACGGGGACGCCCCCGGCCGTGCGCCGTGGGCGGGAGCCTTCACCGCCGAGAGCGCCGCCGCCCTGCACAAGCGGCTGCGGGACGGCCCGGGTGCGCTGGCCGTGGTCGGCGGCGGCCTGACCGGCATCGAGATGGCCGCCGAGATCGCCGAAGCCCACCCCGGGTGGCAGGTCCGACTGCTGACCGGCGGGGAGATCGGCGGCGGGCTGTCGGTCCGCGGCCGGGACCATGTCCGTACCGTCCTCGACCGGCTGCACGTCCGCGTCGAGGAGGGCCGCCGGGTCGCCGACGGCGACGACGCCGGTGCCGACGCCGTGCTGTGGACCGGCGCCATGGCCGCGGCCGGCTCCCTCGCGCGGGACGCGGGCCTGGAGACCGACCCGGCGACCGGCCGCATCCTGGTCGATGCGGCGCTGCGTTCGGTCAGCCACCCCGACATCTATGCCGCGGGCGACGCCGCGGCGGCCCGTACGCCTCGCGCCGGGGCCCTGCGGATGGCCTGCGCCACCGCGCTGCCCACGGGCTCGCACGTGGCCGGCGCGATCCTCGCCGAGTCACGCGGCGCGGAGCCCCGGCCGCTGTCGTACGCGTTCCTCGTGCAGTGCGTGAGCCTGGGGCGGCACGACGGTCTGATCCAGTCGGTCCGCGGCGACGACACACCGCGCGAGCGGGTGCTGACGGGCCGTCCGGCCGCCCGGGTCAAGGAGCAGGTGGTCCGCAACGCCGTCCGCGTCCTGCGGCTGGCGGCCCGCCGCCCCGGCGCCGTCCCGTTCATCCCGGGCATCGGCCGATGAGGGGCGGCACCCGGGACGGGGCCGTCGCGCCGGGCCGTCGCGCGGCCCCGGGGCGTACGGGGGCGGGGGTGCCCACCGGCCTCAGACCTCCCGCTTCGGCTTCCCCTTCTCGTACAGCCAGGCCTTGAACAGCGGCCCGAGGTCCACGTCCGTGTGCTCCTGGCAGAAGTCGATGAAGTCCCGCGCATCGGCGTTGGAGTAGCGGTACTTGGCGGGCCACTCGCGCAGGATCGTGAAGAACGCCTTGTCGCCGACGGCGTTGCGCAGTTCCTGGAGCAGCATCGCGCCGCGGTCGTAGACGGCCGGGCCGGTCACGTTCCGCGGTGTGCCCGGATCGCCCGGCGGGAAGGCCCAGGTCTCCTTGCTCTTGGAGTCGTAGAGCGCATCGAACTGCTGCTGCGGGGTCTTGCCGCCCTCGCGCTCCGCCCACAGCCACTCGGCGTACGTCGCGAAGCTCTCGTTGAGCCAGGCGTCCCGCCAGGTCTTCGGCGTCACCGAGTCGCCGAACCACTGATGGGCCATCTCGTGCACCACGGTCGTGGTGTCCGGCGCCCCGGCGTAGACCGGTTTGGTCTGCGTCTCCAGTGCTCCCCAGCTGATCCGGGCCGGGGTGTCGTCGACGATCGCTCCCGCGGAGGAGAAGGGGTACGGCCCGAAGAGCCCGCTCTCCCACTTCACGATCTCCGGCAGCTTCGCCAGCGGCCCCCTGCTCGCCCCGGCCTCCGCCGGGTCGACCGCCACGTACAGCGGGAGCCCGCCGGGCCCGCGGGAGGTGTGGACCTCGAAGCGGCCGATGGTGGCCGTGGCGAGGTAGCTGGCCATCGGCCGGCCGCTGTGCCACACGAAGGTGGATCGGCCCTTGGCGGTCCGCTGTGACCGCAACTCACCGTTGGCGACGGCGGTGTAGCCCTTCGGCACGGTGATCGTGAAGTCGTAGGTCGCCTTGTCCGAGGGGTGGTTGTTGCCCGGGAACCACGTCATGGAGCCGGCCGGCTCACCCGAGACGAACGCCCCGTCGGGAGTCCTGACCCACCCCTCCGACGTACCGTCCGGGTCCGTCAGCTCCTGCGGTGTGCCGTCGTAGTCGACACGCGTACGGAACCGCGCGCCCTTCCGGAGCCCCTCGGCCGGCCGGACGATCAGCTTGTGCCCCTTGCGGGAGAACGCGGCGTCCTCGCCGTCGACCCGCACACCGGAGACCCGCAGTCCCTGGAGGTCGAGCTGGAAGGACCGCAGGTCCTCGGTGGCCCGGGCGGTGATCTCGGCGGTCGCGTCCAGGTGCTTCTTCCGGACGTCGTAGTCGAGGTCGAGCCCGTAATGGCGCACCTGGTAGCCGCCGTTGCCGAGCGCCGGGAAGAGCGGATCGCCCACCCCGCCGCGGCCCGCCGCCCCCCGCGCGTCACCGCTCGTGCACGAGGCGAGCAGCAGCGCGACGGAGAGGGCGGCGGTCGCACCGCACCTGCGAAGGGGCCGGCGGTTCACAGCACTCCCGGAGTCGGCGGACATCAGCATGCCGACCCTATGGTGATTTCCCGCGGACACCGGCCCTTTTCCGCGTGCCCTTTCTACGGGGCGGCGGTCCGTGCCTCCTGCCGGGTGGTCCCCTCCGGGCCGCGGCGCTGCTCCTCCCAGGCCCCGAGGGCGGTGGCACACGCGCGGTCGAGGTGGCGCAGCCCGGACAGGTCCAGCTCGACCTCCCGGTCCTCGGGCAGTGCCTCCAACTGGTCGAGCAGCTTCGGCAGCCGCAGGAAGGTGGCGTTGCCGAGGGCCCGTACGCGGATGGGGAGCAGGGCGGCCGGGACGTCCGGTTCACGGCCTGCGACGGTGCCGTCCGCCGCCGGCTCGTCCAGCCCCACGATCTCCAGGTGGACGTGCGAGGTCTCCCAGGCCGACTTGGCCACCGCCAGCAGCAGCCCCAGCAGCACCCCCTCGAACATGTTGGTGGCCACGATCGCCACCGCCGTCGCGGCGAGCACCACGGCCTCACCCCGGTGCTCCCGCCACAGCGGCCGCCACTGCTTCACCGGGAGCAACTTGACGCCCGCGTGCACCAGTACGCCGGCCAGTGCCGCGACCGGCACCACGCCCAGCGCCACCGGGAAGGCCACCGCGAACACCAGCAGCCATACGCCGTGCAGCACCCGCGAGGCCTTCGTCCGCGCCCCGGCATGCACATTCGCGGCACTGCGGACGATCACCGCGGTCATCGGCAGCGCCCCCAGCAGCCCGCACACGGTGTTGCCCGCGCCCTGCGCCATCAGCTCCTTGTCGTAGTCGGTCTTCGGCCCGTCGTGCAGCCGGTCCACCGCGGCCGCGCTGAACAGCGACTCCGCCGACGCGATCAGGGTGAAGGCCAAGACGGTGCCCAGCGCACCGGCCACCGCCCCCGCCTCCGTCAGCCGCAGGAAGTCCGCGCCGCCCGGCGGCTGGACCACTTCCAGCAGGCCCGCCACCTCGACCCGGGCCACCGGCAGCTCCAGTACGAACACCACGGCCGTCGCCAGCGCCACCGCCACCAGCGGCGCCGGCACCACGCGCGCCGCCCGCCGCCACTTCGGCCACAGCGCCAGCAGCACGATGGTCCCCGCGCCCACCGCCAGCGCCGCGAGCGCGTCGGGGGACGCGGCGGTGTCCGCGGCGAGTTCCGGCAGCCCGCCCAGGTTCGCCGGGCCGCTGCCCCGTGCCTTGGCGTCCGCCAAGGCGTACAACTGCCCGGCGATCAGCACCAGTCCGATGCCGGCGAGCATCCCCTGGACGACCGCCACGGAGATGGCCCTGAACCAGCGCCCCAGCCGCAGTGCGCCCATGGCCACCTGCAGCACCCCGGCGATCAGCACCAGCGCGCCCAGCGTGCCGAGCCCGTACTCCTCCACGGCCTCGTAGACCAGCACGGTCAGCCCCGCGGCCGGGCCGCTGACCTGCAGGCTGCTGCCGGGCAGTAACCCGGTGAGCAGCCCGCCGACGATTCCGGTGACCAGCCCCAGTTCGGCCGGTACGCCGGAGGCGACGGCCACCCCGACACACAACGGGACGGCGACGAGAAAGACCACGAGCGAGGCGGTGACATCGGCGCGCCAGAGCGAGAGCGCCTGACGTGACGGTATCGACGGGCGGAACGTGCGGAGTCGGGCAACACGGAACCTACGCATGGGGATGCCTCCAGCGAGTGCGAGATGCGGTGGCGCACGGACACGCACGGGTACGCACGAGCGGTCGCGGAGCGGGGCGGGCAGCGGGCGGCGACCGGGGACATCTGGTCCGCGAGCGCCTGCTGCCGCGCACAGCCGCGCGGTGCGCGCCATGAACGGATGACGGCTGGATCCGTCGGATGCGCGGGCCGGGGGAGGCCCTTGGGGGCGGCGCTCGGCTCTCAGCAGCGGAAGACGAGGTGATGGACCGGCAGTTCGCCGGATCTCGACAGGGGTACGGCCCGCCGGCCGGTCAGCGGGGCGGTCACGGTCAGGGTGCCTGCGGTCCGCACCGGGCCGGCGGTCGACACGGTGGTGAGCGGTGGCGGTGGTGCGGACAGGGTGGCCGCGGAACGTCCGCCGCGGCGCGGCTGGCAGCGGTGGCTGCCGGATTCCGGGTTCTCGGAGAGGTCGGATCCCCACTGCGCGGTGCCCGGGGGTTCGGCCCGTCCGGCGCCTGCGGCGGCCGACGGGACGGCCGCGCGTTCTCCGCAGGCGGCGCCGGCGACCAGCGGCAGCGCCAGTGCGACGGCCACGACGATCAACAGGAGCCGGCCGAGGCCGCCGACCCGGATCTTCGCCATCGTCGCCCCTTCCGGCGCGGCTGGACAGTCACCCCATTGTGTCCAAGCGGACACGCCTGGTCGCAACCCGGTATGTAACCACCTTGTAAACGCGGAGTTATCGCCCTGGAGTGGCCGGTTCCTTTCACTACCGCGCCCGCCGGTGCGCGCGCGAAGGCGGAATGCGCCGCTCCCGCACGACGCCCGGCCGTCGCACCACCCCCGACCGTCCGGCTGCCCCCTCGCCGCGCCGCCGGCCCCCGGCCTCTCGTTCCGCCCCGCGCATCCCGTCCGCGGCCTTGACGCCCCCTCCCTCCCGGCGCATTATTCATCGCATGATGAATTATGGCCGTGACCCCGCCGTCCACGCCCGCGACCTCACCGTCGTCCGAGGCGGCCGCACCGTCCTCGACGCTCTCGCCTTCGACGTGCCCCGCGGCCGGATCACCGGCCTCCTCGGCCCCTCCGGCTGCGGCAAATCCACCCTGATGCGCGCCGTCGTCGGCACCCAGGCCAAGGTCACCGGCACCCTCGACGTCCTCGGACGGCCCGCGGGCTACCCCCGGCTGCGTCCCCGCATCGGCTATGTCACCCAGGACCCGTCCGTATACGACGACCTCACCGTCCGCCAGAACCTCGACTACTTCGCCGCCGTCCTGCACCCCGGCCGGGCCGCCCGCGCCCGGCGCCGCGAAACCGTCGCCCGCGTCATCGAGGACGTCGACCTCACCGCCCGCGCCGACGCCCTCGCCGGCAACCTCTCCGGCGGCCAGCGCAGCCGGGTCTCCCTGGCGGTGGCCCTGCTCGGCGCCCCCGACCTCCTCGTCCTCGACGAACCCACCGTCGGCCTCGACCCCGTCCTGCGCCGCGACCTGTGGCACCTCTTCCACACCCTCGCCACCGACCGCGGCACCACCCTCCTCGTCTCCTCCCACGTCATGGACGAGGCCGAGCGCTGCCACCGGCTGCTCCTGATGCGCGAGGGCCGCATCCTCGCCGACGGCGCCCCCGACACCCTCCGTGACCGCACCGGCTCGGCCACCGTCGAGGCCGCCTTCCTCCATCTGGTCGACGAGGCCCGGGGCGCGGCGCCCGCACCCGCCGTCCCCGCTCCCGAGGAGTCAGCGCGATGACCACCGCACCCCGCCCCGCCGGCGCGCCGCACCCCGCCACCGCGCCCTTCTCCCCGTCCCGCACCCTCGCCACCGCCGCCCGGGTCCTGCGCCAGCTGCGCCACGACCCGCGCACCATCGCGCTGATGCTCGTCGTCCCGTGCGTGATGATCGCCCTGCTCCGCTACGTCTTCGACGCCCGCCCCGAGACGTTCAACAGCATCGGCGCCTCGCTCCTCGGCATCTTCCCGATGATCACGATGTTCCTGGTGACCTCCATCGCCACCCTCCGCGAACGCACCTCGGGAACCCTGGAACGCCTGCTCGCCATGCCCCTCGGCAAGGCCGACCTGATCAGCGGCTATGCCCTGGCCTTCGGACTGCTGGCGATCGTCCAGTCGGCGCTGGCCACGGCCCTGTCCGTCTGGGTCCTCGGCCTCGACATCACCGGCTCCGCCTGGCTGCTGCTGCTCGTCGCCGTCCTGGACGCCCTGCTCGGCACCGCCCTCGGCCTGTTCGTCTCGGCCTTCGCCGCCTCCGAATTCCAGGCCGTCCAGTTCATGCCCGCCGTCCTGATGCCCCAACTGCTGCTCTGCGGCCTGTTCACCCCGCGCGATTCCATGCAGCCGGCCCTGGAGGCGCTCTCCGACGTCCTCCCGATGTCCTACGCCGTCGACGGGATGAACGAGGTCCTCACCCACGCCGATCTCACCGGCGACTTCCTCCGCGACATCGTCATCGTCAGCGGCTGCGCCCTCCTCGTCCTCGCCCTCGGCGCCGCCACCCTCCGCCGCCGTACGGCCTGACACCGTCCCGGCCCTCGATACGCCCCGGCACCTCGCGCCCCCAGGTGCGAGGATGACGGGACTACCGACCAGGCACGCACCACGGCGAGGTGAACCGCAGCATGACCCAGAAGGTCGCCGTCCTCGGCACCGGAAAAATCGGCGAAGCCCTGCTCAGCGGAATGATCCGAGGCGGCTGGGCGCCCTCCGACCTTCTGGTCACCGCCCGCCGCCGGGAACGCGCCGAGCAACTGCACGACCGCTACGGCGTGGAGGCGGTCAGCAACGCCGAGGCCGCCCAGTCCGCCGACACCCTCATCCTCACCGTCAAACCCCAGGACATGGGCGCCCTGCTGACCGAGCTGGCCCCGCACGTCCCCACCGACCGCCTGGTCATCAGCGGCGCCGCCGGCATCCCCACCTCCTACTTCGAGGAGCACCTGGCCGCCGGCACCCCGGTCGTCCGGGTCATGACGAACACCCCCGCCCTCGTCGACGAGGCGATGTCCGTCATCTCCGCCGGCACCCACGCCACCGGCGCCCACCTCACCCGCGCCGAGGAGATCTTCTCCGGCGTCGGAAAGACCCTCCGCGTCCCGGAGTCCCAGCAGGACGCCTGCACCGCGCTCTCCGGCTCCGGCCCGGCGTACTTCTACTTCCTCGTCGAGGCCATGACCGACGCCGGCATCCTCCTCGGCCTGCCCCGCGACAAGGCCCACGACCTCATCGTCCAGGCCGCCATCGGCGCCGCGGTGATGCTCCGCGACAGCGGCGAACACCCCGTCAAGCTCCGCGAGAACGTCACGTCCCCGGCCGGCACCACCATCAACGCCATCCGCGAACTCGAGAACCACGGCGTACGCGCCGCCCTCATCGCCGCCCTGGAAGCCGCCCGCGACCGCAGCCGCGAACTGGCCTCCGGCAACGGCTGACGCCGCCGACGCAAGAGGGCCCGCCCGCGCGGCGGACCCTCTCCCTCAAAGGGCCGAGGAGAGGCGGGCACCCCCGACGGGCCGCCCGCCCCCACCGCCCCTCACCGCATCGGCCGCAGCCCCACCGCCTCGAACGCCGCGTCCACCCGCGGCCTGGCCAGCCCCCGCGCCCGCTCGGCCCCGGCCCGCAGGACGGCATCGACACACCCCGGGTCCGCCGCCAGCTCCGCATGCCGTTCCCGCACCGGCCGCAGCGTCTCCACCACGGCCTCCGCGACATCCTTCTTCAAGGCGCCGCACGAGTCGTACTCCTCGGCCAGCCGCCGCGGCTCACCCCCCGCACACGCGGCCAGCACCTCCAGCAGATTCGCCACCCCCGGCCGCGGCTCCGGCTCGTACGAGACATCCGGCTCCGAATCCGTCACCGCCCGCATCACCTTCTTCCGCACCGCCTCGGGCTCGTCCAGCACATAGACGACCCCGGCGCTCCGGGCGTGCGACTTCCCCATCTTCGACGTCGGCTCCTGCAGATCCTTCACCCGCGCCGCCACGGGCGGATGAACGGCCTTCGGCACCACGAACGTCGCCCCGTACCGCTGGTTGAACCGCACCGCCAGATCCCGCGTCAGCTCCACATGCTGCGCCTGGTCGTCCCCCACCGGTACCTCATGCGTCCCGTACGCCAGGATGTCCGCCGCCATCAGCGCCGGATACGTCAGCAACGACAGCCGCACACTCCCCCCGCGCGCCTGCACGGCCGCGGCCTTCTCCTTGTACTGGATCATGCGCCGCATCTCCCCGTCGGAGGCCGTGCACTCCATCAGATACGACAGCCGCAGATGCTCATCCACCTGACTCTGCACGAACACCGTGCAGATCTCCGGATCCAGCCCGGAGGCCAGCAGCAACGTCGCGGCCTGCCGGCTGAGCCGCCGCACCCGCGCGGGATCGTGCTCCACGGTCAGCGCATGCAGATCCACCACACAGAACAGGGCATCCGCCCGGTGCTGGTCCTCCGCGGCCCACCGCCGCATCGCCCCGAGGTAGTTCCCCAGCGTCAGGTGCCCCGTCGGCTGCACCCCGCTGAAGATCCGGGTACGCGGGCCGGCCGTCCTCGTGCTCTCGTTCATCCTTCTTCTCTCCCGAGCTCCCGCACCCCGCTGGGTGCGTGTCGAGACCGCCGACCTCACCGGCCGGCTGCGAGAAGGAGATACGCGAACGGCCGCCGAAGCGGCGGCCGTGGTCATGCATGCGCTGGTGGTCGGCCGCCGTCAGGCGAGCCACCACAGCTGTACGAGCGCATGCCTAGTCATGGGCCCCAAAGTACCCGGCAAACCCGCGCCGGGCACGGGTTTGAACAACCCCAACCCCTCGTGTAGTGTCCTCCGAGTTGCCACGGAGCCGACAGGAACCGGGCAGCCATCCCGCCGCTTCGCGGCACACCACTACTGCACGGCCCCTCACCGGGAACAATTTCGGCATGCCGAAATTCGACCGCGACGTGATTATGCGTCAACGAGGAATTCCGCTAAAGTAGTGATCACGCCGAAAGGCGCGGCAGCACAAATAGCCGCACCACGGCGGAACCCCCTCCGACGGGGATTCGGAAACGAATTCGAACCGGCAACGGAACGAAATCGAGTCTGATAGAGTCGGAAAGGCCGGAAAGCGAAAGCCGGACGGTCACCCCGCTCCAACAGGGGGCCGGAGACGGAAACGGATCTGGTAAGGTTGGAAACGCGAAGAAGCCGAAAGGCGGAAACGCGCCGGCGAAAATCGGGCCCGCAAGGATCTGATAGAGTCGGAAACGCAAGACCGAAGGGAAGCGCCCGGAGATCCTGGTGAAACAGGAACAAAGGAAGCGTCCGTTCCTTGAGAACTCAACAGCGTGCCAAAAGTCAACGCCAGATATGTTGATACCCCGTCCACCTCGGTGGATGAGGTTCCTTTGAAAGTCCACCACGGCCCATGCGGTCGGGGTGGCACACACAGCGAGGACGCTGTGAACGACCGGACCTATTCCGTCTGGTTGTTCCGCTCTCGTGTGTGTTGACCCGCAGTTTTTAATTAAACGCAGTCGGGTAAACATTCACGGAGAGTTTGATCCTGGCTCAGGACGAACGCTGGCGGCGTGCTTAACACATGCAAGTCGAACGATGAACCTCCTTCGGGAGGGGATTAGTGGCGAACGGGTGAGTAACACGTGGGCAATCTGCCCTTCACTCTGGGACAAGCCCTGGAAACGGGGTCTAATACCGGATACGACCACCGACCGCATGGTCTGGTGGTGGAAAGCTCCGGCGGTGAAGGATGAGCCCGCGGCCTATCAGCTTGTTGGTGGGGTGATGGCCTACCAAGGCGACGACGGGTAGCCGGCCTGAGAGGGCGACCGGCCACACTGGGACTGAGACACGGCCCAGACTCCTACGGGAGGCAGCAGTGGGGAATATTGCACAATGGGCGAAAGCCTGATGCAGCGACGCCGCGTGAGGGATGACGGCCTTCGGGTTGTAAACCTCTTTCAGCAGGGAAGAAGCGAGAGTGACGGTACCTGCAGAAGAAGCGCCGGCTAACTACGTGCCAGCAGCCGCGGTAATACGTAGGGCGCAAGCGTTGTCCGGAATTATTGGGCGTAAAGAGCTCGTAGGCGGCTTGTCACGTCGGATGTGAAAGCCCGGGGCTTAACCCCGGGTCTGCATTCGATACGGGCAGGCTAGAGTTCGGTAGGGGAGATCGGAATTCCTGGTGTAGCGGTGAAATGCGCAGATATCAGGAGGAACACCGGTGGCGAAGGCGGATCTCTGGGCCGATACTGACGCTGAGGAGCGAAAGCGTGGGGAGCGAACAGGATTAGATACCCTGGTAGTCCACGCCGTAAACGTTGGGAACTAGGTGTGGGCGACATTCCACGTCGTCCGTGCCGCAGCTAACGCATTAAGTTCCCCGCCTGGGGAGTACGGCCGCAAGGCTAAAACTCAAAGGAATTGACGGGGGCCCGCACAAGCAGCGGAGCATGTGGCTTAATTCGACGCAACGCGAAGAACCTTACCAAGGCTTGACATACACCGGAAACGTCTGGAGACAGGCGCCCCCTTGTGGTCGGTGTACAGGTGGTGCATGGCTGTCGTCAGCTCGTGTCGTGAGATGTTGGGTTAAGTCCCGCAACGAGCGCAACCCTTGTTCTGTGTTGCCAGCATGCCCTTCGGGGTGATGGGGACTCACAGGAGACTGCCGGGGTCAACTCGGAGGAAGGTGGGGACGACGTCAAGTCATCATGCCCCTTATGTCTTGGGCTGCACACGTGCTACAATGGCCGGTACAATGAGCTGCGATACCGCGAGGTGGAGCGAATCTCAAAAAGCCGGTCTCAGTTCGGATTGGGGTCTGCAACTCGACCCCATGAAGTCGGAGTTGCTAGTAATCGCAGATCAGCATTGCTGCGGTGAATACGTTCCCGGGCCTTGTACACACCGCCCGTCACGTCACGAAAGTCGGTAACACCCGAAGCCGGTGGCCCAACCCCTTGTGGGAGGGAATCGTCGAAGGTGGGACTGGCGATTGGGACGAAGTCGTAACAAGGTAGCCGTACCGGAAGGTGCGGCTGGATCACCTCCTTTCTAAGGAGCATCTAGGCAGCCGCAAGGTTGTCCAGAGCCACTACGTCGGCAAATGTTCGACGGTGGTTAGCTCATGGGTGGAACGTTGACTATTCGGCGCACTTGATTGGTTGTCACTAGTACTGCTTCGGCGTGGAACGTGGGGATTTATCGGGTGGGCCGGGCACGTTGTTGGGTATCTGAGGGTACGGGCCGATGGTCTGGACCTTCGCGATGCCGGCCCCGGTAAAGGCTCACTTCGGTGGGTTGTGACGGGTGGCTGGTCGTTGCTTGAGAACTGCACAGTGGACGCGAGCATCTGTGGCCAAGTTTTTAAGGGCGCACGGTGGATGCCTTGGCACCAGGAACCGATGAAGGACGTGGGAGGCCACGATAGGCCCCGGGGAGCTGTCAACCAAGCTTTGATCCGGGGGTGTCCGAATGGGGAAACCCGGCAGTCGTCATGGACTGTCACCCGCTGCTGAACACATAGGCAGTGTGGAGGGAACGCGGGGAAGTGAAACATCTCAGTACCCGCAGGAAGAGAAAACAACCGTGATTCCGGGAGTAGTGGCGAGCGAAACCGGATGAGGCCAAACCAGTCACGTGTGATACCCGGCAGGGGTTGCGTGGTTGGGGTTGTGGGAGTTCTCTTTTGCAGTCTGCCGGCTGTGAGACGAGTCAGAAACCGTTGATGTAGGCGAAGGACATGCGAAAGGTCCGGCGTAGAGGGTAAGACCCCCGTAGCTGAAACATTAGCGGCTCGTTTGAGAACCACCCAAGTAGCACGGGGCCCGAGAAATCCCGTGTGAATCTGGCGGGACCACCCGTTAAGCCTAAATATTCCCTGGTGACCGATAGCGGATAGTACCGTGAGGGAATGGTGAAAAGTACCGCGGGAGCGGAGTGAAATAGTACCTGAAACCGTGTGCCTACAAGCCGTGGGAGCGTCGCTGTATGTGCTTGCACATGTAGTCGTGACTGCGTGCCTTTTGAAGAATGAGCCTGCGAGTTTGCGGTATGTTGCGAGGTTAACCCGTGTGGGGAAGCCGTAGCGAAAGCGAGTCCGAATAGGGCGTTGAGTAGCGTGCCCAAGACCCGAAGCGGAGTGATCTAGCCATGGGCAGGTTGAAGCGGAGGTAAGACTTCGTGGAGGACCGAACCCACCAGGGTTGAAAACCTGGGGGATGACCTGTGGTTAGGGGTGAAAGGCCAATCAAACTCCGTGATAGCTGGTTCTCCCCGAAATGCATTTAGGTGCAGCGTCGTGTGTTTCTTGCCGGAGGTAGAGCACTGGATAGGCGATGGGCCCTACCGGGTTACTGACCTTAGCCAAACTCCGAATGCCGGTAAGTGAGAGCGCGGCAGTGAGACTGTGGGGGATAAGCTCCATGGTCGAGAGGGAAACAGCCCAGAGCATCGACTAAGGCCCCTAAGCGTGTGCTAAGTGGGAAAGGATGTGGAGTCGCAGAGACAACCAGGAGGTTGGCTTAGAAGCAGCCACCCTTGAAAGAGTGCGTAATAGCTCACTGGTCAAGTGATTCCGCGCCGACAATGTAGCGGGGCTCAAGCACACCGCCGAAGTCGTGTCATTCATGCAATAGCCCTAACGGGTGTGTGGATGGGTAGGGGAGCGTCGTGTGCCGGGTGAAGCAGCCGTGGAAACGAGTTGTGGACGGTTCACGAGTGAGAATGCAGGCATGAGTAGCGATACACACGTGGGAAACGTGTGCGCCGATTGACTAAGGGTTCCTGGGTCAAGCTGATCTGCCCAGGGTAAGTCGGGACCTAAGGCGAGGCCGACAGGCGTAGTCGATGGACAACCGGTTGATATTCCGGTACCCGCTTTGAAACGCCCAATATCGAATCCATTAATGCTAAGGCCGTGAAGCCGGCCTGGAGTCTTCGGACAAAGGGACGTGGTGGAGCCGCCGATCCAAGGTGGTAGTAGGTAAGCGATGGGGTGACGCAGGAAGGTAGTCCAGCCCGGGCGGTGGTTGTCCCGGGGTAAGGGTGTAGGCCGTGTGGTAGGCAAATCCGTCACACATTAAGGCTGAGACCTGATGCCGAGCCGATTGTGGTGAAGTGGATGATCCTATGCTGTCGAGAAAAGCCTCTAGCGAGTTTCATGGCGGCCCGTACCCTAAACCGACTCAGGTGGTCAGGTAGAGAATACCGAGGCGTTCGGGTGAACTATGGTTAAGGAACTCGGCAAAATGCCCCCGTAACTTCGGGAGAAGGGGGGCCATTGCTGGTGATGAGTCTTGCACTCTGAGCTGGTGGTGGCCGCAGAGACCAGCGAGAAGCGACTGTTTACTAAAAACACAGGTCCGTGCGAAGCCGTAAGGCGATGTATACGGACTGACGCCTGCCCGGTGCTGGAACGTTAAGGGGACCGGTTAGTCGACCTTCGGGTCGGCGAAGCTGAGAACTTAAGCGCCAGTAAACGGCGGTGGTAACTATAACCATCCTAAGGTAGCGAAATTCCTTGTCGGGTAAGTTCCGACCTGCACGAATGGCGTAACGACTTCTCGACTGTCTCAACCATAGGCCCGGTGAAATTGCATTACGAGTAAAGATGCTCGTTTCGCGCAGCAGGACGGAAAGACCCCGGGACCTTTACTATAGCTTGATATTGGTGTTCGGTTCGGCTTGTGTAGGATAGGTGGGAGACTTTGAAGCAGCCACGCCAGTGGTTGTGGAGTCATTGTTGAAATACCACTCTGGTCGTGCTGGATGTCTAACCTGGGTCCGTGATCCGGATCAGGGACAGTGTCTGGTGGGTAGTTTAACTGGGGCGGTTGCCTCCTAAAGAGTAACGGAGGCGCCCAAAGGTTCCCTCAGCCTGGTTGGCAATCAGGTGTTGAGTGTAAGTGCACAAGGGAGCTTGACTGTGAGACTGACGGGTCGAGCAGGTACGAAAGTAGGGACTAGTGATCCGGCGGTGGCTTGTGGAAGCGCCGTCGCTCAACGGATAAAAGGTACCCCGGGGATAACAGGCTGATCTTCCCCAAGAGTCCATATCGACGGGATGGTTTGGCACCTCGATGTCGGCTCGTCGCATCCTGGGGCTGGAGTCGGTCCCAAGGGTTGGGCTGTTCGCCCATTAAAGCGGTACGCGAGCTGGGTTTAGAACGTCGTGAGACAGTTCGGTCCCTATCCGCTGTGCGCGTAGGAGTATTGAGAAGGGCTGTCCCTAGTACGAGAGGACCGGGACGGACGAACCTCTGGTGTGCCAGTTGTCCTGCCAAGGGCATGGCTGGTTGGCTACGTTCGGAAAGGATAACCGCTGAAAGCATCTAAGCGGGAAGCCTGCTTCGAGATGAGTACTCCCACCCCCTTTGAGGGGTTAAGGCTCCCAGTAGACGACTGGGTTGATAGGCCAGATATGGAAGCCTGGTAACGGGTGGAGTTGACTGGTACTAATAGGCCGAGGGCTTGTCCTCAGTTGCTCGCGTCCACTGTGTAGGTTCTGAAGTAACGACCTGACTGTATTTGATTAGATGCAGTATGCCGGGTTGGTTAACTTCATAGTGTTTCGGTGGTCATTGCGTTAGGGAAACGCCCGGTTACATTCCGAACCCGGAAGCTAAGCCTTTCAGCGCCGATGGTACTGCAGGGGGGACCCTGTGGGAGAGTAGGACGCCGCCGAACAATCATTGTGGGGAAGCCCCGCACCTTATGGTGCGGGGCTTTTCTGCGTTCCGGGCCGGAAACCGGAAATCAGGCTCGGCGGGACCGCGTGCTGGGATGCTGGGCCGCATGGGGTACGTGATCAGGCCGGTGACGGCGGACGAGTGGAAGAATCTCAAGGAGCTGCGACTGGCGGCGTTGGCCGATCCAGTGGCTCGAGTGGCGTTCAACGAGACCTTGGAATCCGCGTCGGGCCGGCCGGACGCGTTCTGGCAGCAGCGGGCGTCGTCCCCCGAGGAAGGCGGTGCGGCGCTGACGTTCGTCGGAGAGGCGGCGGACGGCAAGTGGGGCGGCATGGTCGTCGTCCTGGTCGAGGAGGACGAGGAGATGCCGCAGACGCACCTGGTGGGGGTGTACGTGCGGCCCGTGCACCGGGGGACGGGGCTGGCGCGCGAGCTGTTCGAGGCGGCGATCGGGTGGTCTTGGGGCCTCGCAGATCCGGTGGTGGAGCGCGTACGGCTGTGGGTGCACGAGGAGAATGCGCGGGCCGAAGCGCTGTACCGGTCCCTGGGGTTCGTGGCGACGGGGCGGACCCTCGCCGATCCGAAGGATGCCGCTGCCATGGAACGGGAGATGGCGCTGACCCGGGAGGACAACCCCTGGAAGGCATCTGCGTAAGGCGCCCCCCGAAAGACGCTCCTGGCAGGCACTCCTAGCGGCGGGGGACCGCGACGGCCGTGACCAGGAGGCCGTGGGAGGTGTGCCAGTGGCCGGTCAGGGCGGGGAGGTCGGGGAGGCGCAGGCGGGCGGTGAAGGTGTGGGTGGCGAGGGTGAAGGTGACTTCGGCGTCCTCGAAGTGGAGGGGGCGGGGGGACAGGGGGGAGCAGGCCTTGTAGAGGGACTCCTTGGCGCTGAAGAGGAGGCGGTCCCAGTGGATGTCCGGGTGTGCGGTGTGGAGTTGGCCGAGGTGGGTGCGTTCGGCGGGTGTGGTGATGCCGTTGCGCACGGAGGGGCGTAAGGGGGCGTGGGGTTCGGCGTCGATGCCGAGGTGGGGGATGTCGGTGGTGCGGGCGACGGCGGCGGCGCGGTAGCCGGCGCAGTGGGTGAGGCTGCCGGTGATGCCCGGTGGCCAGGTGGGAGCGCCGGAGGGGGCCGGCGGGAGGGGTGTCGGGGGGAGGCCGAGGCGGGCGAGGGCGCGGCGGGCGCAGTGGCGGGCGGTGGTGAACTCGTGGCGGCGTTTGGCTCCGGCGTGGGCGATGACCCGTTCTTCGCTCGGGAAGAGGGCGGGTGCGGGGGTGAGTGGATCAAGGGGGACGAGTGGTTCGCATGGGGTGAGTGTGTCGCCGAAGGTGTCGTCGCCTGCCGCGCGGGGAGGGAGGACGGTCTCGATCAGCATCGGGCAATTCCTTGTTGTCGCAGGTCGGTTGGGGGTGGGGCGGGGCCGTCGAGGTGGTGGGGCGGGTCGCCGTTGTATTTCTAGGTCGCGTGACCTAGTCTCGCCGGTGTGGACGATGACATCCAGCTTGATGTGACAGGCCCGGTGCTCGTAGTGGGCGGCTATGGCACCGTCGGCGGAGATCTGACCCGGCTCGCCGCTCCTTCGTGGCCGCTGCTGCTGACCGGACGTACCCCGGAGCGCGGACGTGCGCTCGCCGATGAGGTGGGGGCGTCGGTGCAGCGCTGGGATCTGAGTGATCCGGAGCCTTTCACGGCGAAGGTCCGCGCGGTGATCAGTACGGTGAACGACCCCGATGACCGGGTGCTGCTGGCGGCGCTGCGCGGCGGTGTCCCGTACGTGGACATCACGCGGTGGACGGCGCGGCTGCAGCGGGCCACCGCGGTGGCGGCCGTGACGCCGCCCACGGCGCCGGTGCTGCTGTCGTCCAGCTGGATGGGCGGGGTGACCGGGCTGGTCACCGCGGCGCTGGCGTACGAGCTCGGTGGGGCGGCCGCGGTGGAGATCGCCATCCGGTACGACCTCAAGGACCGGGCGGGCACCGACTCGGTGGAGTTCATGGACCGGCTGGGGCTGGACTACGAGGTGACCGAGGGCGGCCGGCGGCGGATGATCATGCCGCTGAGCGGAGCCGGGACGGTCACCATCGGCGGGCACCGGACCAAGGTGGCGCGGATCGATACGCCGGAGCAGTTCACCCTGCCGCTGGTGCTCGGAGTGGACACCGCGATCACCCGGATCGGCTTCAGCGCCAACTCCTCGACGTCCACGCTGCTGGCGCTCAGGCGGACCGGCTTCTTCCGGTGGGGGCGCGGGGACCGGTTCGAGTCCACGCGGCGGTCGATGCTGTACTCGCCGGGCGAGGGCGGCAGCGCCCTGCTGCGGATCGATGTGCGGGGCCGCGACGGGGAACGTCGTACGGCGACCGTCACCGATCCGGCCGGGCAGGCCCACCTCACCGCGCTGGGCGGGCTGTTGGGGCTGCGCCGGGTGCTGGGCGAGGACGGTGCCGAGGCGCCTCGTGGGGTGGTCTTCCCCGAGATGACGCCGCTTCCGCAGGATGTCGTCTCCGCAGTGGAGAAGGCGGGCGTCAGGGTCGAGGTGGCATGAGCGAGGAGAAGGAGCCGGGCGCGGGCAAGGCCTCGACGCTGACACGGCAGGGGAGCATCCGGCGGACGAGTCTGCTGGACGCGGCCGAGACCGTGCTGGTGGCCAGCGGGGCGGACGCCTCGCTGCGGGCCATCGCCGGTGAGGCCGGAGTGCGGGTCGGCCATCTGCAGCACTACTTCCCCACCCGGGCCGACTTGATCAAGGCGGTGCTGGAGCGGGCGCTGGACCGGTCGCTGGAGCGGCTGGCCGAGACGACGGGGCTGCGGATGGTGCGCGACGATCCGTCGGCCGTCGGGACCCCCGAGGGGGCGGCGGACCCCGACGAGGTGGTGGCGGTGGTCCTCGCCGAGCAGGAGGACCCGCGGCTGGTGCGGCTCTATGTCGAGGTGTGGGCGCTGGCGGCCCGGGACGACGAGATCGCCACGGTGGTCCGGGAGTTCTACCGGAAGTACGTCGCGCACGTGGAGGCATTCGTCCAGCAGGGGCGGCCGGACTGGCCGGACGAGCTCTGCCGGGCCCGGGCCGAGACCTTTGTCGCGCTGGTCGAGGGGGCGGCCCTGATGCGGTCGGGTATCGCCGGCAGCCGGTCGGCCGCGATGGACGCGCAGCTCGCGCGCTGTGCCGTGCAGTTGCTCCGGGACTGAGCGCCCGGGGCGGGGCGCCGCCGTCCGGCCCGTGCGGCACTGCGGGCCGGCCGGTGCGCCGTCAGAGGTGAATCACTGAGGGGGGATCCCGTATGACCGAGGTAGTGGACCTGGCCGAGCTCGCCGCGACGGCGGGCCTGGAGCAGGAGCTCGACCGGCTCGCCAAGAGCCATGGCATCATCCGCACCCGCCAGCTGAATCAGCAGGAGACCTGGACGGTGCTCGGGGCGTCGCTGACGCGCGAGCTGTTGAGCGATCCCCGGCTGTCCAACGATGTACACACCCATGCGCCGCACGGGGCGCTGGTCCCGGGGATGGCCGTGATGCTCCTGGAGCAGGACGACCCCGGCCATGCGCGGAACCGCCGGCTGGTGACCGCGGCCTTCGCCTCGCGGGCGGTACGGGAGCTGGAGCCGCGGATCGCGGAGATCACCCGGCAGCTGTTGGACGGGCTGGGGGAGAGCGGTACGGCGGACTTCATCGAGGAGTTCACGTATCCGATGCCGCTGGAGGTGATCTGTGAGCTGCTGGGGGTGCCGGCAGAGGACCGGGACCCGTTCCGCAAGTGGGCGATGGACATCTCCGCCGCGCCCTCCATGGAGGCGATGCAGACGGCCGCCGTGGAGCTGTTCGGCTACTGCATCGGTCTGATCGGCGCCAAACGGGAACGGCCCACCGAGGATCTGCTCGGCGAGCTGATCGCCGCCCGGTTCGAGGACGGGAGTGCGCTGACCGACGAGGAACTGTCGTCGTTCGCCGCGGTGTTGCTGATCGCCGGCCATGACACGGTCACCAATCTGCTGGCCAATGCGCTGCACGATCTGCTGGCCCACCCCGGGCAGCTGGCCGCGGTGCGCCGCGATCCGTCGCTGGTCGGCGCGGTGGTGGAAGAGGCGCTGCGGTTCCGGGGCTCCGCGATGACGACGGTCAACCGGGTGGCGCGGGAGGACATCGAGGCCGGGGGAGTGACGATCCGTAAGGGGGAGCTGGTCCGGTTCCTGCTGAACGCGGCGAACCGCGACACCGAGGTGCGGGCCGATCCGCACTCCTTCGACATCGGCCGGGCGACCGCGCAGCATCTCGCGTTCGGCCTGGGGCCGCACTTCTGTCTGGGGCAGCGGCTGGCCCGCCAGGAGGCGACGATCGCGCTGACCGAGATTCTGCGGCGCTTCGGCACGCTCGAACTCGCGGTGCCGGCCGAAGAGGTGCGCTGGCTGCCGTCGGACGCGATCCGCGGGCTGGTCGAGCTGCCGCTCCGGTATGCGCGCTGATGACCGGCGTGCCGGCGTAGGGGAGTTGGGGGAACGATGAAGATCACGGTAGATCACGGGCTGTGCGACGGGCTCGGGCAATGCGCCCTGGTGGCGCCCGAGGTGTTCGCGCTGGACGACGAGGAGCGGCTGGTGGTCGCGCCGGAGGCGGCGCGGGGGTCGGCGGGCAAGGTCGCGGCCGCGGCACGGGCGTGTCCGGTGCGCGCCATCTCGGTCGAGGGGTCCTGACACCTTGCGCGAGGTCGTGGTGGTGGGGGCGGGCCTGGCGGGGGTGCGGGCCGGTGAGTCGCTGCGGGCGCAGGGGTTCGCCGGCCGGCTGACGGTGGTGTCGGACGAGCGGGAACTGCCCTACGACCGGCCGCCGCTGACCAAGCAGTTGCTCTCGGGGACGATGACGGAGGCGGATGTCCGGCTGGCGGGCGCCGAGGATCTCGGCGCCCGCTGGGTACGGGGGACCGCGGCCGTCGGGCTCGACCGGGAGCGGCGCCGGGTGCGGCTGGCCGACGGTGCGGAGCTGCCGTACGACGGGGTGGTGCTGGCGCCCGGGGCCAAGGCCAGGGCGTGGTCCGGGGCTGTGCCGCGGGCCGGGGTGCTGACCGTGCGGGGTCTCGACGATGTCCGTCGATTACGTGCCGAAGTGGACGGTGGGGCCCGCGAGGTGGTCATCGTCGGTGCCGGGTTCGTCGGGGTGGAGCTGGCGTCCTCGCTGAGCGGGCTCGGGGTGCGGGTCACGCTGGTGGAGCCGTTCGGCCGGCCCCTGCGGGCGCTGGGCGGCACGGTGTCCGGGGTGGTGGCCGAGGCCGCGGGCCGTGCGGGGGTGGTGTTGCGGCTGGGGACCGGGGTGCGGGGTTTCCGGGACGACGGCGGGCGGGTCGTCGCCGTGGAGCTCGTCGACGGCAGTGTGCTGCCGACGCCGCTCGTGGTGGTGGCGATCGGGATGGTGCCGGCGACGGACTGGCTCGCGGAGTCGGGGCTGGCGTTGCCGTCCGGCCGGATCCACTGTGATGAGCGGCTGTTCGCCCGGTCCGGGGGCGGGTCGGGGGCGCCGGATCCGCGGGTGGTGGTGGCCGGGGACGCCGCGTGCTGCGATGCGGTACGGGCGGCGGACGGGCCGGTGGCGCTGGAGCACTGGAGCAATGCGGCCGCGCAGGGCGAGCTGGCCGCGCGCAATCTGTTGGCCGGTCCGGCGGCCGCCGAGCCGTATGACCATGTCCCCTCCTTCTGGACGACGGCGTTCGGGCTGCGGATCAAGTCGGTGGGGCTGCCGGGCACCGGTGACCGGACCGTCGCCGAGGCCGGGGATCCGGCCGGCGGCGCGGTGCTGGAGGCGCACTACCGTGACGGGCGGCTGGTCGGCGCGGTGAGTGTGGAGCAGGGGCGACTGCTGTCGGCGTATGCCCGTCGGCTGCGGGGCGAGCGGATGATCGCCAGTGGAACCGAACCCTCGGGTACGTGAATTGCGCGTAAAGTTTTTCATTACCATGGAACCTCTGTTGTCGACCCCTTCGGGAATCGACTTGGTCACGTGACCTATCGCACAATCCCGTGACGGTCCAATGTGGCTCTGGTAGCGTTTTTATCGCGCCCATCAAAGGGGCGGTGCAGGCCTTGTGGTGGAGTACGACGAGGTGCTCGCCGAAGAAAAGTGGCCTGTTCCTGTGTAAACAGGCATCGGGGGATCTTTTGCTACGGGGGAACGGCATGTATAGCGACTTCATCAGCGTCTGAAAACGGGACTTCCCGCTGTGCGGAAGTGTGTCCCGGTCTTCTGTGTCCGTAGGTCGAGTGCGCTGGTTGCGGTGGCAACTTACGGCCTCTGACGGGCTTTGCCCATTCATTCGACTCATCTGTCGGTAATCGGTCGACGGTCGGTTCCGGCATGCCTGATGTGAATCCAGAAACGGCTCGATCGGACGGGAATCGGTCCTGTTCGGATTTTTCGCCGTGGGTTTTCCGGCTTTTCGTGATGCCATTTTCTGCTGCCCTTTTCCGGCATTTTCCATGGCCGGTAAAAGGTGGCTTCAGAGTGCTCGGAAATAAGGAGAGAATCATGCAGAACCCCTTCGAGGCAGAGCAGATCCACGAGGTTGTGCGAGCGGGCCTGGCCCAGGTGCTGGGCAGCAGTCCCGAGGACATCACCCCGGATGCCACCCTGGTCGCCGACCTGGGGGCCGAATCGCTCGACCTGGTCGAATTCCGCTTCGAGATGGAGACCAAGCTCGGCGTGGCGCTGCCCAAGTCGAACGTGCTCGACCTGCTGGCGAAGGCACTCGGCGGTTCGGAGCAGCTCTACGACGATCGCGGCGGGATCTCCGAACTGGCCGCCGAGGTGCTGCGGCGCAGCGCGTTCGGCTACTCCGTGGAGCAGGTGCACGCCGGGATGCGCCCGTACGAGGTCGCCGCGGCGGCCACCAGCGCGCACTGGGCCGCCTTCACCCACACCCTCTTCGACCACCTCCCCGAGGTCTGCACCGAGTGCGCCGCCGACAAGGCGCAGATCGCCGTCTCCGGCAAGGCCCAGTGCGCCGGTTGCGGGGTCGCGCTGGAGCCGGCCGCGGGCGACGAGGTGATGGCCGACGGCGTCCGTACGGCGCTGGAGGCGCTGGGGCACGCGCAGCCCGTCGGCTGAGGGGGCTGCTGGTGCAAGACGCCGCTTGTCGTGCGAGTCGTGCGAAAGGAAAGCAAGTGAACCCCCACATACCCACCGGGGACGGGCAGGAGGTCGTGGTGACCGGCATCGGCCTGGTCGCCGGCCGGCTGACCGACCCCGAGGCGCTGTTCGACCATCTCGCCCAGGGGCACACGCTCATCACCGAGCACCCCCTCCACAAGGAATGGGGCGTGCCCTGCGCCGTCTCGGCGCATATCGACCCCCGGGTCAGGGCGGCCCTGGAGGACGCGGTGCCGGAGGAGGCCGGGGCCCTCGGGCCGGCCGGTGTCCTCGCCTGGCACGCCGCTGCCCAGGCATGGGAGCGCAGCGGGCTGCCGCGGCGGCTCGACACCGAGCGGGGCGGCGTCTTCCTCGCCTGCAACCGGATGGTCATGGAGCCGGCCGAACTCGACGGCCTGGCCCGCCATGTGGACTTCGAGGCCGGCGCACTGGACCTGGACGGCTATCTGGACGCGGGCGGGACCGACCCGGAGCACTACGAGCGGATCCAGCCGGACACCGCCACCGTGCGGCTCGCCGACTACTTCGGCGCGGCCGGTGTCCTGGAGACGCACGCGGACGCCTGCGCCGCGGGCGGGATGGCGATCGGCAGTGCCTACCGCTACATCCGCAGCGGGGCGCTCGACGTGGCGCTCGCGGGCGGCGCCGAGAGCCTGACGACGCTGACCTCCGTCACCGCCTTCTACGGGGTGGGCGCGCTCGCCCCGTACGACGGGCGGGACGCCGGGCGGATCAGCCGGCCCTTCGACAAGGACCGCTCGGGGTTCGTCATCGGCGACGGCGCCGCGTTCCTGGTGCTGGAGTCGCGGGCGCACGCCGAGGCCCGCGGCGCCCGCGTCCTGGCCCGGATCGCCGGTTACGCGGGGGTGACCGAGGCGGTGAAGATGACGTCCAGTTCGCGGGACGGCTCGGACTACGCGCAGTGCATGCGGGCCGCCCTCGCCGACGCCGGACTCACCCCGGGCGACATCGACCACGTCAATGCGCACGGCACCTCGACCGAGGCCAACGACACCTGTGAGGCCGCGGCCCTGCACACCGTGTTCGGGGAGCGGGCCGCCGGCATCCCGGTCACCGGCAACAAGTCCGCCATGGGCCACTCGCTGGCCAACAGCGGTGCGGCCGAAGCGGTGCTCTCGGTGCTCAGCCTGCAGCGGCAGTCCGTACTGCCGACGCTCAATTTCGCCGAACCCGACGAGGTGACGCGCGGACTGGACATCGTCACCGAGCAGCGCCGTACGCCGGTGACCGCCGTGCTCTCGAACTCCTTCGGCTTCGGCGGCCAGAACTGTTCCCTGATCCTGGCCCAGGCGGGGTGAGCGCGCAGATGACGCATCTCGATGCGGTGCGGCTGACCGCACCCGGCTTATACACGGCGGCCGGAGCGGATCCGGCTGCCGTGTGGGAGGCCCTGGTGGCCGGCAAGGACACCAGCCGGCCGTACGAAGCACTGGCGGGGACATGGCCCGGGGCGGACGCCGTCTTCCTCGTCGACGACCCCGATGCCGCCGCGCTGGGCGTGCACCGGCGGGTGCTGCGCACCTCGGAGAAGCAGGCCCGGATGGCGTTGTACGGCGCCCGGCTGTCGCTGGCCGGACGCGGTCCGGTGGGCGGCGAGCGCTGGGGGCTCTACCTCGGACTGCCCACGGTGGACGAGGAGTTGCTGCGGTTCACGGCGCTCGACGGGCTGCGGCAGGCCGCCGGCTCGCCGGACCGGGTGGCGGCGCTCTTCGCCCGGGAGGTCCCGCCGTTCAGCGGACTGTCCCACCTCAACAGCACCGCCGCCGCCCATATCTCGGCCGCCTTCGGGCTGACCGGGGCCATGGCCGCGTACTCGCCGTACGCCGATGCGGGGCTGGAGGCCCTGATCGACGGGGTGCTCTCGGTCGCCGAGGGGGAGAACGAGGCGGCCGTCGTCGGAGCGGTCAGCCCCAAGATCCACCCGCTGCTGTTCCCGCAGTACGAGGAGCTGGGCTGGAACGGCGCCACGCCCGGTGAGGGCGCGGCCTTCCTCCTCGCGGCAGGTGCCCGTGACGTCCCCGTACAGGACGCACCGGATCACGGAGGGTCGCCCTCGGCCCGACTGGCCGGCTACGGGCGGGCGTTCGGCGCCGACGGCGACGAGCGGACCGCGGCGATCACCGGGGCCGTGCGCACGGCGCTGGAGATGGCCCGGACCGACGCCGACGGCATCGGCTGGCTGCTGCCCGACGCCGTGTGGACGGCGGAGGGCGAACGGGCCCAGCGGGCCGCGCTCGACGAGGTCTTCGCGGATGCCGTCGAGCGACCCGCGGTGATCGGCACCGAGCGGGCCACCGGCGTGCTCGGCCCCGCCCACCCACTGGCCCATGTCCTGCTCGCCCTGCACGGGCTGGCCGGCGGCCGGCGCCTGGCGGCCGCCGGAGGTGCGGTGCGGGAGGAGGCACTGCCGACCCCCCGGGCGCTGGTGCTCGCCTGTGGCGCGCGCGGTCAGGTGTGCGCCGTCGTACTGGAAGGAGTCGGGACATGACCCGGCGCGTCGTGGTGACCGGACTGGGCGCCGTCTGCGGACTGGGGCTCGACTGGCAGACCATGTGGGAGGGGCTGTGCGCGGGCCGCTCGGCGATCCGTGCCTGGCGGCTGCCCGGTATCGAGGACTTCCCGGTGCGCTATGCGGCGCCGGTCGACGACGAGGCGTTCGCGCGGTGCCACGGGGCCGACGCCGATCCGGACCGGCCGATGGAGCGGCGGATGCGGTTCGGTCTGGCGGCCGCGGGGCAGGCGCTCGCGGACGCCGGTATCGACACCGGCACGGGCCTCGGTACCGGCACGGGCAGGGGCAGCGGCGACGGACGGCTGCCGGGGCGCGTCGGCACGGCCGTCGGCTCGGGCGTACCGGAGCGGGATCCCTACGAACTCCTGCACGCCCTCGACGAGGACGGCGCACCGAGCTGGCAGACGCTCTACGCCCGGCGTGCCGAACTGGACCGCGCCAGCGGCCTGTTCTGCACCAATGACGCGCTGGCCACCGGGATCGCCGCCCGCCACCGGTTGCGCGGGCCGGCGCTCAACTTCAGCACCGCCTGCGCCGGGGCCACTCATGCCATCGGCCACGGCTTCCGGATGATCCGGCGCGGTGAGGTGGACGCGATGCTGGTGGGCGGCGCCGACTCGGTGCTGAACCTGCCCACCATGACCGGTCTGCACCTGCTCGGTGCGCCGTCGACGTCGGAGCTGTTCGGGGACCGGCTGTGCCGGGCCTTCGACCGGGACCGCAGCGGTCTGGTGGCCGCGGAGGGCGCGGCGATGCTGGTGCTGGAGAGCGAGGAGAGTGCCCGGCGGCGCGGTGCGCAGATCTACGCCGAGGTGGCCGGGTTCGGCAGCTCCCTCGACGCGTACCAGGTCACCGCACCGCACCCGGAGGGCAAGGGCGCCGCGCTGGCGATGGGCCGGGCGCTCGCCGACGGGGCGGTGGAGCCCGGCGAGGTGGACTGCGTCAATGCGCACGGCACCTCCACTCCGCTCAACGACCCGATCGAGACCCGTGCGATCAAGGACGTCTTCGCCGGGGGCGGGCACTACCGGAAGCTGGCGGTCACGGCCAACAAGACCATGCTCGGCCACCTCATCGCCGCCGCCGGCGCGCCCGAGCTGATCGCCACCGTGCTGTCCGTACGGGACGGCATCGTGCCCCCGACGCTGAATCTGGAGAACCCGGATCCGGCCTGCGATCTCGACTACGTCCCTGACAAGGCCCGGCACCAGGAGGTGTCGGTGGCAGTGAGCAATTCCTTCGGCTTCGGCGGACTCAACGCCAGTCTGGTGGTGCGTGGCTATGAACACTGACATCCCGACGACCAACCCTTTCGACGACGCGATCGTGGTGACCGGCATCGGGGCGGTGCTGCCCACCGGGCGCGGCCCGCAGGCCCTGTGGTCGGCGTGGCGCGACGCCCGGCCGGCCCTGTCCCCCTACCGGGACCCCTACGTACGGACCCGGAAGATCACCCACTTCGGCCATGTCCCCGACGAACTCCAGGAGCAGAGCCGGGAGAGCGTTCCCCACAAACTGCGGAAGTTCGGCACCCCGTTCACCTTCGAGGCCGTACTTGCCGCGCAGGACGCCATGGACGCGGCGGGCGAGGGCTGGCAGTCGATCCCCGAGGAGCGGCGCGGGCTCTATGTCGCGCAGGACGACTCCACGGAGCTGAGCGCGGCGGCCTTCCACAAGGCGCTCGACAAGGCCCGCTCGGATCCGTCCGCCCAGGCGGGGGTGGATCTGCAGCGCCTGGTGGCGGAGGCGTTCGGCAACGCGGCCACCTTCAACCCGTTCACCGTCATCAGGGCGCTCAACAACAACACCCTCGCCCTGATCAGCATCGCCCAGCGGTTCCGCGGCGACTGCGCCGCGTTCGTCCAGGACGCGGGCGCCGCGCTCGGTGCCCTGCAGCGGGCCGCCTTCACCCTCCGCCAGGGAGAGTGCGACACCGCCCTGGTGGTCGGTGCCGGCAGTTTCAACGAGCCCCTGAAGCTGGCCGCGCAGTACCGGGCCGGGCATCTGAGTGCGGGCGGCCGCGGCGGCGCGGCGCTGCGCAGCTTCGATGCCGAGCGGGACGGCACGGTCCTGGCCGAGGGCGCGGTCGCGCTCGTGCTGGAGCGGGCCGGGGACGCCGCACGGCGCGGCGCACGGCCGCTGGTGGAGATCCTGGGCGCCACACTGCGGCCCGCGGTGGAGGGCGGTATCGGCCCCTCCGCCCTCGCCGAAGGGCCCCGCGATCTGCTGGCCGCCCACGGCCTGACGCCCGACACGCTGGGCGCGGTGCTCGCCGACGGCAAGGGCACGGTCCGCCACGACGCCGCCGAGGCCGAGCTGCTGCGGGCGCTGCTGAAGGACAGCGGGGTGCCGGTCACCTCGCTGCGCCCGGTCACCGGCACGCTCGGTGCCGCCGGGCCCCTGGCGGAACTCGCCCTCGCACCGGCCCTGTTCGAGGCCGACGAGCTGCCGCCGATCGCGCATCTGCGGACGCCGCCGGACGATGCCACCGACTTCGTGATGGGCGCGCCCAGGAAGCGGCGGATCGACTCCGTCCTGAGTCTGCACAGCACGTTCAACGGATTCGCCGGAGCCGTGCTCGCCCAGCGGCCGCACACGTCCTGACGCACGAGGGGACCACCACACACCATGTCGCAGTTCACCGAATTCGTGCAGCCCGAGATGGGGCGGCTCTTCGCCGCACTGGGGCTGGACGTCACCTACGTCCGCGCCGAGGGCAACACCCTCCACTACCGCGACGAGCAGGGGGCCGACGTCCCGGTCCTCGACCTCATGGGCGGCTACGGGTCCCTGATCCTCGGCCACAACCATCCCGAGATCGTCGCCCACGCCCGGGCCCTGCTCGACGAGAACCGTCCCGTGCACGCCCAGTTCTCGCTGCGCGGCGAGGCCGGCCGGCTCGGCGCGGCACTCAGCGAGGCCGTCCGGCGGGAGACCTCGGTCAAGGAGCCGTACGTCGCCACCTTCGGCAACAGCGGCGCCGAGGCCGTCGAGGCGGCCGTCAAACACGCCGAACTCGTCCGGGTGCGCAAGGCCACGGCGCTCGCCGACGAGATCGCCGCGCACACCGAGACCACCCGGGAGGCCGTACGCCGCGGCGAAGCCCACGTCGACGCGGACGCCTTCCACCTGCCGGCCGTCCGCGCGCAGACGCCGCGGACCGACGATATCGACGGGCTGCTGGCCGCGGTCGAGGCCCACAACGCGGCGGCGCTCACCACCCGGCCGCTGTTCCTGGCGCTGGAGCGCTCCTTCCACGGCAAGCTCGTCGGCAGCGTCCAGCTCACCTACAACAGCGGTTTCCGCGCCCCGTTCCAGAACCTCGGTACGCGGGTGCGCTTCGTGCCCATGGACCGGCCGGAGCTGCTGGACCGGATCGCCGACGACGAGCGCGTGGTGCTGCTCGACACCGAGACCGTCGAGGGGCGGGTGCGGATCGTCGAGCGGGACTTCCCGGTCATCACCGCCTTCATGGTCGAGCCGGTGCAGGGCGAGGGCGGCATCCACGCATTGACCACGGAGCAGGGCCGGGCCATCCGGCTGTTCTGCAACAAGGCCGGCACCGCGCTGATCATCGACGAGGTGCAGAGCGGCACGGGGCGCTGTGGCGCGTTCCTGGCCAGTTCGCTCATCGGGCTGCGCGGCGACTACTACACGCTGTCCAAGTCGCTCGGCGGCGGCCTCGCCAAGATCTCCGCGATGCTGGTGCGCCGGTCCCTGTACCAGGGCGAGTTCGATCTGATCCACAGCTCGACGTTCGCCATGGACGACTTCTCCTCGTCGATCGCGCACAAGGTCGTCGAGATGCTGGAGGCCGACGACGGACAGGTCTACCGGCAGGTCACCGAGCGCGGCGAGCGGCTCCGCGGCATGCTCGAGGAGCTGCGGGCCGCCTACCCCGACATCATCGAGGACGTCCGCGGCAAGGGCCTGTTCCTCGGCGTCCAGCTGCGCGACCAGGCCGGCGCCCGGTCCATGGTGCTGCGCGGCAGTGCGTACACCGGCTCGCTCGGTTATCTGCTCTCCGGCTACCTGCTGCGGCAGGAAGGCATCCGGATCGCCCCGACCGGCAGCGCCGGCAATGTGCTGCGCCTCCAGCCGTCCGCCTTCCTCACGGACGAGGAGATCGAGCGGCTGCGCGGCGCGCTGGACCGGCTCTGCCGCATCCTGCGCTACGAGGACACCCTGCATCTGGTCCACCCGGCCACCGACCGCAGGATCGCCAAACCGCGCGCGGAGATCAGGGACTTCCGGGGCGCGATCGCCGGGTACGAGCAGGGCGAGCGGCGCCCGGTGACCGGGCCGGTCCGCAAGGTCGCGTTCCTCAACCACCTCATCGAGCCCGCGCATCTGCGGCAGGTGGACCCGGCGCTGGCCGACCTGAGCGACGCGGCGCTGCGCTCCTTCGTGCTCGGCATGGACCCGGTGAAGAAGGCGGCGCCCTACCCCGGCGTCCGGATCGACTCCCCGCTCGGCAGCGCCGTCGAATTCTCCCTCTACCCGCTGATGGTGGGGTCCGAGCAGATGGCCGGCTACCTCGCCGGCGGCGATGTCGCGGGGATCCGCGCGGACATCGAGGAGCGCGTGCGCGCGGCCCGCGAGGACGGCTGCGAGGTCGCGGGCCTGGGGATGTACACCTCCATCGTCACCCACAACTGCACCTCGCTGAAGGTCCCGGGCATCGCCCTGACCTCCGGCAACGCGCTGACCGTCGCGATGGGCGTGCAGGCGATGGAGCGGGGCGCGGCCGACCGCGGCTGGCAGGTCGAGGACGCCACGCTGGCCGTGGTCGGCGCGGCCGGCAACATCGCCTCGGTCTACAGCCAGCTGTTCGCCGAGCGGCTCGGTCGCATCGTGCTGGTCGGCAGCCGCCGGGACGGTTCGGCCGGGCGGCTGCGCGACACCGTGCACGGCATCTACCAGGAATGCTGGTCACGGATCGCGGCCGGCGGCGAGCTCGCCGGCATCCCCGCGCGGCTGGCGGAGGAGCCGCTGATCACCAAATGGCTGGCCGAGGGGCCTGCCGACGATACGGGCCGGGGCCGGGCGATCGCCGCGTATCTGGAGGAGCGCTACGGGACGGACCCGTTCCTCACGGTCACCCAGGACAGCGCAGCGCTGCGCGAGGCACAGCTGGTGCTGTGCGCCTCGAACAGCCCCGAACCGTTCCTGACCGGCGAGCACTTCGCGCCGAACGCCGTCGTCTGCGATATCGCCGTACCCAACAACGCGGTGCCGGATCTGGCCGCACAGCGTCCCGACCTGGCGTACCTGCTCGGCGGCATCGTCGCCACGCCGAACGGCGAGAGCCTGCACCCCTCGGCACGAGCCTTCCTGGAGGCGGGCCAGCTGTTCGCCTGCATGGCGGAGACCGCGCTGATGGGTCTGGCCGGCCTCGACCACCACTACTCCTACGGGAACATCAGCCGCCGCCAGGTCATCGACATCGCGGCGCTCGCCGAGGCGCACGGTCTGCGGCTCGCCGACTACAAGAGCGCGCACTCGGTGTGAGGTGCGGGTGCCGCGCCCGGACGGCCGGACGCGGCACCCGCACCCGCACCCGCAGACTCCCCCCCACGGACTGGAAAGGACGCCATGGAATTCGAAGGCCAGGTGGCGCTGGTGACCGGCGGAAGCCGGGGCATCGGCCGCGCGATCGCCGTACGGCTCGCGGAGGCCGGATGCGATATCGCGCTCACCTACCGCAGCGCCACGACCGAGGCGGAACAGGTCGCCGAGCGGATCGCCGGGCTGGGCCGCAAGGTCGAGCTCTACCAGGGAGACATCTCCGACCCCAAGGTGCCGCAGACGATCGTGAACGGCGTCCGCGCGTCCTTCGGGCGGATCGATGTGCTCGTCAACAACGCCGGCATCACCCGCGACGAACTGCTGGTCAACCAGAGCCTCGAGGACATCGAGCAGGTGCTGGCCACCAATCTGATCGCCCCGATGCTCACCGTGCAGGCCGTGGCGCCCCTCATGCTCCGCCGGCGCTACGGACGGATCGTCAACATCTCCTCCTCCGCCGCCTCCAAACCCGGCCGGGGCCAGTCCAACTACGCGGCGGCCAAGGGTGGCCTGGAGGCGTTCACCAAGGCGATGGCGGTGGAACTCGCCTCCCGCGGCATCCTGGTGAACGCCGTCGCCCCCGGCGTGATCAACACCGAGATGACCGACGCCATCCGCAGCCACGGCGAGGACGAGATCATGCGTCGGCTGCTGGTGAAGAGCTACGCCGAACCCGAGACCGTCGCCGATGCCGTGGTCCACCTCGCCGGCCCCCGCAACACCTACACGACGGGCGAGGTACTCCATGTCGACGGCGGACTGAAGATGGCGTGAGAGGCCGGTCATGAACGCATACGACACCCACCCCGAGTCCACCGCACACCCCCGGCCCACCGCACAGGACCGGCCCGCCGGCCCGCCGGAGCCCGGCGAACTGACGGGCCGGACCGCCGTCGTCACCGGCGCGGCCCAGGGCATCGGCCGCGAGGTCGCCCTCCTGCTGGCCGCGTCCGGCGCCGCGCGTCTGATCCTGCTGGACCGGGACGCCGCCCTCCTGGACACCGTCGTCAAGGAAGTACACGACCTGGGCGCCGACGTCGTGCCGGTCCCCGTGGACCTGCGCGACCGCGCCCTCGTACGCACCCGGCTGCGCACCGCACTCCGGGCCGCGGGCAGGCTCGACATCCTCGTCAACAACGCCGGGGTGGCCGACGAGAACGGCCCCGACGACGAGACCACCTGGCTGCGGGTGCTCGACATCAATCTGCACGGCACCTTCGCGGTCACCGCCGCCTGTCTGGAACACCTCGTCGACAAGGGGCGCATCGTCAACGTGTCCTCCATCCTCGGCAAGGCCGGCAAGATGCGGAACACCGCCTACTGCGCCTCCAAACACGGCCTGATCGGCTACACCAAGGGACTGGCCCTCGATCTCGCCGCCCGTGGGATCACGGTCAACGCCGTCCTGCCCGGCTGGATCGACACCCCCATGCTCCGACGAGAACTCGCCGCCCAGGCGGACGAGATCGGCGCGGACCCGGTGCGGATGCTGCGCCAGGCCCGTAAGAGCATCCCGCTGCGCCGGCTCGTCGAGGCACGGGAGGCCGCCGAGCTCATCGGATTCCTGGTGTCCGACCGCGCGGCCGCCATCACGGCGCAGAGCCTGACCGTCGACGGGGGCTACACCCGTGGCATGTAGTCCATGGCTGCGCAGGCTGGGGCGGCGCCCGGCCGGGGCGCTCGGGCCCCCTCCCCGCTCCTCGGCGGCCTGGGGGAGGGTGGTCTGCTTTCCGCACGCGGGCGGTGGCGCGGGCGCCTTCCGGCCGCTCGCCACGGCCCTCGCCGCCTCACCAGCCGCGCAGGACCACCCGTACGAGGTGCTGGCGGTGCGGTACCCGGGCCGCCACGACCGGCTCCGCGAAGAGCGTATCGAGCAGGTGACGGAGCTGGCGGCCGGCGCGTACCAGGCGCTGGCACCGCTCACCGGCCGGCCGCTGACCCTGCTGGGACACAGCATGGGCGCGCTGGTGGCGTACGAGGTGACCCGGCTGCTGGAGCAGGAGGGCGCCACCCGGCCCGTCCGGCTGATCGCCTCCAGTGCCTGGGCCCCGTCGCGCGTCAGGAACGGCACCGTCCACCTGCGGGACGACGACGGACTCGTCGAGGAGATCCGGCGGACCGCGGGCACCGACCCGCGGCTCCTGGAGGACCGCGCGGTGCTGGCGACGTCCCTGCCCGTGGTGCGCAGCGACTACAAGGCCGTGGAGACCTACCGGCACCGGCCGGGGCCGCCGTTGCGAACGCCGGTGACCGTGCTCGTCGGTGACGCCGATCCGCTGGTCGCCGTCGAGGACGCGGGCGCCTGGCGTCGGCACACCGTCGGGGGCTTCCGGATGCGGATCTTTCCGGGCGGTGGTCACTTCTACGTCGCCGGGCACTGGCCGGAGGTGGCGGAGCAGGTCGGCGTCGGTCAGGCCGGGAGGGAGTGATGTGGCCAGCGGGCGCGGGCCTGTTCGCGGGAGCGCATGGTCGCCAGGGTCAGCAGGCCGCGGCCGCGGCCCGTTTCGAGGAGGCCGGGGAGGGCGGGCAGCGGGGCGAGGGCCGCGATGTCGTCCAGGACGAGGGTGAGTGGTGGGTCGAGCCGACCGTCAGATGACCGTTCGGCCATGCGGCGGCCGTGCTCGACCACGTGCGAGAGGAGTGCGGTGAGCAGCGGCATCGCACCCGGGTCGGTACGCGGATCCTCGATGGGATCGCCTACCACGTACAGCGTTCCCCCCTCGTCGATAAATGATTCGAGGATGACTGAATCTGCTCGAAGTGGATTGCAGGCGTCCCGGATATGGATCGAGGAGAGGGCGGTCAGTGCGCGGCCGACCAACTGTTGGGCGGCCTCCCGGCGTTCGGGGTGGGCGGTCAGCACCGACTCCAGCTCGCCGGCCTGGCCGCCGGAGGCCTTGGCGCTGGTGCGCAGGATGCGTACGGGTTCCTGGGCGGCGCCGGTGGTGTGTGCCCAGCGGTGCAGCTGGCGGAACGGGCGGCCGTCCACCGCGGCGGCGTGCAGCCAGCAGCGCAGCAGGGTCTGGGCGGCGTCCGCGACGGCCGAGTCCAGGGCGCCGGCCGGGCGTACGGGGGCCAGCAGCGCGGTGGCACGGGCGGTGGCGGTGGCGAGGTCCGTACAGCCGGAGGTCGGTGACCAGCGCAGCCGGGCCGGGGTGTCGAGGCGGTGCGTGGGGTCGTAGGTCAGCACCGGGCCGAGCTTGGCGCGGGCGTCCTTGGTGTCGGCCCAGAGGACGGGGTCGGTCGTGGCGACGATCAGGGGGCCCGGGGCGGCGGTCGCGGCGGCGAGGGACGCCGCGAGGGTGACGGTGCGGTCGGTGGCGAACTGGAGGCGGGGGAGGGCGGGTTCGGCGTGCGGGCCGGTCGTCCCGGCCCCCGGGAGCGCCGGGGCTGCCGGGGGAGCGGTGCGTTGCTCGGGGACGGGGCCGGTGGCCATGGCCGTGGTGGTCGCCGAGGGGCCGAGGGGTACGGACGGGGCGGAGGGTGTGGTGGGGACGGCCGGTCCGGCGGGGGTGGCCGGTCCGGCGGGTGCGTCCTCGCTGGGCGCCGCCGCGGGCTCCGGGGCGGTACGGGCCGTCTCCCGGGGCTCTTGGGGCTCCCGAGGCGTCCGGGGTTCTCCGGCCTTCCCGGTCGGCCGCGCGTCCCGTTCCGTCGCGCGTGCGTCGTAGGCCGCCTCCCGAGCCTGCCTGGCCTTCGCCCGCCGTGCCGAGCGGACCGCGCGATAGCGGGTGACCGTCCCCAGGGCGAAGATCACCAGGACCAGCAGGACCATCAGCTCGCCGATGAGGATGCCCCAGAACAGGCCGTACCCGGAGAGCTGGCCCTTGGGGGTGTCGGGCCAGGCGGCGGCGAGGTCGTGCGGCGCCGAGACCAGGTGGCGCAGCGCCATCGGCGTACCGGGGTAGGTGACGCCGTCGGGCCAGGCGCCGTGCGTGAACAGGCCGGCCAGGCCGGTCGCGGTCCACACCAGGAGGGTCAGGCCCAGCAGGAAGGCGAGCAGCCCGACCAGCAGGGAGTCGGGGATGCCGCGCCCCCGCCCGCCGGGCGCGTCGCGGTAGCCGCGGCCGCCCCGTTCCTCGTCGTATCCGCGCGTCACGCCACCGTCTCGCTCGACTCGTCTCTCCACTGCCGCTCCATCGCCATGGCCTCGGCGCGCGCCTCGGCCTCGGCGTCCGCCGCCGCCTGGAGGGCGCGCGCCTCGTCCGTCGGCATCGCGGACGACTCGGTCATCGCCCGGTCGGTGTAGACGAGCGGGCGCTCGGCCTCGGTGATGAGGTGTTTGACGACCTGGACATTGCCGTTGACGTCCCAGACCGCGATGCCGGGGGTGAGGGTCGGGATGATCTCGACGGCCCAGCGCGGCAGGCCCAGTACCCGGCCCGTGGCGCGTGCCTCGTCGGCCTTCTGGGCGTAGATGGTGCGGGTCGAGGCCATCTTGAGGATCGCCGCGGCCTCCCGGGCGGCGGCGCCGTCGACCACGTCGCTGAGGTGGTGGACGACGGCCACGAACGACAGGCCGAGCCGTCGGCCGAACTTCAGCAGCCGCTGGAAGAGCTGGGCGACGAAGGGCGAGTTGATGATGTGCCAGGCCTCTTCGACCAGGAAGATGCGCTTCTTGCGGTCGGGGCGGATCCAGGTGTGCTCCAGCCAGACGCCGACGATCGCCATCAGGATCGGCATCGCGATGGAGTTGCGGTCGATGTGCGAGAGGTCGAAGACGATCAGCGGTGCGTCGAGGTCGATGCCCGCCGAGGTCGGGCCGTCGAACATCCCGCGCAGGTCACCGTCGACGAGCCGGTCGAGGACCAGCGCCACGTCCAGGCCCCAGGCCCGGACGTCGTCTATGTCGACATTCATCGACTCCGCCGACTCCGCCTCCGGGTGCCGCAGCTGCTCGACGATGTCGGTCAGGACGGGCTGCCGGTCGGTGATGGTTTCGGTGACGTAGGCATGGGCGACCTTGAGGGCGAAGCCGGAGCGCTCGTCCAGGCCGTGGCCCATCGCCACCTCGATGATCGTGCGCAGCAGGGCCAGCTGGCCCGTGGTGGTGATCGACGGATCGAGGGGGTTGAGGCGGATGCCGCCGTTGAGAGCGGCCGTCGGGTCCAGGCGGATGGGGGTTATCCCCAGCTCCTGGGCGATGAGGTTCCACTCGCCGACGCCGTCCTCGCCCTGGGCATCGAGCACCACGACCTGACGGTCACGGAACCTCAACTGCCGCAGCACATAGGTCTTCTCCAGCGCCGACTTGCCGTTGCCGGACTCGCCGAGCACCAGCCAGTGCGGGGCCGGCAGCTGCTGCCCGTAGAGCTGGAAGGGGTCGTAGATGTAGCCCTTGCCGCTGTAGACCTCACGGCCGATGATCACGCCGGAGTCGCCGAGGCCGGGGGCCGCGGTGGGCAGATAGACCGCCTGCGCCTGGCCGGTGGAGGTGCGTACGGGCAGCCGGGTCGTCTCCACCTTCCCGAACAGGAAGCTGGTGAACGCGTCGGTGAGCGCTCCGAGCGGATCGAGCATGGCCATGACGTACGCGCCTCCCAGCGGCTTTAGCGGCGGATCCCGGTCGCGAACGGCAGGGTGTTGACGAACGCCCGGTGGTGCTCGCGGTCGCACCACTCCAGCTTGAGGTAGGACTTGCCGGCCGAGGCGCGGATGGTGCGCTTGTCGCGGGCGAGCGCCTCGGGCGAGCGGGAGGAGACCGTGAGGTAGCCGACGAGATTGACGCCGGCGGCGCCGGACGCCAGGTCCTCGCCGCGCTGGTCGACGCGGCCGTGGTGGGCGACGTCGCGCGGGTCGACGACGCGGTTCATCTTCGCGGCACGGCTGGCCTCGGCATCGTCGTTCGTCTTCTCGGTGAGCATCCGCTCGATGGCGATCTCGGTGGGCTCCAGGTCCATGCAGACCGCGACCGTACGGATCACGTCCGGGGTGTGCACCAGGAGGGGCGCGAGGAAGTTGACGCCCACCGGGGTCAGCGGCCACTCCTTGACCCAGGCGGTGGCGTGGCACCAGGGTGCGCGGGTCGTCGACTCCCGCGTCTTGGCCTGCAGATACGTCGGCTCCATCGCATCCAGCTCGGCCGGCCAGGCGTTGCGCTTGCTCATCGCCTGGATGTGGTCGATGGGGTGGTCCGGGTCGTACATGGAGTGCACGAGGGAGGCGAGCCGGGCCTGGCCCAGCGGCTGGCGGACCCGGATGTCGGCCTCGGCGAGCCGGGCGCAGATGTCGGTCAGCTCACGGGCCATCACGACCGCGAGACCGGCGTCGCGGTCCAGCTTCTTGCGCAGCAGCCCGCCCTGGTGCATCCGGGCGGCGCGCGCCATGGTCTGCGCCTCGGCGGCCAGCTCGCGGGTGTAGTGCATACAGGCGACGAGGTAGGCGCGGTGCTGCTCGGAGGAGGTCGAGACCATCGACTGGAGCTGGTCGTAGGACTCCTGCAGCCAGTCCGGGGAGGAGCGGTCGCCGCGCTGGGCGACGTCCTTGGCGTGCGCGTCCGGGTCGGCGGGGAGCGTACGGGCCAGCATCTGCAGCCGGGTCACGAAGCCGTCGCCGTTGGCCACATGCTTGAGCAGCGTCCCGAAGCGGTCGACCAGCGCCTCCTGGTCCTCGCTGTCGCGCAGGCCGACGCCCGGCCCCTCGATCTCGATGGCGGCCGTCACCGTCTTGCGGTCGGCGTGCAGCAGCACCGCGATCTCGTCGGGGCCGAACGGGGCGGAGAGCCAGTTGATCCGGCCGATGCCGGGCGGCGGGCCGATCTCGATCTCGCGGCCGTCCAGCCGGACGCCGGCCTCGGCGGCGCCGGAACGGTAGGTCGCACCGCGGCGGACCGTACGGCGGAAGCTGCGCCGGATCTCGAACCACTTGTAGAACGTACGGCCCTTGTACGGCACGTAGACGAGGGCGAGCCCCAGCATCGGGAAGCCGGTGAGGGACACGATCCGCAGCGGCAGCAGGGGCACCAGCAGCCCGCACATCATGCCGAGGAACGCCCCCACGATGATCAGCGCGATCTCACCGGTCTCGCGGTTCTTGCCGACGATCGCGTTGGGCCGGGCGCGGCCGATCAGATAGGTGCGACGTGGCGCGATCGGGTGGGACTGCGTGCTCAACGCCCCTCACCTCCTGCTGTTTTGCCGGTGCGGGAGCTGCTGCTCGGGCCGGGGTTCGTACGGGGGGCGGGGGTGGCGGGTGCCGAGGAGCGGCCGCCGCCGGTGCGGGAGCTGTGCGCGGTGACACCGCCGGCCACCGCGTCGGCCGGCCGGGACTGGCCGCCCTGCGCGCCCTGTGGCTGCCCGCCGTCCCCGCCGGACCTGCGGGAGCTGTGGGTCTTGATGCCCTGGGACACCAGCGCCGCGGGCGAGGAGATCATCGCGGCGGCCTGGCTGCCGTCGGTGGCCCGGCCCTTGTTCGTACGGGCCGAGACCATCTCGTCGCCGAAGCCGGGGACGAAGCGGTAGATCACCGCACTGGCGAAGATGGCGAGGACGATGATCGCGAGGCCGGAGACGACCGCGGAGAAGGCGTTGGGGCCCTTGTCGTGGGAGAGCGCACCGGCGATGCCGAGGACGATCACGATGACCGGCTTCACCATGATCACCGCGATCATGATGCCCGCCCAGCGGCGCACATGCCCCCACATGTTCTTGTCGACGAGCCCGGCGTAGACGACGGTGCCCAGCAGCGCCCCGACGTACAGCAGCGCGGCCCGGATCACCAGCTCCAGCCACAGCACACCGGCGGCGAGGACCGACACCAGCGACACCACGATCAGCATGATCGGGCCGCCGCCGATGTCCGTGCCCTTCGTGAGCGCCTGCGAGAACGCCCCGAAGAAGGTGTCGGTCTGCGCCCCGGTGCCCTTCGCGATGATCTCGGTGACCCCGTCGGTCGCCGAGACGATCGTGTAGAGGATGAGCGGGGTGAAGGCGGAGGCGAGCACGGTCAGCCAGAGGAATCCGACCGCCTCACTGATCGCCTCCGTGAGCCGCACCCCGCGCACGGCGCGCTTGGCGACCGCCAGCAGCCACAGGACGAGGGTGAGGATGGTGGAGGCGGCGAAGACGACCGCGTACTGCCGCAGGAAGGCGGTGTTGGTGAAGTCCACCTGCGAGGTGGCCTTCACCGCGTCGGAAAGCTTCTCGACAATCCAGGCGGCGGCTTTGGCACAGCCCTTGGCCAGGGAGTCGAGGGGGTCCAGGGGGTTGTTGTCGGAGAGACCGCCGCCGCTGGGGCCGGGTGTGCTGCCACCGCCGCCGCCCCGTCGCTCGCAGAGCTCCTTGGCCTTGTCCGTGAGCAGATCGCAGGGTCCCTCGCTCGGCTTGGGCGAGGGGGCAGCGAGTGCGCGGGTCGCGAGGACCGTCAGCGTTGCCTGCAGAGCGGTCAGCGCCGAGGCAACAGTGAGGGCGCGACGTCCGGTTTTACCTCGCATATGTGAACCCTCCGAAACCTTGGACGGCCTGGGACATGTCCTTGGCCGTCGCGGCGGTCTGGTCGCCGCCGATCGGCGCGGGCCCGGCCTTCTGCGTGAAGCCGGCGATCTTCCAGTCACCGTTCACCCACTGCATGTGCATCGTGGACGTGTACCAGCTCTCCGCGACCGGGTTCTGGGACCCCTGGCCTGCGAGGCCGAACAGGGTGGAATACCAGACGGCGACCGTGGCCGTGGTGCCCTCGAACTTCTCGGCCTTCGTCCCGACCGGGTTAGCCCGGGAGACGAAGGTCATCCCGCTGGGTGCGTTGCCGTCTGCCTTGAGGCCGATCTTGCTGAGGAACTTGGGGTCCGTGTAGATCTTGCGCAGGCTTTCCTTGCGGTCCGCGGCCGCAGAGGAGGTGTAGACGGCGTCAACGATCGCGTCGCGCTGGGCCGACTTGTACATCCCGCCACTGGAGAGCGCCACCGCATAATTCGCCGCCGCCGACTGCGCCCCCTGCTCCGTCTTGGCGAAGCCCGAGGCGATTCCTCCGGTCTTTCCGGTGGTCGGCTTGGTGCCGGTGGGGGCGGTGGGCTGGGTGTGGCCGGCGTCCTTGGGGGAGTCGGCGGAGGGGGTCTCGCTGTTGCCGCTGCCGCCGCGGTTGGCGAAGGCGATGGCCGCGAGCAGCAGGACGACCACGCCGACGATGGTGACGAGGTTGCGGCTGGACATGCCCGCGCGGGGCCGCCGTCCCGAGCCGTAGAGATCACCGTCGTTGTCGGGAAGTCTGGTCCGTGTCTGGCCCGTCTCGGAACCGCGGTGGCCGTCGCCGCCGTAGCCGCCGTCGTCACTGAGACTCATCGCGCCTGTGCCCCCTCTGCCGCCGTCGCCCTGCGTGCCGTAGTTGTGCCGCCCTCATATGACCGTAGCCGCGCGGGCGGCAGCTCGGGTGCAGCGGTACGAGTACATCTCACCGTGACGGGTCCTCAGATGCGGTACGGCAGAGGCGAATGGGGGACTGTGGGTCATTTGTACTCATCGCCCGCTCCCTGGTTGCCATCGCCTTCTTGCTTCCGGGTCCACCTGTCCCCGTACAGCGGCCCGCCCAATCGGTCCGCTGGTGGCGGGGGTGACGAGGGCGCCGGCGGCGGACCCGTCGGGCCGGGCATGAGAGGGCGTCAGCATGTCGCCTCGGCAGGGGAGGTCGGGCGGTGGGAGCGGGTGGAGGCACGGGACGGCGGAGAGAGGACGGGCGGGGGCGCAGGGGGAGCGGCCCGGGACGGGCGCGGCCCGGTGGTGTGCACCACGCGGGCGGCCACGGCGGGCCCTGGGGCGTGGCCGCGCTAGACCGCCATGCCGTAGACGATGGTGAACAGCGTCCCCAGGGAGCCGATGATGAAGACGCCGGTCAGGCCGGCCACGATCAGGCCCTTGCCCTGTTCGGCGCTGAAGGTGTCGCGCAGCGCGGTGGCGCCGATGCGCTGTTTGGCGGCGCCCCAGATCGCGATGCCGAGGCACAGCAGGATCGCCACCGCCATGACCACCTCGATCATCACGCGGGCTTCGTTGCCCAGGCTCCCGAACGGCCCCCAGTCCGGGGCGATTCCGCCGATGATGGTGGTGATATCGCCTTTTTCGGCCGCAATGAACATGTGTGAACTCACCGCCCCTTGATGGGTAGTTGTGTGCCCGTGCCGGCTGCGGCACAGGTCAGTCTCTATCTTCGCTGACAAACGGGCCGTCAGCTGTCGACTTGGCGGCTTTCTTTGACGGATCCCGTGGGAGTCGCGTGGATGCCCGGGCGCACTCCGTCCATTGAACCGACTGGTCTCACTGTGTGTATCACGGGGGTCAACCCTGAGCAATGATCATCGGAAGCGCTGGTGGCCGGTCCGGCGCGCCGTTCGGGGCCGGGGCCGTTCGGGTGGTTGGTGTGGCCGGTGATGCGGCTACTTCGGGGCGTGCGACATGGCGAAGATCATGACGAGCGCCACCAGGTGGATGGCGAACAGGAAATAACCGACGCGCCACCACAGGTGCCGGCTCATCTGCTGCTGATTGTTCGGGTCCACGGCTGTCGTCCTGTCTCGGGGCTCTTGGGCAGTGTCGCTCATCCGGCGGTGCTCCGGGCGTCGCGGTGAGGGGCATCTCACACCGGGTCAGGAGCGCCCCCTGCGCCGTGTCGTGCGCCGTCGTGTCGCACCGCGGGCGGCGCAACGCGCGCGGAGCGACCGGAAAAAGGCAGTGAACCGGGGCTGAATGGGGGAGGGTTGGGGCGTGCGGAAATTCTGGGTGGCCGGAGGGCTCGGGGCAGGGCTGGTGCTCTGCCTGCTCGGGCTGCTCGTGATCGGTACGTACACAGTGGCGGCCAGGCTGGCCGGGGCCGGCGGACAGGCGCTCGGGCTGGCGAAGGGCGCGGTGCCGGCGGAGTACCAGCAGCTGGTGCAGAAGTGGGGGACGCTCTGCCCCGCGATAAGCCCGGCGCTGCTGGCGGCGCAGCTCTACCAGGAGAGCGGGTGGAACCCCCGGGCGCAGAGCCCGGCGGCCGCCCAGGGCATGGCGCAGTTCATCCCGGGGACGTGGCAGACCCACGGCATCGACGGGAACGGCGACGGCAAGAAGGACGTGTGGGACCCGCACGACGCGATCGCGTCGGCGGCCTCGTACGACTGCGAGCTGGCCAGTTATGTGAAGGGCGCACCGGGCAACGCCACGCACAACATGCTCGCCGCGTACAACGCGGGGGCGTACCGCGTGATCCAGTACAACGGGGTGCCGCCGTACCGCGAGACCCAGAACTACGTGAAGACGATCACGACGCTCGCGAAGAGCTTCGAGGCGCCGTCGGGTCCGGTGGCGCCGTCGAAGCAGGCCGCGGGGGCGATCTACTTCGCGCAGGAGAAGCTCGGCACGCCTTATTTGTGGGGTGGTACCGGCACGGCGGCACAGGGCGGGCGGTTCGACTGTTCGGGGCTGACCCAGGCGGCGTACCGCTCCGTGGGCATCGAGCTGCCCCGGGTGGCGAACGACCAGTGGAACGCCGGGGCGCACCCGAAGCGGAACGAGCTGCTCCCGGGGGACCTGGTGTTCTTCGCCTACGACCTCAAGGACCCGCGGTCGATCCACCATGTGGGGATCTATGTGGGGGGCGGGTACATGATCAATGCGCCGTACACCGGGGCCAAAATCCGGTTCGACAAGATCGATACGCCGGATTACATCGGTGCCACCCGCGTCACGTCCGATGGCGCAAAAGCGCTGCCCGGTACGAACGCTGCGTGAACATAGGGCCCTGAACTGCAGTGATGAATCAAGCTTCGATAACGTCCTGGTGATCATCCGGTGGAGAGTGGAACGGCCGGGGTGGACATCGCGTTTCCTTGGCGTGGGGACGTAGCAGAGCTGGACGCAGCACACGCTCGACGACCACGGGGGCAGGCAGCACACGACGGCGCTCGCGCGCGCGAAAGATAAGGGGCCGCGGCAGATGGCTGGACTCGCACTCGAGGGGCCGAACCCCGACGTCGACGTGCTCGACGGCATCAACGGCCTCGCGAAGGACGCCCCCCACTGGGTCAACAAGGCCATGGAGTACATCGGCGAGTACGGCATCATCGCCGGCCTCGCGGTGCTGTGTGTGATCGCCTGGTGGTCGGCGCGCCGCCGGCCGGGCGCGCCGTCCGCCGTCGCGGGCCTGGTCTGGGCGCCGCTGGCCGCGGGCCTCGCGCTGCTGGCCAATATCCCGATCCGGGGGTTCGTGGAGCGGCCGCGGCCGTTCAAGGACCATGCCGGCCTGGAAGTGCTGATCCCCGGCAAGAGCGACTTCTCGTTCGTGAGCGATCACGCGACGCTCACCATGGCGGTCGGCGTCGCCCTGTTCGTCGCCCACCGGAAGTACGGCCTGATCGGGATCGCGCTGGCGCTCGCCGAGGGCTTCTGCCGCGTCTACATGGGCGTGCACTACCCGACCGACGTGGTCGGCGGCTTCGCGCTGGGCACCGCCGTCGCGCTGCTGCTCGCGCCGCTCGCGCAGGCGCTGCTGGTGCCGCTGACGACGGCGATCGGCCGGTCCAAGGTGGCGTGGCTGGTGCGGGCGCCGGGTGCGGACGGCGGCGCGGGGCAGGACGCCGAGGGCGGCCGGGTGGTCGCCACCGGATCGGCGATGCCGCGGGGGCACAAGGAGCGGGACAAGGACCTGGCGGCCTGAGGGGCCGTCGGACCGGGTGGCACGAACCGGTCCGGCGGCCCACGGGAGCGACGACCTGGCGGATGCGGACGGCCCGGACCCCTCACGGGGCCGGGCCGTCCGTGTGCCCGCCGGTGTCAGAGCGCCTGCGGGAAGGTGCTGAACAGCCGCTGCGGGTCGTAGGTCCGCTTGACCTGGGCGAGGCGGGTCGCGGCGGCGCCGTAGTAGGCGGACTTCCAGTCGCTGAGCCCCGGGTCGGTGTAGTTCTGGTAGGCGGCGCCCGAGGAGTAGCGGCGCATCGCGTCGTGGAAGGAATTCAGCCACGCTGTGCGGGTGGCGGACGAGCCGTTCGCCGGCCAGGACGTCAAGTACTGGGCCAGGAACCGCGAGCCGCGGTGGACGAAGGCGGTGTCGGTGCGCCCGACGCGGTTGACGGCGCCGCCCAGCGCCGTCAGCGCCACGTTCCCGCTGACGCCCTTGCGGCCGCCGCGCTCGATCTGGTCCATCAGGGTGCGGATACCGGCCGTGGACAGCGAGCGGTCGAAGAAGTGCGAGCGGGCGGCGTAGGTCTCGCGGCCCAGTTGGCCGGAGCCGGTGTGGCCGGGCAGCGAACCCGGCATGTGGCACTGCGCCGTGGACTTCGACGAGCAGCCCGCGTAGGACTCCATCGCGTCCAGGTAGCCGGTCGGCGTGAGGTGGACCGAGGTGGCGGGGCCGGGGCCGCCCGGCTGGTCGGCGAGCTTGTCGACGGCGTTCTGCAGTTCGCGGTAGCTGCCCAGCGAGAAGGCCGCGACGGAGACGGACGGGGTGTTGCCGGGGCGGGCGTCGAGATGGCAGGCGGACCATATCTCGTCGGCCTGCACCGGGCCCCACTTCTGCCAGGACGCCACGACCTTCGCCGCCTTGGACCACGGCCAGGTCATGTACGCCATCACGGCACGGGGCGCCGGATGCGTACGGAAGCGGAGCTCGGTCACCACGCCGAAGTTGCCGTTGCCGGCGCCGCGCAGCGCCCAGAACAGGTCGGCGTGCTGCTTCTTGTCGCAGTCGACGGTCTTGCCGTCGGCCGTGACCAGGGTGGCGCCGACGAGGCTGTCGCAGGTCAGGCCGTAGGCGCGGGAGACCACGCCATGGCCGCCGCCGAGGGTGAGACCGGATATGCCGACGGTGGGGCAGGAGCCCCCGGGTATGGTCACGCCGTGCGCGCCCAGGCCCTCGTACACGTCGATGAGCTTGGCGCCCGCCCCGATGCGGGTGGTGCCGCCGGACGGCGCGCCGACCTTGGAGAGCGCGGAGACGTCGATGACGAGCTTGTTGTTGCCGCTGGACCAGCCGGCGTAGGAGTGGCCGCCGCTGCGGATGGCGACCGGGGTGTCGTAGCGGCGGGCGAAGGCGAGGCATTCGGCGATGTCCGACGGGTGCTCGACATACGCGATGGCCGACGGCTTCAGCGTGTCGTAGCGGGTGTTGTAGAGGCGGCGGGCGGTCGCGTAGGCGGCGTCGGAGGCGCGCACCAGCTTGCCGTCCAGGCTCTTGCCCAGTGCGGTCCAGGACGCCTGGGAGGCGCGGCCGCGGACGGCGCCGGCGGGGGCCGAGGCCGCGTTGGTCTGTGCCGCGCCGGTGCCGGTCGCGCCGCCCGTGGCGGATGTGGAGGACGCCGCACCCGCCTTGCCGGTCTTGTTGTCGCAGCCGGTGGCAAAGGCGACCGAGGTCGCCGCGAGTCCGCCGCCCGCCTGCAGGAGTGTGCGCCGCTTCACTGGGATGAGTCCCCCTCGATGTCCGTACGGTCCTGCCCCGCTGCCGATGGCCGGCCGCTGGTCGCGGGGCACGTGCCGGGAACGCAGTACCGGGCGGATGCGGCGCGCTGTCCGCGCGTGGCGCCGTGCCCGGTAATGCTCCGCGCTGTCCGGTGCCGTCCGTGAAGTCCGTTACCGGCGTGGTGCGTTTGCTTCCCTCACTAGGCAGATGCCGTACGGGCGTGGCGGGTTCCCGGAACGGACTCGCTCATTCCAGAGGGCGCTCGGAGCCGGTGCCGGCAGGTGGTCCGGCCGGGGCCTCGGACAGATGGCGCTCCGCGTCCGTACGGGCCTGGGAGCGGGCACGGCGGGCCGGCCCCCGCCAGCCGCAGGCGCAGCGGGCCGTGCAGAAGGAACCGCTTTCGGTGGTCGAGGTCGCATGGGGGGCTCGGTCGGGCACCCTGTCACGCTACGCGTCCCAGGTGCCCTTGCGTGACGAGCCCCCTCGACGGTCGTTGAACCGGACGGTCGACGGAACGTCAGCGGCGGCGGTGGCGGAACGTGTGACCCTCCCGAGCGGACCGGCCGGCCCAGGCCGATCCCGAAGACAGCGGCCGAGGGGGCTCGTACGCGATGGTGGTGCAGGACAGGCGAGGCGGCGGTGCGGTCGCCGTGGCCGTGGCGTGCGGGACGGGTCTGGCGGTCGGGCTGCTGACGACGGGCTGTTCCCCGGACGGGGCCGCGGCCGACGACCAGGACCCGTCCGGCCGGGCCACTGCCGCCGCGGAGGTCCGCAACAGTGCCGCCGCCCTGCTGCGGGCCGGCTCCGCCGGTATCCGTACGTCCATGGAGACGGTCAGCGGCGGCACCCGCGTCGCCATCCGCGGCACCGGCGGCTACGACTTCGCCACGAGCACCGGGCGGCTGCGGGTGGTCCTCCCCGATCCCGCGGGCCGGCCCGGCGGCGGCCACCAGCCGATCACGGAGATCCTCGCGCCCGGTGCGCTGTTCATGAAGAACCGCGGGGCGGGGGTGCCCGCCGACAAGTGGGTGCGGATCTACACCGCGTCGCTGAGCGACGGGAACCTGGTCACCGGCGGGGCGACGGATCCGCTGGCCGCCGCGGAACTGCTGCGCGGCGCACGGGAGGTGACCTACCAGGGCGAGGAGCGGCTGGACGGCGTCAGGGTGCGGCACTACCGCGGGACGACGGACATCGGGGCGGCCGCCCGGCAGGCGTCGCCGCGCACGAGGCCCGCGCTGGTCGCCGCGGAACAGGGGTTCACCACCGACGCGGTGCCCTTCGACGCGTATCTGGACGAGGACGGGCGGCTGCGCAAGGTGCGCCAGTGGTTCCGCTTCGCCAACGGCGCACCGAAGGGGGCATCGGTGACATCCACCACGGAACTATCGGATTTCGGTACAAGGGTCGCGGTACAGCTGCCGGACGAGCGCGACATCTACGCGGGCAAGATCGCTTCGGCCGCGCGCTAGAACAGGGCGGCCGGGGCACGTGACGGGGGTGCTTGCCGGATGGCGGAAATGGTCCATCCGTGCCATGCGCGGAGCGTGCGCCCGTCTTTACGCTGACGGTAACCACCCCAGGCGTGGGAAGGCGCTCGAAGGAGGAGGTGTTGTACGTGGCCGGACACCGCCCTACGACGGTCCAGGACTACGTAGCCCTCGTCGAGATCGACCTGACCGGTGAGTTGATGATCGCGGCAGCGGCCGCGAGCGAGGACCGGCTCAGCCCGGACCGCATCGACGAGGTGCTGGAGGTCGACGGGGCGGACGGCGACGGCGCGGACCGGGTGCATCCGTTGGCCGGTCCGACGAGGCGCTCCCCCGGTTAGTGCGGGGCGCGACGGGCCGGCCGGCTCAGGTGCGCAGCATCCGCTCGATGGCCTTGGTGGCCTCCTGGACCTTGGCGTCGATGGCCTCGGGGCCCTTGACGGCCGCGTCGGCGACGCAGTGGCGCAGATGCTCCTCCAGGAGCTGGAGGCCGAAGGACTGCAGGCCCTTGGTGCTCGCCGAGACCTGGGTGAGTATGTCGATGCAGTAGACATCCTCTTCGAGCATCCGCTGCAGCCCGCGGATCTGGCCCTCGATCCGGCGCAGTCGCTTGATGTGCGCGTCCTTCTGCTGTGCGTAGCCGTGGGTGCCGGATGTCGCCGAATTATCTGCGTTATCGGTCACGGTTTGAGCAGCGCCCCGGGGGTCGGCGCCCGGCTGCTGGGGGTGGCAGGCCGCGGCGGCTGCGGCGCTGCCGTTGGTGTCGGCGTCCGTGGTCGTCATGGCCGTCTCCCGTGGTATCTAGGCGATCTATATACCCCTGGTGGGTATATGGTACCGAACTTTGCGGGCACCTGTGGTACCCCGTGCAGAGCATGCTGCACGATGGGCGACACTGAAGGAATGCCGGTTAGCTGTGGCTGGATGATGCGCCTAGCATCAACTCGACCGAATCCGATGCACCCCGAGGATTTCACGTGCGCTTTCGTCTGACCCCCAGGGAGACGAGCTTCTACGACATGTTCGCCGCCTCCGCGGACAACATCGTCACGGGCTCCAAGCTCCTGATGGAACTGCTCGGGGCGGACGCCTCCGCTCGTGCAGAGATCGCCGAGCGGATGCGGGCGGCGGAGCACGCGGGTGACGACGCTACCCACGCGATCTTCCACCAGCTGAACTCCTCGTTCATCACGCCGTTCGACCGCGAGGACATCTACAACCTCGCCTCGTCGCTCGACGACATCATGGACTTCATGGAAGAGGCGGTCGACCTGGTCGTCCTCTACAAGGTCGAGGAACTGCCCAAGGGCATCGACCAGCAGATCGAGGTACTGGCACGGGCGGCCGAGCTGACCGCCGAGGCCATGCCGCATCTGCGGACCATGACCAACCTCACCGAGTACTGGATCGAGGTCAACCGCCTGGAGAACCAGGCCGACCAGATCCACCGCAAGCTGCTCGCGCACCTCTTCAACGGCAAGTACGACGCCATCGAGGTCCTCAAGCTCAAGCAGATCGTGGACATCCTGGAAGAGGCGGCGGACGCGTTCGAGCACGTCGCCAACACGGTCGAGACCATCGCGGTCAAGGAGTCCTGAGCGCCGCTTATGGACACCTTCGCGCTCGTCGTGACCATCGCGGTCGCGCTCGGTTTCACCTATACCAACGGCTTCCACGACTCCGCGAACGCCATCGCGACCTCGGTCTCGACGCGGGCACTGACGCCGCGCGCGGCGCTGGCGATGGCCGCCGTGATGAACCTCGCCGGTGCGTTTCTCGGCAGCGGGGTCGCCAAGACGGTCAGCGAAGGGCTGATCGCCACTCCCCAGGGCAACCAGGGGATGGGCATTCTCTTCGCCGCGCTGCTCGGTGCGGTGGTCTGGAACCTCGTCACCTGGTACTTCGGCCTGCCGTCCTCGTCCTCGCACGCCTTGTTCGGCGGCATGGTCGGTGCGGCGCTGGCCGGTGGCACCAAGGTCATCTGGGGCGGCGTGATCGAAAAGGTCGTCCTGCCGATGTTCATCTCACCGGTCATCGGCCTGGTGCTCGGCTATCTCGTGATGGTCGTGATCCTCTGGATGTTCCGTAAGTCCAACCCGCACAAGGCCAAGCGCGGCTTCCGCATAGCGCAGACCGTCTCGGCCGCCGGTATGGCGCTCGGACACGGTCTGCAGGACGCCCAGAAGACCATGGGTGTCGTGGTGATGGCCCTGGTCATCGCCGATGTCGAGGACGCGAACGACGCCATCCCGATCTGGGTCAAGCTGGCTTGTGCGCTCACCCTCTCGCTGGGCACGTACGCGGGCGGCTGGCGCATCATGCGCACCCTGGGCCGCCGCATCATCGAGCTGGACCCGCCGCAGGGCTTCGCCGCGGAGACCACCGCCGCCTCGGTCATGTACACCGCCTCGTTCATGTTCCAGGCGCCGATCTCCACGACCCATGTGATCACCTCCGCGATCATGGGTGTCGGCTCGACCAAGGGCCCGCGTGCGGTGCGCTGGGGCGTCGCCAAGAACATCGTGATGGGCTGGTTCATCACCATGCCGGCGGCGGCGCTGGTCGCGGCGCTGGCGTTCTGGCTGATCCGGCTGGCCTTCGGCTGACCGACCCGGCCACCGCACACAGCAGGCCACGGCACACAGAACACAGAATGGGCCCGCCCCCGGGAAGAGGGGCGGGCCCTTCGTCGTGCGGTGGCACCGCCATGCAGCACCGCAGGACGTGGTGGGGCGGCCCCGGCCGTGCGGCCGGGGCGCGCTCGCGGCTCAGCCGAAGCGGCCGGAGATGTAGTCCTCCGTGGCCTGCACCGACGGGTTGGAGAAGATCCGCTCGGTCTCGTCGATCTCGACCAGCTTGCCGGGCTGGCCGACGGCGGCGAGGTTGAAGAAGGCCGTACGGTCCGAGACGCGCGCGGCCTGCTGCATGTTGTGCGTGACGATGACGATCGTGAAGCGCTCCTTGAGCTCACCGATCAGGTCCTCGATGGCGAGGGTGGAGATCGGGTCGAGCGCCGAGCACGGCTCGTCCATCAGCAGCACCTGCGGCTCCACCGCGATGGCGCGGGCGATGCACAGCCGCTGCTGCTGGCCGCCGGAGAGGCCCGAGCCGGGCTTGTTCAGCCGGTCCTTGACCTCGTTCCAGAGGTTGGCGCCCTTGAGGGACTTCTCGACGACGTCCTTGAGCTCGCTCTTCTTGTACGAGCCGTTCAGCCGCAGACCGGCGGCGACGTTGTCGAAGATCGACATCGTGGGGAACGGGTTGGGCCGCTGGAAGACCATGCCGACGGTGCGGCGGACGGCGACCGGGTCGACGCCGGAGCCGTAGAGGTCCTCGTCGTCCAGCATCACCTTGCCCTCGACGCGGCCGCCGGGGGTGACCTCGTGCATCCGGTTCAGGGTGCGCAGGAAGGTCGACTTGCCGCAGCCGGAGGGGCCGATGAAGGCGGTCACGGAGCGCGGCTCGACCGTCATCGAGATGTCGTCGATGGCCTTGTGGCTGCCGTAGTAGGCGGAGAGGCCGCTGACGTCGATTCGCTTGGCCATGGAAATCACTGCTTCTTTCTGTCGCCGGGCTGGGTCAGCGGCCGGGCTGCGTCAAAATGGTCGGACTTCGTCTCGCTTCCGCTCCGGCCGGGCGCCGCACCCTCGTTCCTCGGGTGCGCCCCCCGGCCTGTGCCGCAGCTCAACTCCGTCCTCCGCGAGGGGCCTTCCAGCGGGCGATGCCGCGGGCCAGCAGGTTGAGGATCATCACGAAGGCGATGAGGACCAGAGCCGCGGCCCAGGCGCGGTCGTAGGAGGCCTCGGAGCCCTGCTGCCACTGCTGGAAGACGTAGAGCGGAAGCGACTGCTGGGCGTCTTCGAAGGGGTTGTTGTTGATCGTCTTCGCGCCCCACACCAGGAGCAGCACGGGGGCCGTCTCACCGGTGATACGCGCGATGGAGAGCATCACGCCGGTGGTGATGCCGCCGATCGAGGTCGGCAGGACGACCTTGAGGATCGTGCGCCACTTGGGCACGCCGAGGGCCAGCGACGCCTCGCGCAGCTCGTTCGGGACGAGCTTGAGCATCTCCTCGGTGGAGCGGACCACGACCGGCATCATCAGGATCGCCAGGGCCATCGAGCCGGCGAAGCCGGACGGGCCGAAGCCGAGGATCAGGATCCACACGGAGAGGACGAACAGGCCGGCCACGATCGACGGGATGCCGGTCATGACGTCGACGAAGAAGGTGACGGCCCGGGCGAGCCGGCCGCGTCCGTACTCGACGAGGTAGATCGCGGTGAGCAGACCGATCGGCGCGGCGATCAGGGTGGCCAGGCCGACCTGCTCCAGGGTGCCGATGATCGCGTGGTAGATGCCGCCGCCGGGCAGCGCGTCCGGGGTGGTGCCCATGGAGTGGGACAGGAAGTAGCCGTTGAGGACCTTGGTGCCGCGGGCGATGGTCTCCCACAGGAGGGAGGCCAGCGGTATGACGGCGATCAGGAAGGCGATCCAGACCAGGCAGGTGGCCAGCCGGTCCTTGGCCTGCCGGGCGCCCTCGACGCCGGCGGCCAGGGCGAACGTGCCGAGGATGAAGAGCAGGGCGGCGATCAGGCCCCACTGGAGGGTGCTGTCCAGGCCGGCGGCCAGCCCGATGCCGCAGCCCGCACCGGCCGCGACCAGCGCGAGGACCGGCGGGGTCCAGCGGGGCAGCCGGGCCTGCTTGAGGGAGACCGGAAGCGGGCCGCCGCCGTTCGAGACCGCGGGGCGGTCGGTCGTGATGCTCATGCCGCCACCTCGCTGCGCGAGGCAACGCATTCGCGAAGCGCGCACCTGTTGTTGATTCCTTCGCTTCGCTCACTCATGCGGCGGCTCCCGAGTACTCCTTGCGGCGGGCGATGATCAGGCGGGCCGCGCCGTTGACGAGCAGCGTGATCACGAAGAGGACGAGGCCGGAGGCGATCAGGGCGTCCTGGCCGAAGCTGTCGGCCTCGCTGAACTTGCTGGCGATGTTCTGGGCGAAGGTGCCGCCGCCCGGGTCCAGCAGGCTGGTGTTGATGAGGAAGCTGGGCGAGAGGACCGTCGCCACGGCCATCGTCTCGCCGAGCGCGCGGCCCAGGCCCAGCATCGAGGCGCTGATGACTCCGGAGCGGCCGAAGGGGAGCACCGACATCCGGATGACTTCCCAGCGGGTGGCGCCCAGCGCCAGCGCGGCCTCCTCGTGCATCCTCGGGACCTGCAGGAACACCTCGCGGCTCACGCTGGTCACGATCGGCAGGACCATGATCGCGAGCAGGATGCCGACGGTGAACAGCGAACGGGCCGCCCCGCCGCCGTACGAGAAGATGCCGGTCCAGCCGAGGTAGCTGTCCAGCCAGCTGTAGAGGCCGGTCAGGTGCGGGACGAGGAAGAGCGCGCCCCACAGCCCGTAGATGATGCTGGGCACCGCGGCGAGCAGATCGATGACGTAGCCGAGCGGCGAGGACAGCTTGCGCGGGGCGTAGTGCGAGATGAACAGCGCGATGCCGACCGCGACCGGGACCGCGATGACCATCGCGACCACCGAGCTGACGACGGTGCCGAAGGCGAGGACCGCGATGCCGAACTTCGGCTCCATCCCGGTGGCGTTCCAGTCCAGGGTGGTGAAGAAGTTGGCCTTGTCGCCGGAGATGGCGAGCACGGAGCGGTAGGTGAGGAAGACCGCGATGGCGGCCATGATCACCAGGAGGGCGATACCGGAGCCCCGGGACAGCCCGAGGAAGATCCGGTCACCGGGGCGGACCGCCTTGCCGGAGACGGCGGAGCGGCCGTCGTTCCCTGGCGGGGGCGGGGTTTCGGTTGGCGAGGTAGCAGAATTCATGGATTCTCCGGTCTGCGGAGCCGGTGAGGGCTCCTGGCGCGGCGGTGCACCGGACGGGCGGCGGCCCGAAAGGGGCCCTGGTGAAGGGGCCCCTTTGGCCTGCGACGGTCTACGGGGCCGCCGCCCGGTGGGTCAGGAGAGCGTGGCGACGGTCTTGCGGACCTTGTCGGCGATCTCGGTCGGCAGCGGGGCGTAGCCGAGCTGCTTGAGCGCGCTCTGGCCGTCCTTGCTGGAGATGTAGGTCAGGAAGGACTTGGTGGCGGCCAGCGTCTCGGGCTTGTTGCCCTTGTCGCAGGCGATCTCGTTGGTCACCAGGGTGATCGGGTAGGCGCCCTCGGCCTTGGTGGTGTAGTTGAGCTTCAGGGCCAGGTCGTTGCCCTTGCCGGCCTGGGTGGCCTCGGAGATCGCCTTGGAGGCGTTGTCGACGGTGGCGTCGACCGGGGCCTTGGCGCCGGTGTCCAGCTTGACCGTGGGGATCTTGCCGGCCGTCGCGTAGGACAGCTCGAAGTACGAGATCGCGCCGCTGGTCTGCTTGACCTGCGAGGAGACGCCGGCCGAGCCGGAGGCCGCCTGGCCGCCGGCGCCTTCCCACTTCTTCGCCGGCTCGTGCTTCCAGTCGCCGGGGGCCGCGCCCTTGAGGTACTTGGTGAAGTTGTCGGTGGTGCCCGAGTCGTCCGAGCGGTGGAAGGCCTGGATCTTGAGGTCCGGGAGCTTCGCGTCCGGGTTCAGCTTCTTGATCGCGGCGTCGTTCCACTTGGTGATCTTCGAGTCGAAGATCTTCGCCAGGGTCGGGGCGTCCAGCACGAGGTTGTCCACGCCGGGGACGTTGTAGCCGATCGCGACCGGGCCGCCGACCATCGGCAGGTCGATGGCCTGGCCGCCCTTGCAGACCTGCTTCGACTTCGTGATCTCGTCGGGCTTGAGCGGGGAGTCGGAGCCCGCGAAGGCGGTCTGGCCCTGCAGGAAGGTGGTGACACCGGCGCCGGAGCCGGTCGGCTGGTAGTTGATCTCGGTGCCCTTGCAGGCGCCCGCGTAGTTCTGCACCCACACGTCCATGGCGTTCTTCTGCGCGGAGGAGCCGGACGCGAGCAGCTTGCCCTTGCCCTCGCACTTGATGTTCGACGGCTTGGCGGCGGCACCGCCGCCGGCGCCGGAGGTGTCATCGGAGCCGCACGCCGTCAGGGCCAGGGCACCCGAGACGGCGAGAGCGCCAACGGCGAGGGCGCGAACCCGGTTCTTGCGCTGAAGCTTCACTGTCGAAAGTTCCTTCCTGGGGCGCGCCGCTTCGTCGGCGTGCGAGGTGATGAGGATCTGGGGGCTACCGCGGTCTGCGATGCCGGCTGGCCGTGTCGCGCTTGCACTACGGGCGAGACGCGCACTCGGCACGGCCGAAATTAGGCAGATCAGATGAAGCGGCCGATGGAGGGGAGTGAACGCACGGTGAACCTCGGCCATCGGCTGGGTGCGGGAGCAGAAGTGCTCGCCAGCCCGTGCGAAACGGCCCGTCGCCCTGTTGAATTACCGGCGGGTATGGCAGCATCCGCGCCTGAGGAACACGCGAATCGGTGCGGAACGACCGGAGGTGGCTGGTGGGGAGCCAGGGGGCACGGCAGGGCGTTCGGGGCGTACGGGGCGGTCGGGAACCATGGGGTGCACGGGGTCCATGGGGCGTGCGGGGGAGCCGGCTGGTGGCGTGCACCGCCGTCGTCCTGTGCGCGATGGGGCTGCTCGGCGGCACGGCGACGGCTGCCTACGCCGATGACCCGAAGAACCCGTCCGCGGACACGGGGCGGGCCGCCGACGCCGGAGCGGCCGCGGACGCCGACGCCCGGCGCCTCGACGACGTACGCAAGAAGATCGACGCCCTCTACCGCAAGGCCGAGCAGGCCACCGACGCCTACAACGCCGCCAAGGAACAGGTCGAGATCCAGCAGAAGGAGATCGTCAAGCTGGCGCGCAGCATCGACACCACCCAGCGCCGGCTGGCCACCCTCAAGCGGCAGGCCGGCGCGCTGGCCAGTGCCCAGTACCGCGGCGGCGGGCTGCCCGCCGAGGCGAAGCTGATGCTCAACGTCGACCCCGAGGGCTTTCTCGACAATGCCACCCTCGCGCGCAAGGGGCAGCTGGCGGCCAAGCGAATGATCAGCCAACTTTCCCATCTCGAGGGCGACTTGGAGGATTATTCGGACTCCGCGACGGAGCGCTGGGAGAAGCTGGAGGCGAACCGCAAGAAGAAGGAAAGCGCCCGGCGGGACATCAAGAAAAAGATCGACGAGGCAAAGAAGCTGGAATCCCGGCTGGCCGCCAAGGAAAAGGACCGGCTGAAGAAGCTGGAGGACGAGCAGGCCTTCAAGCAGCAGCAGAAGTGGCTGGACTCGGGCGTACTGAAAGACATCAGCAACAAAGCGTCGGCCCTCGGCAAGAAGGCGATCTCGTTCGCCACCGCGCAGATCGGCAAGGATTATGTGTGGGGTGCGGAGGGGCCGGACACCTTCGACTGCTCCGGGCTGACCCTGCGGGCGTGGCAGGCCGGCGACCGGACCATTCCGCGGACCTCCCAGGAGCAGTGGCGGCAGCTGCCCCGGGTCGCACTCAAGGACATGCGGCCCGGCGATCTGATCATTTATTTCTCCGATGCCAGCCATGTCGGGATGTATCTCGGTGACGGCGCGATTGTGCATGCACCGCGGCCCGGCCGGCAGGTCACCATCACCGGCGCCGGTTCGATGCCGATCCTCGGTGTCGTCCGCCCCGATGGTGACCGCTGACACGATGGCGCGGATCACATGCACGATAAATGACCGAATTGTTCGCTGTCCGAGGGTCGTCGTCGTGTAGCGGAATGCACTCGGGCGGGGTGATGTTCGTCATTCCGCATTCCACCCTCCCCAGGTCAAATGGCTTATCGGGTGCGGCATATGACGATGGCCGATTGCCATCGGGCATTCCATCCCACTCCGTACTGGCGCTATGGTCGCCTGGCAGTGCCCGGTGCACGCCCCCGCTCCATTGACCGACGAGCGGTGGCAGCCGGGCACGGTGGTGCGCCGTCGGCGCCCCGCCGCACCCCTCGGGGGGAGGGAAGGAAGCAGACCAATGCCCGTACCCGTACCGCACCAGCGGACGGTCGTGCTGCCGCACCAGGCAGGACCGGTGGACGACGCCTGCGCGGATACCGCGCAGGTCGCCGGCGCGCCGGGCGCGGGGGACACGACGGTCCAGGGCGTGAGCGCCCCGGCAACCGCCGTGGGCCGGCCGTCGGACCCTCCGGCCTCGTCGGACCACCTGGCCTCGCACGGCTTCCAGAACGCCGGCCGGCCGCAGCCGGCCGAACAGCGAGTTTCGGCCGACCATGGGCCCCTCCATCAGGGTCTGACCCTGCTCCTCATCGGCGAGGACCCCAACAGCCATGTCCCCGATATGTGGGACTGGGCCGGCCGCAAGGTGCGCCTGCGGACAGCCCGCAACCTCACCGAGGCCGAGCGGCTGCTCACCGACGACGTGCACTGCATCCTGCTCGATCTTCCCCCGCGCGCGCCCGGCGACCGCACGGAGCGCGACCCGGCCCGCGCCGGCGCGCCCGACGACGAGCTGGGCATGCTGCGCGACGTCCTGCGGATGGCCACCTCGCACGCCGTCCTCGTCCTCACCTACGAGACGGACGCCCAGCGCGCCGCCGACGCCGTACGCGTCGGCGCCCAGGACTACCTCTTCCGCGACGAGCTGGACGGCGCGGTGCTCAGCCGCGCGGTCCGCTATGCCGTCGAGCGCAAACGCGCCGACCTCGCGCAGCGCCAGCTCACCGAGTCGCGGATGCTCGCCCAGGAGAACGCCCGCCTGGAGCGTGGCCTGCTGCCCACGCCCCTGCTCGACGGCTCCAACCTGCGCTTCGCCGCCTGCTACCGCCCCGGCCGCAGCCGGGCGCTGCTCGGTGGCGACTTCTACGACACCGTCCGCACCCCGGACGGCACCGTCCACGCGATGATCGGCGACGTCTGCGGCCACGGCCCCGACGAGGCCGCCCTCGGCGTGGAGCTGCGCATCGCCTGGCGCGCGCTGACCTTCGCCGGCCTCTCCGGCGACGAGCTGCTGGCCACCCTGCAGAAGGTGCTGGAGCACGAGCGGGCGGACGACGAGATCTTCGCGACGCTGTGCACCGTCGACATCTCCGCGGACGGCCGCCGCGCGGGTCTGTGCCTGGCCGGCCACCCCGCACCGCTGCTGGCCCAGGCCGGCGAGCGCCCGCAGCTGCTGCCGTACGAATTCGGCGGCCCGGCGCTCGGCCTGCTGCCGAATGCCCGCTGGCCGCGCCGGCAGGTGGAGCTGGGCGGCTCGTGGAGCCTGATGATGTACACCGACGGCCTGATCGAGGGCCGGATCGGCCAGGGGAACCAGCGCCTCGGCCAGGAGGGCATGACCGAGCTGGTGAGCCGGCAGATGGCCGCCGGCCTCACGGGCGAGGAGCTGCTGGAGGCCTCGGTCAGGGAAGTGCGCGATCTGAACGGCGGCGAGCTGACGGACGATGTCGCCGTCCTGCTGCTGGACCGGCGCTGAGGCGCCAGGGGCTTCGCGGATACGCCCCCGGGGGCGGCTGAGGCGCTCGCCGCCACAACGGCGCCAGGGGCCCGGCGGGGCAGGCGGCGAGGACTGTGTCGTCCCGCTCGGCGCCCGCCGGGTGGGGCCCGTACGGCCCGTCGTCGTTCCGCTCAGCGCCCGCCGTTGTAGGGCCCGTACGGACCGTCCGAGCTGGAACCCCCGCGCCGGGGACCGCGGCCCCCGCCGGAGACCGCGCGGAGCGCCGGACGTACGTCGACGGTGTAGACGATCACCGCGATCACGCCGATGACCGGCAGGAACGACATGATCGGGAGAATGAACAGCAGCGCCGTGGCAAGGGCGAGGAAGATCAGCCACATGCCCTTGGTCTGCTTGCTCGCGGCGCGATAGGCGTCCTCGCGGCGCACGGCCGCATCGATCAGCATCACGGCGGCATAGACACCCAGGGCGAGCTGCACCCAGCTCAGAATGCTCTGGAACCCGTAAATCAGCACGCCTTGCACCGCCCGTTCGCCAGTCGTGTCGTCTCGGTCCACGGCGGCCCGTCAGCCGCCCGTGCGGCCCCACCGTACCCGGACAACGGGCCGGGCACCCGAAGTGTGCCCGGCCCGGCCCGTGAAACGGGGTTCTCGGCGAAAGGTGAGCGAGCTCACGCGTCCTCGCCGGCTGCGCCCACCGCCCTCACTTGGCGGACGGCGGGGTGCTCTTCTTGGCCGGCGCCGGGGCCGGCTTGCGCTGTGCGACGGGCTTCTTCGGCGCGGCCGGCTTGGGCTGCGCCGTCGGGGTGGCCTTGGTCTCCGCCTTGGCGCCGTTCGCCGTCTGGGGCTTCGCGCCCGCCGGCTGGGGCTTGGTGGGGGAGGTCTGGGACTTCGTGCCGCTCTTGCCCGCCGGCTTCGGGGCCGGCTCCGGCTCGATCGCCACCGCGAGGTCCTCGACCTGGTCGGCGGCCTCGCCGCGCCAGGTCGCCACCGCGCCGCGACCGCGCTCGGCCAGCTCCTCGTAGCCCTCACGGGTGCGGACGACGGCCTCGGCCGCACGGCCCACGCCCTGCAGCGCCAGCTCCTGGGCCTGGTCGCGGACCTTCTTGATGTCGCCGTCCAGCGAGCCCAGCAGCTCGGTCAGCTTCTCCTTGGCGTCCTTCGCCTGCTTGGTGACCAGGGCCTGGACGTCCTTGGGCTCGGTGCTGCGGACGGACTCGAAGCGCTTGGGCGCCTCGACCCGGATCTTCTCGACGAACTGCGGTACCTCGCCGAGCTTCTCGGCAGCCAGGTCGACGGTGCCGGCCAGGGCGTACAGCGGGGTCGCGTCGGTCAGGGCCTTGCGGAGGTCATCGGTGTTGATGGCCATGACGTTATTCCTCCTGGAAACGAAATCGGTTGCTCAGGTGGCGTGCGGGCCGCCGTCGGCCTCTGTCTCAAGGGAGTCCGTGCCGCGCCCGTTCTCAGGCCCGCTCGTAGCGGCGTCCATGCCGCCGCCCCCGAGCCCGTTCTCCTTGCGGAAGGACTCGTAGATCTGCAGCAGGACCTGCTTCTGTCGCTCGTTCAGCGCCGGGTCGGTGAGTATCGCGGTCTGCACCTCGACGCCGTCCAGACCCTGCCGTTCGTCCAGAATCCCGGCCTGGACGTACAGCGTCTCCGCGGATATCCGCAGCGCCTTGGCGAGCTGCTGCAGGATCTCCGCGCTCGGCTTGCGCAAGCCGCGCTCGATCTGGCTGAGGTACGGGTTGGACACCCCGGCGGCATCCGCGAGCTGCCGCAGACTCAGCTGCGCGGTGCGCCGCTGCTCCCGCAGGAACTCGCCGAGATTGCCGACGTTGAGTGATGCCATACCTCGATGGTGCCTCGGCATGCTAACTATTGCAAGCGCGGTGCTAGCTGGAGTAGTCCGGGCGGGTGGGGTGGGCCGGGCCCGGCCCGCATCCGGTCTCGTCCGGACCGGTGGTCAGCTTCCCGTTCGCCCGAGAGGGGTCGCCTCGACGCTCCCGTGGGCGGGCCGGCCGGTGTGGCTGCCCACGGGAGCCGGCCGGGTCACCGGTTCGCTTCGAGGGCGGCGCGCCACACCGGGCTGTCCACGTAGTGGTTGTCGAAGCGCTCCGACGAATCCTTGATCTCCTGCGGGCTCGCCTCGCCCCGCATCACCCGGCCGAGCAGCCGGAGGTAGTCGAAGCGCGGCATGCCGGGCGTGAAGACGAACAGCACATCGGCCTCGGCGCCGGGGGCCGCGGCGAAGGCGTGCGGGGTGTGCGGCGGCACCAGCAGCAGATCGCCCTCGTCGAGGACCGTGACCTCGTCGTCGACGAGCACCTGCAGGGAGCCGCCGATGACGAAGAAGAGCTCGGAGGCCCGGGTGTGGAAGTGCGCCGGGGCGCCGACCGCTCCCTCGGTGAACTGGGAGCGGTAGGTGGTGAGCGGGCTGCCACCGGTGCCGGAGTCGGCGAGCAGGGTCATCACGCTGCTCGGGTCGCTGGTGGTCTCGGCGTCGGCGGCGCGGGTCAGAACCGGCTTGAGTGCGGCGGCGTTCATGGGTGTTCTCCCTGGTCCGGGCTGTGGCCGCGGCTTCTGCCGGGGCTTGTGACCACAACTCTAGGAAGCGAAGAGACCTGCCACAGGGTGCATTTATGAGTCAGAACGATGGGTCAATTTCCGCGCCGACCTGCCCGGTACCGGTGGGGTCAGACCCACCGGTAGTTCTCGTCCGTGATGCCCTCCAGCGCCGCGTCGGCGACACCGGCCCGTGCGTGGGGGAGGGCGGCGAGCGCGTGCCCGACCGGCGGATACACCAGCAGATCGCCCGTCGTCCGGTGGTCGAGCCACTCGATCACGCCGATCTCGCGGGAGCCGTCCGGCAGTTCGTCGTATGTATTGCGACACGGCAGGGCGGAAGTCCGGGGTCCGGTCCCCGGACTTCTCTCGGCAGGCTCGCTGGGGCCCGGGCCACAGGGCCTGGGGCTGTTGTGGCGCGGGGCTCGTCCGGGGCGTCCGGGGGTCTATGACGGACGTGGTGCGGAGCTCGGCCTGGTGCCTATGACGACCGTGGCGTAGAGCTCGTCGGAATCGGCCACCCGGGGGAGCAGTCCGTTGCGGGTGAAGGCCTCGACGGCCTGCGGTGCCTGCCGTTCGCTCGTCTCGACCAGCAGATGGCCGCCCGGTGCCAGCCACTGCGGGGCGGCCGCGGTCACCCTTCGCAGGACGTCGAGCCCGTCCGCACCGCCGTCGAGCGCCACCAGCGGCTCGTGCTCGCGGGCCTCCGGCGGCAGCAGGCCGACCTCTTCGGTCGGTACGTAGGGAACGTTGGCCACCAGAATGTCGATACGGCCCCGCAGCCCCTTGGGCAACGCATCGAAGAGGTCGCCCTCGTGGACCCGGCCGCCGGCGGCCAGGACATTGCGCCGGGCGCAGCGCACCGCGGCGGGCTCGATGTCCGCGGCGTACAGCTCGACCGGGTTCAGGGCGGCGGCCAGTACGGCGCCCACCGCGCCGGAACCGCAGCACAGGTCGACGACGACGGTGGGCCGCCCGGTGCGCACGGCGGCCCGTCGTCCGAGGTCGACGGCCTGGCCCACCAGGAACTCGGTGCGGCGGCGCGGTACGAAGACGCCGGGATCGACAGCGATCCGCCGTCCGTAGAACTCCGCCCAGCCGACGACGTGTTCCAGGGGCAGGCCGCGGGTGCGCCGCTCCACCATGGCGGCGAGCGCGTCGGCCGTACGGGCGGTGGAGAAGAGCAGTTCCGCCTCGTCCTCGGCGAAGACGCAGCCTGCGGCGCGCAGCGTGGTGACGACGGCGGAGCGGGTGAGGGGTGCGGAAACGGGCACCGCGAGGGGGGTGGGAAGGGGTGACGGGTGGGACGGCATCGGGGACGACATGTGAGCCTTTCGGGGCGCCTAGTGCGCTTCCCGGGTCACCTGTGTCGGGCGGCCACCTGCATCTCGGGGACCGCACGGCTGTGAGCCGGGAGCACCTGCCTGGTCTGGCGGGGAATCGGTCTCACCTCCTGGTCAGTCCACTACTGGGGGCGCCACATTACCTGACCTGGGTCGCGGCGCACAGGCGGACGGGTTCGGGCCGGGTCCGGGCCCTGCGCCCCGACTCCGTCTGCGGGGGCTGCGGATGACGGTCTTACGGGTGGCTGATCGCGCCGGCGGGGCGGCGGATGCCGGCTCAGGAGCGCGTGGCGGGGGCCCGTCGATCGGGGCCTGCTGATCGCCGTCTGCCGACCGCCGCCTGCACACCGCTGCCTGTCGTCTGTCGGCTCAGCGCGCGGCCGGTCCGCCGATGCCGCCGACCTCGACCGCGCCGATGCGTCCGGCGTCGTCGAAGGAGACGTCGACCGTCGTGCCGGTGGGCAGGTCGGCGCTGATGCGGCCGGGGGCGTGGCGCTGGGGAAGCCGGTGGTGGTCGAAGTAGCCGGCCACCACCGCGTGGGCCGAACTCCCGTGCACACCCGCGCCGGTGAGCAGGGTCCGCGGCAGGGTGACCGGGTCGGGCGCCGCCCACGGGACCTGCGCGTCGTCCGGCACCATGTAGAGCCGGGCATCCTCGCTCGCCTGGACGCCCAGGTATCCGGCGGCGCCCAGCACGCCCATCGCCCCGAACGCCAGGGTCTCCACGGCTCTACGGGGGTCCGCGCACCCCGACAGGTCGACGACTTCCTCGGTGAACTCCCGGATGCCGTGCGTCTGCCCGTACTGCCGCACCGCCTCCGCCGCGCCCACCGTCGGCATGTCCCGGAATCCGGGGTTGGCCCATCCCCACAGCCAGGAGCCATCGGAGGCGTCATAGCTGCCGAGTATGGAGATGCGCAGGTCACGGCCTGCCTGGCGGTAGATGCGCTGGGCCAGATCGGCGGTCCACGGGCCGGCCGGCAGGAAGGCGTTGAACGTTTCGAGCTGCTCGGCGCCCCAGGCGGCATGCGGCTCGGTCAGACGGACGAAGGCGTCGCTGAAAGGCGAGGGGGAGTACACGTGGCCCGACCTTAGCGAGCGTCGGCGCACGGCGGAGTGGCGGCCCATGGCGGAGAGGGTCGGCGCAAAGAGCCCCGGTGCCGGCCGTGTGCCGACGGGCCGTGGGCGATCGTGGGACGGTCGCGGGGCTGTTCGTGAGGTGCCTGTGGGGCAGTCGAGAAGAGCGGCCCCTTGGGGCAACGGCCGTGGCATGTAGGGGAGTTCATCGTCGCGGCGAATGGCTGGAAAGTACTTGTCATATCGGAAAGTACTTGTCACGCTGAATGCAGGAAGTTGGAGCAGTGCCAGTGGTCAGGGGGACAGGCATGTCGGAGTACGCCTCGAAGGATGCGGCGGCCGCACTGGACCGGATGCAGAAGCTCAGCTCGACGGTGCGGGACGGCACGAGATGGTACGTCCGGTACCAACTGGTCTACGGCTGTGCGGCCGCGGTCCTGGTGCTCTTCATCGGGCTGTTGGAGCGGCCTTACGGCGTGACGATCGGCAGTGGCTTGTGGTGTGTCGCCATCACCGGGTTGTCGGTCTACGCGGCCCGGCAGAGGGTGGCCCGTCGCGGGTTCGGATGGCGGCACGGCGTCATGATGACCTGTTGGGGGCTCCTCTACGGCGCGGTGCTGATCCCTGGCACCATGTGGTTCCCGGGGGACCCGGCGTGGTGGGTGCCCGGCGCATTGGTGGTGGCCCTTCCCGGGCTGATAGGCGCTTACTTGGAGGCCCGGCGGTGACCGACCCGTATCACGGGACCCACCCGCGTCACGCACTCGACGAAGTGATGCACGCACCGGTCCGCTTCTCCATCGTGGCGACCCTGGCGGCCGCCGACAAAGCCGAGTTCGCCTTCGTGCGCGACACCATCGAGGTGAGCGACTCGGTCCTGTCGCGGCAGGTCGCCACCCTGGAGAAGGCCGGCCATGTCGCCGTCACCAAGGGGTACATCGGCAAGCGCCCGCGCACCTGGCTCGCCCTGACGCCCGCCGGCCGCACCGCCTTCGCCGCGCACTGCCAGGCGCTGCGGGCGATAGCGGGCAACGGCGGCTGACGGAGGTCTCACGGCAGAGACGGCCGGCGGCCCGATGGAGCTGTGTTGACTTGGAGTGCGCTTCAGCTTCTAACGTCCGGGACGGGACTTCGGAACAGGTTCGGCACGAGGGCCCCGGAGTTCAGACATCAGGGCGGGATCAGGGTCACGGATCCGATCCGCCGCCGTACGTCCAGGAGGTAGCAGCAGTATGACCACGACGAACACGCCGTCGCGTCACCTCGGTGCGCTGGAGGTTTCCGCCCAGGGGCTCGGCTGCATGGGGATGAGCCATGGTTACGGGCAGTCGGACGACGCGCAGTCGGTCGCCACCATCAACCGGGCGCTCGACCTCGGCGTCAGCCTGCTGGACACCTCCGATTTCTACGGGGCGGGCCACAACGAGGAGCTGATCGGCCGGGCCATCGCCGGCCGTCGGGACGAGGTGGTGCTGGCGACGAAGTTCGGGTTCGCCAACCGGCTCGGTGAGCCGACCGCGATCCGGGGCGACGCCGCCTACGTACGGGAGGCCTGTGACGCGTCGCTGCGCCGGCTCGGCGTCGACCACATCGACCTCTACTACCAGCACCGTGTCGACCCGGACGTACCGATCGAGGAGACCGTCGGCGCGATGGCCGACCTCGTCACGGCGGGCAAGATCCGGCACCTCGGGCTGTCCGAGGCGGGCGCGGCCACCCTCCGGCGGGCGCATGCGGTGCATCCGATCGCCGCGCTGCAGAGCGAGTGGTCGCTGTGGACCCGCGATCTGGAGCAGGAGATCGCGCCGGTGTGCCGTGAACTCGGTATCGGCCTGGTGCCGTTCTCGCCGCTCGGGCGCGGTTTCCTGACCGGGCGCTACACCTCGGTGAAGGGCCTGCCGGAGTCCGATGTGCGCCGCAGCCAGCCGCGCTTCGCGGACGGCAACCTGGAGCAGAACCTGGCCATCGTGGAGCGGCTCGACGCGCTCGCCGCCCAGAAGGGCGTCAGCGCCGGACAGCTCGCCCTGGCCTGGGTGCAGCACCGCGGCAACGACGTCGTGCCGATCCCCGGCACCCGCCGGGAGAAGTACCTGGAGGAGAACCTCGGCGCCCTCGCCATCGAGCTGACCGAGGAAGAGCTCGCTGCGATCGACGCGGCGGCACCCGTCGGTGGGGTAGCCGGCACCCGGTACGACGAGGCCAGCATGACGTTCGTCAACCGGTGACTGGTCACCGGTGGCTGGTGGCCGGTGTGGCCGGTGACCACCGGTGAGGAGCGACGGGGGTGGCGGGGGAGGGGGATAGGGGCCCGCGGCAGGTGACGAGGCCGAAGGTGAAGGCGGTCGGGGTCGGGCGGCCGGGCGCTCCGCCGGTGACGAAGTGCCCGCTCAGGCCGGTGACATGACCTCGTAGAGGTTGCCGGACTCGTCGCGGAAGAACAGGCCGCGGGCGCACAGCGGGTGGTCGGTGCGGCCGTTGTCGGGGGCGGCGGGGTCGTTGCCGTAGGGGATGCCGTCGGCTTCGATGCGGGCCAGGATGGCGTCGAAGGTCGCGGGGTCGACGTCGAAGGCGAGGTGGTGGCCCTCGGCGTCCGGCACGGTCATGAAGTCGAGGGTGAGCGTCTCGTTCACCCGGACCGGGGCGAAGTGTCCCCGGCGGCCGGCCGGCGGGAGCTCCGGCAGGCCCATGACCGTCGCGAAGAAGCGGGCGGCCCTGCGGTGGTCGGCGGCCGGAACGATGGTGTGGTTGAGGGTCACGGTCATGAGGCGCTCCTGACGTTGCCGTGGGTCACGGTCATCGGTCGGTCCTGGCGTTGCCGAGGGCCATGGTCGTGGGGGCGCTCCTGGCGCTGCCGAGGGGCATGGCCGTCGGGTGTTCCTGGCGTTGTCGAAGGGCACAGGCGGGCGGGCGTCAGGCGTTCTCGGGGTGGTGGAGGGCGCCGTGCAGCAGCATGTCGATGAGTTCGGCGGGCGTGAGCGGGGCATCGGCGTCCGGTGCCGGCGTCTGCAGGCGGGTGAAGAGCAGGCCCAGGAACGCGGCGGCGACCTTCTCGGGGCTCAGCCGCAGCGCGGCCCGGTCGGGTTCGATCAGCTCGACGACGGCGTTGCGCAGGGTGGCGAAGGACTCCGCCCGGCTGTCCCTCGGCGGCCCGTCCCCGTCCCCGTCCCCATTCCCGTTCCCGTTCCCGTCCCGGGCGCCGGGTCCGGGCCCGCGACCGCGGCGGTGCCCGGAGGCGTGCAGGGCGCCGATGACGGTGCCCAGCCGTTCCAGGTGGGCGCGCAGCGCCTCGGCGGCTTCGGTCAGCCGCACGGTGAGCGGCTCGTCCAGGGGGATCGTGGCGAGCTCGCGCAGGATGTGGTCCGTGCCGACCGCCTCGGCGACACAGGCGTCCAGCACCTCGTCCTTGTCCTGGAAGACCCGGAAGATCGTGGCCTCCCCGATACCGGCGGCACGGGCGATCTGGCTGGTGGTGACGGCCGCGCCGTACTCCGCCACGAGCGGCAGTGCGGCGGCCACGATCATGGCCCGGCGCTGCTCGGCGCTCATGCCGGGGGCGCGTCGACGGGGGGAGGCTGGGGTCATGGCCCCACGGTACGGAGTGAGTACTCACTCCGTCAATGAATCGCGCACAGTCGTCCTCCGCTCGGCCAGTGACACCGCCTGCATACCTCCCCCGCCCCGCAGCCGGAACCGCGCGCATCCGCCCTCCGCTCCGTAGACTTCTTGCAGCGCTGGGGCGTGCCCGGGCGTGCCTCTGGGCGGTGTCCGGGGGAGCGTCGCCAGCCGGATGCCGCCCCCGGAGGCGAGCCGGGGCCTGGTGGACACGCCCCGGGGGCCGGTGGTGCCGACGGCCGCTGTTCCAGGGCCGTCGCCCGTACGGAAGGACGGCGCGCCATGGACTGGAAGCTCGAACTGGTGCCGATTCCCGTCGCCGACGTGGCACGGGCGAAGCGCTTCTACAGCGAACAGATGGGCTTCACCGTCGATCACGACATGAGCGTGGGCGACGGGGTGCGCATCGTGCAGCTGACGCCGCCGGGGTCGGGCTGTTCGATCGTGATCGGCGCGGGCGACGGGGTCACGGATGTGGAGCCCGGTTCGGTCCAGGGGCTGCAGCTGGTGGTCCCCGATATCGCCGCGGCCCGTGCCCAGCTGGTCGAACGGGGTGTGGCGGCCGGTCCCGTACAGCATGTGGAGAACGGGGAGTTGGCCGACGGGCCCGGCGGGGCCTGGAACTCGTTCGTCTACTTCAGCGACCCGGACGGCAACGGCTGGGCGCTGCAGGAACGCCCTGGCCTGAACTGAGGGGCGCCGGCCCGCGGACTCCTAGGATCGCCGGATGACGACGGTTCAGGAAGATTTTCTGCGGACCTTTCATGCCGCGCATCCCGCGGTGACGGTGCGGGCGATGGCCCATGGGCGAGCCGAGGACGGCCGTTCCAGCTACGAGATCCTGCGGGACCGGGTGCCGGCGTGCGGCCGGGTGCTGGATCTCGGCTGCGGCGACGGGCTGTTGCTGGAACTCCTCGCGGAGGGGGAGGCGGGGGCGCGGCGGACGCTCGCCGGGATCGACCTGTCCGCGGAGGAGCTGACGCTGGCGCGCCGCCGGCCGGGCGTCTCGGGGGCCGACCTCCGGGTCTGCCGGGCGCAGCAACTGCCCTTCCAGGACGGGTGGTTCGACGGTTGCGTATCGCATATGGCGTTGATGCTGATGAGCGATGTGGAGCAGGTGGCGGCGGAGCTGGCGCGGGTGCTGGAGCCGGGTGGCACGCTGGCCGTCGTCCTCGGTGGCGGAGCGGCCGGCGGCGAGGCGTACGAGAGGTTCCTGCAGCTGGCCAAGCCGTTGTTCCAGGCGGCCCCCGCGGAGCAGCGGAGCCCGTCGTTCGGGGATCGGCGGCTGCGGACCCACGAGGGCTTCGACGAGGTGTTCCGGCCCGCCGGGTTCGAGCCGGCCAAGTGGGAGACCGTACGGATCGACCTGTCCGGCCCGCTCGAACAGATCTGGCGGACCGTCGGCGGCTTCTACGACCTCGGCCCCCTCGATGCCGCGGTCATGGCAGAGCTGCGGGCCCGCTTCGAGGCGGAGGCGGCGGCGACGGCGCTGCCGGACGGCCGCATTCCGTGCGCGATGAACGTACGCCTCGTGACGGCGGTGCGGGGGGCTTCCTGAGCCGGGCCTGAGGGGGCTGACAAGCCTTCGGGGAATCGACGCCGCCCGGGGGCTGCCACCGGACCGGCGTTCCGGTCCGGTGGTGGCGGCTCACAAGCCCTGGGCGGCCATCCACTCCGGGTCGGGGTCGATGTTCTGCAGCACCTCGATGAGGGTGCCCTCGGGGCCCCAGACGTTGAAGCGGCGCTGTCCCCACGGCTCGTCCCGCAGCGGTTCGGCTATGGGGACGCCCTTGGCGCGCAGGGCGGCCTCCTCGGCCGCGGCGTCCTCCACCAGGAAGCCGAGGAGTACGCCGCCGGTTTCCTGGGCGCGGAAGCCCGCGGGCATGGCTTCATGTCCCCGGGCGACGAAGTCCAGGGTGTATTCGGGGTGTTGGGGGTGCTGGAGGCTGGCGTACCAGCCCAGCTCGGCGAGCGGGCGGAAGCCGAAGTGGTCGGCGTAGAAGCGGGTGCTGGCGGCGACGTCGTCGGTGAGCAGGGCGGTGCCGAGTTTGGCGAAGCGCATGGGTGTCCCCTCCGTCTGCGGCCGGCCGGTCCGGCGCACAACAACTCCAGTTGTAGTACTTTGAGTGTAGTGGTTGCCAGGGGTTTTCCGGGACCGGTTCCGAAAGAGCCCACGGGGCCGGGGTCGGGAGCCGGCTGGGGCCGGGACGGCGGAGAAGCAGGAGGCGGGCAATGATGCGAGGTGGACGACATGGTGCGTAACCCGGGGCGGCGTGCCGCGCTGGTGGATGCCGCGGTGGAGGTGCTGGCGCGCGACGGGGCGCGGGGGCTGACCTTCCGGGCCGTCGACGGTGCCGCGGGCGTGCCCAACGGCACCGCCTCCAACTACTTCGTCAGCCGGGACGACCTGCTGGCCCAGGTCGCCGGGCAGATCCACCAGCGCGTCGCGCCCGACCCGGAGGAGGTCGCCGCCGTGATGGCCGCGCCGCCGAGCCGGGCGCTGGTGGTCGAGCTGGTGGAGTGGATCAACCGCCGGGTGGCCGGGGACCGTACCGGCTATCTGGCGATGCTGGAGCTGCGCCTGGAGGCGACCCGGCGGCCCGAGCTGCAGAAGGAGCTGACCCGGACCATCCGGGCGGCCCGCGACGACGACCTCCGCTTCCATCGGGAGAGCGGGCTGCCGGGGGACGCTACGGCCGTACGGCTGATGTATCTCGCCATGACGGGGCTGATGCTGGAGCAGCTCACGCTCCCCGGCGTGGTGCCGGCCGAGGAGACGCAGGGGCTGATCTCCGCGCTCGTCGACCGCGCGATCGGTCCGGAGGGCGCGGCGTAACGGGCCCGCGGGCGGGCGGGGGTCAGACGCCGTACGGGCGTGCCGCACGGGCCTCGCGGAGGGCCAGGGCCCACCAGGTCAGCTGGTGGAGCAGGGCGTCGGCGGCCTGGGTGGCGGGGGCCGGGTCGTGCAGTCCGCCCGCGTCGTCGAAGAGGTTGCCGGCGAGCGCGAAGCTCACCGTTTCGCGCACCGTGGTGGCGTGCAACTCGGCGAAGACCAGCCGCAGTTGTTCCACCGCGCGCAGGCCGCCGGAGATCCCGCCGTACGAGACGAAGCCGACCGGCTTGGCCTGCCACTGGCGGTGCAGCAGGTCGATGGCGTGCTTGAGCGGGGCCGGGAAGGAGTGGTTGTACTCCGGGGTGATCACCACGAAGGCGTCCGCCTCGTCGACGCGCTTGGCGAAGGACTCGTACTCCTCGGTGCCGTGACGGAGGGTGTACGGGCGGACGGCGTCCAGGTCGATGACGTCCACGTCGACGTGGGCGTGGGTTTCGGCGTGCCGGGTGAACCAGTTCGCGATGACGGGCGCGAACCGGCCCTCCCGGGTGCTGGCGACGATCACTGCGAGGCGGTAGGGGTGCTCGGACATGCGGGGCCCTTCGTGGTGCGGCGCGTGGGTGCGCGGACGGCGGGGATGCCGTCGGAACCCGACGCTAGGACCTCAACCGAACTTGAGGTCAAGCGCGAGGGGGCGCCCTTTCCGGGCCTCCGGGCTGACGGGCCTCCGGGCTGACGGGCCTCCGGGCTGACGGGCTTCCGGGCGTTGCGCACGAGACGGCCCCGGCCCGCAGTGCCTCGCAGGCCGGGGCCCCGCCGCCCACCGGGCCATCCGTCAGGACCCGTCCACCGGGCCGTCCACCGCGCCGTCCGCCGACGCGCCGCCTACCGGCGGCCCGTCGCCCCGCTCACTGCGCCCCGAACAGCTTCAGCAGCTCCGTCTTCTCGAACATCCGGGCCGTGTCGATCGCCGAGGGCGTGCCCGCCGACGGGTCCGCGCCGTGGGCCACCAGGACCTTGATGACCTCGTCCTCGGCCTTGAACACCGCGCCCGCCAGCGGGGTCTGGCCGCGGTCGTTGGGGCGGTCGGCGTCGGCACCGCGCTGCAACAGCGCCTCCACGGTGGCGGGGTGACCGTGGTACGCCGCCAGCATCACGAGCGAGTCGCCCTTGTCGTTCGTCAGGTTGGCGGGGACGCCCGCGTCCACATAGGCGGCGACGGTGTCGGTGTCGCCGTGCCGGGCCAGGTCGAACACCTTGGCCGCCAGCTGCAGTACCTCGGGGTCGTGCGCGTGCTCGATCGCCTCGGGCCCCTGCGGCTCGGAATTCGCGTCGCTCATGGTCGCCGGCCTCCTGCTGTGGTGAGTGGTACGTGCGTGCACTGTCTCATCGCCACCCTATGCAGGCCATCGCCGTGGGGCAGCGGGCGCGAGGCGCGCCGTACGGCGGCTCGGATCCCGCGTACCCCCGGCCGTGCCGGGCAAGCCCCGGCCTCAGAACGTCGCGCGGATCTCCCCCACCCGCGCGCCGCCGCCGAGGAGCGGGGCGTCCGCGAGCCGGTCCAGGACGGGCGCGTCGATGTCCATGTGGCGCAGGGTGCGGGCGAGCACCGGGCCGAGGGTGCGGGTGGCGCCGTCGTCGATCTTGAAGGCGAGGGCGCGGCCGTCGGGGAGGGCCAGGGCCTGCACGGCCTCGGCGCCCATCTTGGCGAGGGTGCCCGGCAGGGCCCGCATCAGCCAGGTGTCGGGGCGGCGGGTGCCGGCGACGTACTCCGGGTGGGCGCGCATCGCGTCCGCGACCCGCCGCTCGGGGGTGCCGGGAGCGGCCAGGACGAAGGACCGGAAGGCGCGGGCCAGACCGGTCAGGGAGAGCGAGAGCAGCGGCGCGCCGCAGCCGTCCGTGCCGGTATGGGCGACGTCCTCGCCGCTCGCGGTGCGCACACCGTCGGCCACCAGCTGCTGGAGCGGGTGAGCCGGGTCGAGGTACGAGGCGAGCGGCCAGCCGTTGCGCGCGCAGGCGGCCAGCATCGCGGTGTGCTTGCCCGAGCAGTTCATCGTGAGGCGGTCACGGACCCGGCCCGCGGCGAGGTAGGCCTCCGCCTCCTCGGGATCCAGCGGCAGGTCCGCCGGCGTCTGCAGCTGCTCGGCCGTCAGCCCGTGCTCCGCCAGCATGGCGCGTACGAGATCGAGGTGGAAGGACTCTCCGGAGTGGCTGGCGGCGGCCAGCGCGAGCCGCTCGCCGGAGAGCTCCAGGCCCGCCCGCAGCACCGCCGCGGCCTGCATCGGCTTGTTCGTGGACCGGGGGAAGACCGGGGTGGCCACCTCGCCCAGCGACCACTCCACGCTGCCGTCGGCCGCCAACACCACCAGGGACCCGCGGTGCAGGCCCTCGACGAACCCCGAGCGGACGACCTCGGCGAGGACGGGGGAGGCCGGCGGCGACGCGATCACCGCGGCACCCGGGTGCGCGACGGCGTCCGGGGTCGGTGCGGATATCGGCGAGGGCGAGGTCATCGGTGGCCTTCCGGGGGAGTGACCCGTCGTCCCCCGGAGGCTTGTGGCCCGGTCAGGACAGCAGGTCGTCTACTTGTGCTTCGCCTTCACGGTACCTGCGGGCGATTTCGGCACTGCAATCGTCGGTGGTGCGCTGCAGTGACTGACGGCGACGCGACACCTGCTGTTCGTAGCGGATCAGCCGGCCCATGGCGTCCTGCAGTTCCTCGTCGGTGCGCGCGGTGAGGTCGGAGAGCTCCACCTCGCCGAGCATGTCCTCGGCCAGCCTGCGGTACTCCTCGCCGTGCGGCGTGCCGACCGTCACGTGCCGTGCCGACGAGCGGTGCCGGGAGGGCAGGTCCGTCAGGATCTCCGGCAGCCGGTCGAGCAGCGGGGAGTGCTGTGTGGACCGGCGGGCGATCTCGGCGCGCAGGATGTCGATCCGGCCCTGCAACAGCCGCCGCAGATAGCTGAGATCGGCCTCTTCCTGCTGCGAGTCGCGCCGCACCACCCGCAGCTCGGGCAGCCCCAGACCGGAGAGCTCGGGTGTGGGGGCCGGACGGCCGTGCTCGCGCTGGTGCGGGGGGCGGGGGTGCTGCGCCTGGCCTGCCTGGAGCATGGGACCGTCCTCGGTGCCGGGGGGCTCGACGCGAGCCGCTGCCGTGGTCGTCGTCAGGGCGGTGGGGGGTGGTGGGGTGGTGGTGGGGGCCGGACGTGCGGTGTCTGTCGTGGGGGCGGTGGAGGTCGTCCGGCCGGTCGGTGTCGTACGGGCGGTTGGTACGGGACCGGGTGTCTGTCCGGCGCCGAGAGTGCTCATGGATCGTTCCGTCCCCTCGTCCGGTGCCGCTTCCTGGGCATGTTGTCCATGAAACGCACCACGTGCACGCATCGTGCCACTCTGGGCGGTCCTTCTGCAGGGCCATGGCACCCGAACGGCCCCCGTAGGGGCACGGCTGTCCGAAGGCGGTGGGCCGCCCGGCATGATGGCGGGTATGCGAGCTGTGGTGCAAAGGGTTGACGGCGCACGCGTCGAGGTGGCGGGCGAGACGGTCGGGGAGATCGTCGGTGAGGGGCTGTGCGTGCTGGTGGGGGTCACGCACGAGGACACCCCGGAGAAGGCGGCGCAGCTGGCCCGCAAGTTGTGGTCGGTGCGGATCCTGCAGGGCGAGAAGTCCTGCTCGGACACCGCCGCACCGCTGTTGGTGATCAGCCAGTTCACTCTCTACGGTGACGCCCGCAAGGGGCGCCGCCCCACCTGGAACGCCGCGGCCCCGGGGCCGGTCGCCGAGCCGCTGGTCGACGAGGTCGTCGCGCAGCTGCGGGCGCTGGGCGCCCAGGTGGAGACCGGCCGCTTCGGTGCGGACATGAAGGTGTCGCTCACCAACGACGGGCCGTTCACGGTGCTGGTGGAGGTGTAGGCCGGGCTCCCGGATTTCCCGCGGAGCCCGCGCCCCTGCCGTCGTGACCGTGCGGCCGCGCCCGGACGGGGCGGCCCTACGGCTCGACCACGACCTCCTGCGCCGCCGCCGTGCCGCCCGCCAGCAACTGCGCGTCCAGCGGCACGTTCCGCTTGACCAGGGCGAGCGCGATCGGGCCGAGCTCGTGGTGGCGGGCCGAGGTGGTGAGGAAGCCGAGCTGCCGGCCCTCCTCGCCGTCCGAGGCGAGGCGGACGGGGGCGCCGTGCGGCGGCAGGTGGACCTCGCTGCCGTCCAGGTGCAGGAACACCAGCCGGCGCGGCGGCTTGCCCAGGTTGTGGACCCGGGCGACGGTCTCCTGGCCGCGGTAGCAGCCCTTCTGGAGGTGTACGGCGGTGCCGATCCAGCCCAGCTCGTGCGGGATGGTGCGGTGGTCGGTCTCCAGGCCCAGCCGGGGGCGGTGGGCCTCGACGCGCAGTGCCTCCAGCGCCAGGACGCCGATCGCCGGTCCGCTTTCCGCGGCGAAGGACTCGAGGCCCTCGCGCGGCAGGAACAGATCACGGCCGTGCGCGGTCTCGCGCACGACGGCGCTCTCGGGCGCCTCGGCGATGGAACCGGCCGGCAGATGGACGACGGCGATCTCGTCCGTGCGGTCGGCGACCTCGACCCGGTAGAAGAACTTCATGCTCTCCAGGTAGGCGATCAGCGCCTCCTGGTGGCCGGGCTCGGTGTGCATCCAGGTCGTCGCGCCGTCGTCGACGAGGTAGACCGCATGCTCGATATGGCCGTGCGCGGAGAGGATCAGCGCCTCGGTGGCATGGCCGGGCGCGAGGTCGCTGACGTGCTGGGTGAGCAGCAGGTGCAGCCAGCTCAGCCGTTCGGGGCCGGTGACGGTGACCACGCCACGGTGGGAGAGGTCCACGAAGCCGGAGCCGTCGGCGAGGGCGCGCTGTTCACGGAAGAGGTCTCCGTAGTGCGCGGCGACGCCTTCGTCGGGAGCCTCGGCGGGGACGGCGCCGGGCAGCGACAGCAGGGGGCTGGCGGGTGTTGGTCGCAGCATGGGGCCAGCCTACGACCCGCCCGTCATTGCCTCAGCCCTCGCCCTGGGCCGCCTTGTCACGGCAGGCCGCACAGCGCCCGAAGATGGCGAAGTGCTTCAGGTCCGTCTCGAAGTCGAACTGCCCGCGCAGCTGCGCCGTGAACGGCTCGGCCACCGACAGATCCGCCTCGATGACGTCCGAGCAGTCCCGGCACACCAGGTGGATGTGGTGGTGGCGGTCGGCGAGGTGGTAGGTGGGGGCGCCGTGCCCGAGGTGGGCATGGCTGACCAGGCCCAGCTCTTCGAGGAGTTCCAGGGTCCGGTAGACCGTGGAGATGTTCACCCCGCCCGCGGTCTTGCGCACCTCGGTGAGGATGTCGTCGGGGGTGGCGTGCTCCAGCCTGTCCACAGCCTCCAGCACGAGCTGACGCTGCGGGGTCAGGCGGTATCCGCGCCTGCGGAGGTCGCTCTGCCAGTCGGTGGTCACCACACCGCCAGTGTAGGAGGACGGACGGCGGATGTGCGTGGGCCGACGTCTCAGCGGTCCGTCCGTACGCCGCGCAGATAGCGGGCCAGGTCACCGATCGCGGCGGGGTTGCGGGGGCTTTCGACGAGTTCGGCGTAGTCCATGACGTAGATCCGGTGGTGCTTGACGGCCGGGACGTCGGCGAGCGGGGCGTAGGACTCCAGGAACGCCTTCTTCTGCTCGGCGGAGGTGTCGCCGTAGTTGTTGATCACGATGACGTCGGGCTTGCGGGCGACGACGGTCTCCCAGCCGACGGTCGTCCAGGAGTCCTTGAGGTCCTTCATGACGTGGTCGCCGCCCGCCTTGGTGATGATGTCGTGCGGTCCGGCGTAGGCGCCCGCGGTCAGCGGCTTGTCGCGGCCGTCGTCGTAGAGGAAGACGGAGGGACGGCGGGCCGGGGCGGGGGCCTGGGCCGCGGCGTCGGCCACCTGCCGGCGGTACTTCTTCACCAGGGCGGCGGCGCGGTCCTCGACGCCGAAGATCTTCCCGAGCGTCGTCAGGTCGGTGTAGAGCGCCTCCAGGGGCGGCATGACGCCGCGGACGGTGCCGTCCGCGCCGTGGTGGCAGGACTCGGTCAGGACGTAGCTGCCGATGCCGAGCCTGCCGAGGGCGGCGGGGGTCAGACCGGTGTCCTCGCCGAAACCGTAGTTCCAGCCCGCGAAGACCAGGTCGGCACGGGCGTCGAGGACCATCTCCTTGGTGAGCGCCTTCTCGGAGAGCCGGGGGACCTTGCCGTACGCGGCCTTCCAGGGCAGACCGTCGAGATCGCCCTTGTCGTCGGGCATGGCGTAGCCGGCCATCCGGTCTTCCAGGCCCAGGGCGAACATGATCTCGGTGATGCCGACGTCGTTGGTGACCACCCGGCGGGGCGCCTTGTCGTACGTGGTGCGGGTGCCGCAGTTCTCGACGGTGACGGGGTAGTGGCCGGAGGGCCGGGAGGAGGGCCGGCCGGATGCGTCGTTCCGGTCGTCGGCGACCTTCGCGCCGCAGCCGGTCAGGGCGAGCGCGAGGGCGAGGACGGTGAGCGGGGCGGTGGGGCGGCGCATGGCGGGTCCTCAGGAGTCGGCGGCAGGGGTGGCGAGACGGTCGAACAGCAGCTGGAGGGCGCCCGTTTCGGGGTGCCGTACGCGGTGGGCGCGGACACCGAAGACCTCGGCGAGCAGCTCGGGGGTGAGCACGTCGTACGGCGGGCCCGCGGCGACGATCCGGCCGTGGGCGAGGACGTACAGCTCGTCGCAGTGCATGGCGGCCAGGTTGAGGTCGTGCAGCGCGGTGAGCACCGTCAGCCGTCCTCCGGACTCCTCCCCGGCCACCGCCGGGGACGGCCCCGCGGCCGGACGGGGTCCGGGCGGCCCGCCCGGTGAGGTGTCGCCGTTCCGCACCAGCGCCAGCACCTCCAGCTGCTGGGCGATGTCGAGGTGGTTGGTCGGCTCGTCGAGGACCAGCACCTGCGGGTCCTGGGCCAGCGCGCGGGCGATCAGCACCCGCTGTTTCTCGCCGCCGGACAGGCCGAGGAAGCCGCGGCCGGACAGATGGTCCGCGCCGACCCGGGCCAGCGCCCGCGCGCACCGTGCGGTGTCCTCGGCGCTCGCCCGGCCCGCGCCGCGCTGATGCGGCAGCCGCCCCATCGCGACGACCTCGGCCACGGTGAAGTCGAACTCCGTACCGGCCTCCTGGGGCAGCGCGGCCAGCAGCCGGGCGCCCTCGCGCGCGTCCATGGCGTGCAGGTCGGCGCCGTCCAGCCGGACGGACCCGGCGGCCGGCCGCAGCGCGCGGTAGACGCAGCGCAACAGGGTCGATTTGCCGCTGCCGTTGGGGCCGACCAGGCCGACCATCCGGCCGCTGCCGGCCCGGAGCGTGATGTCGTGGACCAGCCGCCGCCCGGCCACCTCCACGGACACGCCGGTGAGTTCGAGCCGCATCAGGCGCCGCCTCCGAAGGTGTAGCCGCGCCGCCGCATCAGCAGCACGAAGCAGGGCACGCCGAGGACGGCGGTGAGCACGCCGACCGGCAGTTCGACGGGCGCCAGCAGCACCCGCGAGAGCAGATCCACCCACACCAGCAGCACCGCGCCCAGCAGCGGCGCGACGGCCAGCACCCGGCGGTGGTCGGCGCCGACCAGCATCCGGGCCACATGCGGGACCATCAGCCCGACGAAGCCGATCGCGCCGCTGACCGCGACCACCGCGCCGGTGACGGCGGCCGCGACGACGAACAGCTCGCGGCGCAGCCGGTGCGCGTCCACGCCCAGGGCGGCGGCGGTCTCGTCGCCCATCGCCAGGGCGTTCAACCGGCCCGCGGAGAGCAGCAGATGGGCCAGTGCGGCGGCCACCGCGGCGGCGGCGATCGGCAGCGAGCCCCAGCCGGCCCCGCTCAGGCTCCCGAGCAGCCACATCATCGCCGAGCGGGCCGCCTCGCCGCGGTCGGCGGTGAAGACCATGAGGGTGGTGACGGCGGAGAAGCCGTAGTACATCGCGGTGCCGGTCAGCACCAGGCGCAGCGGGGTGAGCCCGTGGGCGGTGCGGGCGGCCGCGTAGACCAGGGCCATGGCGATCAGCGCGGAGACGAACGCCGACACCGACAGCGCCCAGACGCCCAGTGCGCCGAGCGCCCCGAAGAGGAGGACGGCGTTGGCGCCGACGGCGGCGCCGGAGGAGATGCCGAGGACGAACGGATCGGCGAGGGCGTTGCGGACCAGGGCCTGCACGGCGACACCGATGGCGGAGAGCCCGGCACCGACGACGGCCGCCAGGACGGCCCGGGGCAGACGCAGCTCCCACACGATGGTGTACGCGGGGACCTCGTCGGCCGAGATCGTGCCGCCGGTCAGCCCGGCGCCCAGATAGCGCAGCGCCTCGGCCCAGCTCAGACCGGCGGCGCCGAGGCCGGTCCCGCAGAGCAGGGAGCCGAGCAGGACGGCGGTGAGGGCGGCGAGCAGAGGAGGGACGGGCAGCCGCCGGGGCGGCGCTGCGCCTTCCCGGTCCGTCGTCGGGTGCGCGGTGGGGGTCGCCACGGTCGGTCCGCCTCGGGGTCGGGCCGCGTCCGTACGTACCAAGGAGCGGCCCGGGACCGCGCGGGTCCGGTGGGCGTCCCCTCGCAGTCCACGGCGAGTTGTGCGGGAAGCTGTGCGCACCACGGGCGATCGGGCTTGCGGAAGGATGCCTTCCGCCTACCGTTGCGGGTCAGCGCCGGACTTCGACCGGCTTCCCCCGCGGGGCGCTGGCAGGGAGAGCGGGGCTCTCCCGTCGTGCTTACGGGTTGTAGGGCGTGCCGTCGGGACGGAAGAAGGAGACGCCGTCCGGCGTGTCGTCGGGGAGGTTCTCCGCCCACTCCTTGAGGTCGGCGACCTTCTTCAGGTGCGCCGACATGTACGGCCGCAGCGGTACGTCCGGGGTGGACTTCTCGCCGACCCACATCAGGTCGCTGTTGACGTAGCCGTAGAGTCGCTTGCCGCCGCTGTACGGGCCGGAGGCGGCGGTGCGGGCGATGGCGTCGGTGGCCAGGTCGATCTGCGGCTTCTGGTCGGCCAGCTCGCCGTACCAGACCTCCACCACGCCCTGGTCGCGGCACATCACGATCTCGACCTTGCGGTCCGCGTCGATGCGCCAGTAACCGCTCTCGGACTCCAGCGGGCGGACCTTCTTGCCCTCGGCGTCGAGCACCCAGCTGTGCGAGGTGTACTCGAGGAAGTCACGGCCGTCGTGGGTGAAGCTGACCTCCTGCCCGAAGTTGCACTTCTCGGTGCCCGGGAAGTCGGCGACGCCGGCGCCCTCCCAGCTGCCGAGGAGGAAGGCGAGCGGCACCAGGGCCGGGTTCAGGTCGGACGGGATCTCGATCATGAGAGCTCAGGCGATCTATGTGGAGGGGAACCGACAGGGACGCGCGGCGCGCCCCTCGAACAGCCGGGGGTGGGGCTGCCACCCGCCGGGTGGCTGGGAGCGGAGGCTCAGCGCTGGCCCTGGTACAGCTTCTTCCAGGTCAGACCGGCGAACGCGATCACGCCGACGGCGACCAGAACCAGCAGGGTGGTGAAGAATGCCTCAAGCACGAGCGCGCTCCCTGAACGGAGTGAGGGTGTAACGGACCGCCTGAGAGTCTAGTCGGCGGCGGTGACAACGGCGCTGTGAGGTCCGCCGCCCCTACTCTTGCCTCATGGCGAAGAAGCTCGTGATCAAGGTGACGGCGGGTGCGGATGCGCCCGAGCGGTGCTCGCAGGCGTTCACGGTGGCGGCGGTGGCGGTGGCCAGCGGCGTCGAGGTGTCGCTGTGGCTGACCGGGGAGTCGGTGTGGTTCGCCCTGCCGGGGCGGGCGGCGGAGTTCGAGCTGCCGCATGCGGCGCCCCTGCCGGAACTGATCGACGGGATCCGCGCCGGCGGCGGCGCGATCACCGTCTGCACCCAGTGCGCGGCCCGGCGCAACGTCGAGCAGAAGGATCTGATCGAGGGGGCCGGGATCGCCGGTGCCCAGGTGTTCGTCAGCGAGATCATGCCGGACGACGTCCAGGCGCTGGTGTACTGAGGACGCCGGCGCACCCAGGCCCCCGGGAGCCCCGCGGGGCTACTGGGGGTGCTTGTCGTCGCCCCGGTCGTCCAGCTCGCGCCACCAGCGGTCGGACTCCGGGTCGCCGGACTCGTCCCACCAGCGCTCACCGGGCTCCCGGCGGTTGCCGATGATCGCCGCGACGGGCGGGATGACCATGGCGACGACGCACATGCCCACCGCGGCCGGCACCGACCACAGCCGCACCACGCCCCAGGCGAGCACGAACAGCACCAGGCACACGCCCATCAGGACGAAGTACCTGCGATGGCGGCGCTGTACGGGCGACCGGCGGTGCGCGTCCATGAATCCACGGTAAGTCCGCGCGGGGCAGGACAGAAGTCGGCGGGCGGAGCGCCGTCCGTGGCCCGGACGGCGCGGAGGGCCGCACCCCCAGTCAAAGGCGTCCAAACCTCTGGGGTGCGGCCCTCCGGCCGTACGGATCGTGGCGAGGGCCCCAGCGGAGCCGCGGCCACTTCGCCGTCAGACGGCGATGGCCACCTCCGCCAGGCCGCCCTGCTGGGCGACGACGGTGCGGTCGGCGGTGCCGCCCGGGACGAGCGCACGCAGCGTCCAGGTGCCCTCGGCCGCGTAGAAGCGGAACTGTCCGGTCGCGGAGGTGGGAACCTCGGCGGTGAACTCACCGGTGCTGTCCAGGAGGCGGACGTAACCGGTGACGGGCTCGCCGTCGCGGGTCACGCTGCCCTGGATCGTGGTCTCACCGGGCTTGATGGTCGAGGCGTCCGGGCCGCCTGCCTGTGCTCCACACATAGGGGTACTTCCTTGAGGGTCGGGAGAAGCTTGCTTGCTTACTTGGCGGCGCCGAGCTCGATCGGCACGCCGACGAGCGAGCCGTACTCGGTCCACGAGCCGTCGTAGTTCTTGACGTTGCTCTGGCCGAGCAGCTCGTGCAGGACGAACCAGGTCAGCGCGGAGCGCTCACCGATGCGGCAGTAGGCGATGGTGTCCTTGGCCAGGTCCACCGACTCACCCTCGTAGAGGGCCTTGAGCTCGTCGTCCGACTTGAAGGTGCCGTCGTCGTTGGCGTTCTTCGACCACGGGATGTTGCGGGCGCTGGGCACGTGGCCGGGGCGCTGCGACTGCTCCTGCGGGAGGTGCGCCGGGGCGAGCAGCTTGCCGCTGAACTCGTCGGGGGAGCGCACGTCGACCAGGTTGAGGTTGTCGATCGCGGCGACGACGTCGTCCCGGAAGGCGCGGATGGCGGTGTTCTGCGCCTTGGCCTTGTAGTCGGTGGCCGGGCGCTGGGGGACCTCGGAGCCGTCGACCAGGTCGCGCGAGTCCAGCTCCCACTTCTTGCGGCCGCCGTCGAGCAGCTTGACGCTGCCGTGGCCGTAGAGCTTGAAGTACCAGTAGGCGTAGGAGGCGAACCAGTTGTTGTTGCCGCCGTAGAGGACCACGGTGTCGTCGTTGCCGATGCCCTTGGCGGAGAGCAGCTTCTCGAAGCCCTCCTGGTCGACGAAGTCGCGGCGGACCGGGTCCTGGAGGTCCTGCTTCCAGTCGATCCGGACGGCGTTCTTGATGTGGTTCTTGTCGTAGGCCGAGGTGTCCTCGTCAACCTCGACGAGCACGACCTTCGGGTCCTCGAGGTGGGCCTCGACCCAGTCGGCGTCTACGAGGACGTCGCTACGGCTCATGTTCTTCTCCTCCGGGGCAGTTACGGGGGGGCAGTGGAGTGGCACGCGGGTACGCCGGGTGCGCGCCGGTGACTTCCGGGACGGGGTTCCGGGGCGGCGCTGCGCCGGGACGCGTAGGGCACGGCCCAGGAGGCCGGCCGGGGGGAAAGACGGGGCGAAAGGACCGTCAGACAGGGCGACAGAGCATGGCGGCGACGCGGCACAGGTCTACTGCCCGCCGCTTCGTCAGTACCGCACGTCCCCGCGGACGGAGACCGCTCAATGAGCTCTGCATGACACCGATCGTAGGGACGCGGAGCGGGGCGTGTCACCGGCGTGTCGAATGGCGAGACGCGTTTGTCCGCGATGTGGGATCGGTGGCGCCTCGGGGCGGGTGTCCGCAGGCCCCGGACGCCCGTGCGCCGGTGGGGGTCTGGCGTACGGACCGGGGTGTCTCAGGGATTGGACTGCACACGGAGCGGCCGGCGGACCGGTGGGGCGGCCCGCCGGGGGCGTCCGGTCAGCCGGGAAGCTTGACGTTCTTGCCGGCGGCGGAGATCGACAGGCCCTCGGATGTCGTCACGACCTTCTCCAGCTTCAGGTTGCCGGGCAGCTGGTCCAGCTTCCAGTCGTGGTCGGTCTGGGCCCGCACCTTGGTCTCACAGCCCGGGAGGGCCTTGCACATCGCGGGGAGCTTGTCGGCGCGCAGCCGGACGGTGGTGCCGTTCACGATCGTGATGGAGCCGGTCACGTCCAGCGAGCTGAGCAGCGGGACGTTCGGCGAGATCTTGACCTGGCTGCGGCCGTCCTTCTGCCCGCCGTAGCTGATCTTGACGCCGCCGCCCGCCGCCTTGGTCAGGTCGGCGTAGTTGATCCGGGCGTTGCCGGTGGCCGTCGCGGCGCTCTCGATGGAGGTGTAGTCGCTGGTCAGCGCCACGTCGTGGAACTGCGCCGACAGCTGGTCGATGCGCAGGGCGCGCCCCTGGGCGCGGGCCTCGATGCCCCCGAGGTCGGCGTCCACCTCCTGCAGGCTGCGACCGGCGACCTGGGTCAGGAACGGGAAGCCCTTGATCGAGACCTCCGGCGTCTTGTCGAGCCCCTGGCTGCCGCGGATCTTGTCCGCGGCCATGTCCTCGGCCAGATTCACCGCCACCCGGTCGGCGGCCACGAACAGCCCGCCGAATATGACGACGAGAATCAACAGCACGCGAAGTGCACGCATCGAACCACTTCCCCCACACCTGGGCCGGATCCCGGCCGCGTCCGGGCAGGCCCCCTGCCTGCGCTCCGGGGGAGCCTAGACGACGTGGTCCGGGAAGCGGGAGCGGCGGCCGCCGGAACGCGCCAGGGCGCTTCCGGCGGCCGCCGCCCGATGTCGCTCACGGCCCCGCGGGGAGCTACCCCAGCGTCCTGCCCAGGACGTACACCGCGGGTGCGGCCAGGGCCAGCGGCAGGGCCACGCCCGCCGTCATGTGGACGAAGCGGGACGGGTAGTCGTAGCTGGCCACCCGCAGACCGATCAGCGCGCAGCCGCCGGCCGCCAGGCCCAGCAGCGCGCCGGCCGCGCCGAGGCCGGTCAGCTGTCCGGCCGCGATACCGGCGCCCGCGGCGGCCACCAGGCAGATGCCGATCGAGGCGGCGGCGGGCAGCGGCAGCGCGCGGGCCAGGGTGGCCACCGCGACCGCGGCGGCGCCGACCACGACCGCATGCGGGCTCGCCGCGAGGTGGCCGGCCGCGAGCACCGCCAGCGCGGACGAGGTCAGGCCCGCGGTCAGCGCGTACATCCGCTCGTCGGCGCTGCTGCGGTTGCGCAGCTGGAGGACGAGGACGAGCAGACACCACACCCCGAGCGTGCCGATGCCGACCAGCGGCGCGCTCGCGCGGTCGGTGGCGAGCAGCGCGACATCGGTGGTCAGTCCGCCCAGGAAGGCGAGCGCGATGCCCTGGCGGGCCGGCCACATGCCGTTGAGCCGGAACCAGCCGGCGGCGGTGACGGCCTGCAGCAGCGCCACCGGCACGGCGAGCACCGGGCGGCCGAGCGGCGCGGTCAGCGCCAGCAGCAGGGCGAGCCCGGCGGTCAGCGCGGCCGGCTGGATACCGGGCGGGATGATCGGCGAGCGGCCCTCGGCCCGGGCGCGCTGGTTGGCCGCGAGCGGCGCGGAGGAGACCGAAGCGGCGGAGACCGGCGCGGGCCCGGCGGGCGCCGGGCCGGCCTGCTGGGGGTGCCGGCGGGCGTACGGCTCGTCGGCCGGGCGGGCGGTCTGGTGCTGGGTGGGCAGCGGCGCGGTCTCCGCGGGGTGCGGGGTGCCGTAGCCCTCGTGGCCGTAGCCCGGTCGCTGCGGCTGCTGTGGTTGCTGAGCCTGTGGCGGCTGCCGGTGCGGCTGCGGCTGCTGCTGCCCGTAGGCCTCGTACCCGTACTGGCCGCGCCCGTACGGGTCGTGCCCCGGCCGGCCGCGCCCGTGCTGGCCGTGGCCGTACTGCTCGGGCCGCGGCTGCTGCTGCAGGGAGGGGTCGTGGGCCTGCTGCCCGTACGGCGGCTGCTGTCCGTGCTGGGCCTGCTGGCCGTACGGCTGCTGCTGCCCGTAGGGCGCCTGGTGCTCGTACGGGGCCTGCTGCCCGTACGGCGGCTGTGCGGGCTGCGGGGCCGGCCGGCCGTACGGCTCCTGCTGCGCATAGGGGTCGTGCGGCTCGTACGGATTGCGGTGCTGCGGCTGGTTGTCGCTCATGTCCGTGTCCTCACCCTCCCGCGAACGGCGGCAGGACCTCGACGGTGCCGCCCTCGGCCAGCGGCACCGTCCCGTGGTCGCGGGTGCCGACCGGATCGCCGTCCACCAGGAACGAGCAGCGCAGCAGGACGCGCGCGAACTCGGGGTTCGCGGCGTGCGCGGTGCGCGCCGCGTCGAGCGCCTCGGCGAGCGTCGCCGCCGTATACGGCTCCTCTGCCGTGCCGGCGGCGGCCTTGGCCGCGGCCCAGTAGCGCACGGTGCCAGTTGTTGTCACGGCGGCCTCTTCGTCGTGTCGGTCCGGGACGCCCCCGTGGTGGCGGGCCCCGTCGTTGCCGCCTCCATGATGGCCTACGCGGCGGGTGATCAGGCTCCGGACAAGTTCTGGCAAAGGCTCCCGGACCGTGCTGGGCGGACTCCGGAAATTCGATTGCCGCGGGCAAGTGTTCGCCTAGGCTCATGGGGTGTTGGTCCGACTCGCGCGGGCGCATTTGCGGCCCCACAGGCGCTCGATATCCGTGATCGTGCTGCTCCAGCTGATCCAGACCCTGGCAACCCTCTATCTGCCCACCCTCAACGCCGACATCATCGACAACGGTGTCGTGAAGGGGGACACGGGCTACATCCTCGGCATCGGCGGTTTCATGGCCGCCGTCACCCTCCTGCAGATCGTCTGCGCGATCGGTGCCGTCTACTTCGGGGCCCGTACGGCCATGGCGCTCGGCCGGGACATCCGTGCCGCGGTGTTCGACCGGGTGCAGTCCTTCTCCGCCCGCGAGCTGGGCACGTTCGGCGCGCCGTCGCTGATCACCCGCACCACCAACGACGTCCAGCAGGTCCAGATGCTGGTCCTGATGACGTTCACGATGATGGTCTCGGCGCCGATCATGTGCGTCGGCGGTGTGGTCATGGCGCTGAACCAGGATGTGCCGCTGTCGGCCCTGCTGCTGGTCATCGTCCCGGTCCTCGGGATCCTCGTCTCACTGATCGTGCGCCGGATGCGTCCGCTGTTCCGCGGGGTGCAGGAGCGCATCGACACCGTCAACCGTGTGCTGCGCGAGCAGATCGCCGGCATCCGCGTCATCCGCGCCTTCGTCCGCGACCGGCACGAGCGCGAGCGGTTCGCCGGGGCCAACACCGATCTCTACGACATCTCGCTGCGCGCCGGCCGGCTGATGTCGATGATGTTCCCGCTGGTCATGCTGATCGTGAACCTCTCCAGCGTGGCCGTCGTCTGGTTCGGCGGGCTGCGCATCGACGCCGACGAGATGCAGATCGGCGCGCTGACGGCGTTCCTCAGCTACCTCATGTACATCCTGATGTCGATCATGATGGCGACGTTCATGGTGATGATGCTGCCGCGCGCCGAGGTCTGCGCCGAGCGCATCCAGGAGGTGCTGGCGACCGACTCCAGCGTCGTTCCGCCGGAGAACCCCGTCACCGAGCTCCGCCGCCACGGCGAACTGGAGCTGCGCGACGTCGAGTTCCGCTTCCCGGGCGCCGAGCAGCCGGTCCTCAAGGACATCTCGCTGATCGCCCGCCCCGGTGAGACCACCGCCGTCATCGGCTCGACCGGCAGCGGCAAGTCCACCCTCCTGGGGCTCGTCCCCCGCCTCTTCGACGCGACCGGCGGCACGGTCCTGGTGGACGGCGAGGACGTGCGCACCCTCGACCAGGAGACGCTGGCCAAGGCCATCGGCCTGGTCCCGCAGAAGCCGTACCTCTTCTCCGGCACCGTCGCCACCAACCTGCGCTACGGCAACCCGGACGCCACCGACGACGACCTGTGGCACGCCCTGGAGACCGCCCAGGCGCGCGACTTCGTCGAGCGGATGGAAGGCGGCCTGGAGGCACCCATCGCCCAGGGCGGCAGCAATGTCTCCGGCGGCCAGCGGCAGCGGCTGGCGATCGCCCGCGCCCTGGTGCGGCGCCCCGAGATCTACCTCTTCGACGACTCCTTCTCCGCGCTGGACTACGCGACGGACGCGGCGCTGCGGGCCGCGCTGTCCCGCGAGACCGACCGCGCGACAGTGGTGATCGTCGCCCAGCGGGTCTCCACGATCCGCGGCGCCGACCGGATCGTGGTCCTCGACGAGGGCCGGGTCGTCGGCACCGGCACCCACGGCGAGCTGATGGCCGGCAACGAGACCTACCGGGAGATCGTGCTCTCCCAGCTCACCGAGCAGGAGGCGGCGTGACCACCGCGGACAAGAGTGCGGCGGCCCCGGAGGCCGCCGGCGAGACGCCTCGGAAGGCACCGGCACGGGGCCCGGCCCCGGCGGCCGGCCCCGCCCGGATGATGGGCGGCCAGCCCACCGAGAAGTCGATGGACTTCAAGGGCTCCGGCACACGGCTGCTGGCCCAGATGCGGCCCGAGCGCGGCATCATGTCCGTCGCGCTGGCGCTGGGCGTACTGAGCGTGGCGCTCACGGTCGTGGGCCCCAAGGTCCTCGGCCACGCCACCGACCTGATCGTGTCCGGCATCATCGGCCGGCAGCTGCCGGCCGGCCTCACCAGGGCCCAGGCCGCGGCCCAGCTGCGCGCGCACGGCGAGGGCGGACTCGCCGACATGATCGCCACGATGCCGGTCACCCCCGGCCGGGGCATCGACTTCGGCTCCGTCGGCCAGGTCCTGCTCTGGGTCACCCTGATCTACGCGGGCGCCTCGCTGTTCGGCTTCGTCCAGGCCAGGATCGCCACCCGCGTCGTCCAGCGGGCCGTCTTCCGGATGCGGGAGCAGGTCGAGGAGAAGCTGGCACGGCTGCCGCTGAGCTACTTCGACAGGCAGCAGCGCGGTGAGGTGCTCTCCCGGGCGACCAACGACATCGACAACATCCAGCAGACGCTGCAGCAGACCCTCAGCCAGATCGTGGCCTCGCTGCTGACCATCGTCGGGGTGCTCGTCGTGATGTTCTGGATCTCGTGGCTGCTGGCGCTGGTCGCCCTGGTCACGGTCCCGGTCTCCGTCGTCGTCGCCACCAAGGTCGGCAAGCGCGCCCAGCCGCAGTTCGTCCAGCAGTGGAAGACCACCGGCAAGCTCAACGCGCACATCGAGGAGATGTACACCGGCCACAGCCTGGTGAAGGTCTTCGGCCGCCAGCGGGAGTCCGCCGAGCTGTTCCGCGAACAGAACGAGGCCCTGTACGCCGCCGGGTTCAAGGCGCAGTTCATCTCCGGGATCATCCAGCCCGCGATGATGTTCATCGGCAACCTCAACTACGTACTGGTGGCCGTCGTCGGCGGACTGCGGGTCGCCTCCGGTGCGCTCTCCATCGGCGATGTCCAGGCCTTCGTCCAGTACTCCCGGCAGTTCAGCCAGCCGCTCACCCAGGTCGCCTCGATGGCCAACCTCGTCCAGTCCGGCGTCGCCTCCGCCGAGCGGGTCTTCGAACTCCTCGACGCGCCGGAGCAGGACCCCGACGCCGAGCGGCCGGCCCGCCCCGACCGGGTCGAGGGCCGGGTCGCCTTCGAGGACGTCTCCTTCCGCTACGCGGAGCACAAGCCGCTCATCGAGGGCCTGTCGCTGGCCGTCCACCCCGGCCAGACGGTGGCGATCGTCGGCCCGACCGGCGCCGGCAAGACCACGCTCGTCAACCTCCTGATGCGCTTCTACGAGGTGCGCGGCGGCCGGATCACCCTCGACGGCACCGACATCGCCGAGATGTCGCGCGAGGAGCTGCGCTCCCACATCGGCATGGTCCTCCAGGACACCTGGCTCTTCGGCGGCACGATCGCGGAGAACATCGCCTACGGAGCCCCCGCCGGCATCTCGCACGACAAGATCGTGGCGGCCGCCAGGGCCACCCACGTCGACCGCTTCGTGCGCACCCTCCCGGACGGCTACGAGACGGTGCTCGACGACGAGGGCAGCAACGTCTCCGTCGGCGAGAAGCAGCTGATCACCATCGCGCGCGCGTTCCTCGCCGAACCCGCGATCCTGGTCCTCGACGAGGCCACCAGCTCGGTCGACACCCGCACCGAGGTGCTCATCCAGCACGCGATGGCCCAGCTCCGCAGCGGCCGCACCAGCTTCGTCATCGCCCATCGCCTCTCCACCATCCGCGACGCGGACGTCATCCTCGTCATGGAGAACGGCGCCATCGTCGAACAGGGCCCCCACGACGCGTTGTTGGCGGCGGGCGGCGCGTATGCGCGGCTTTATGCCGCGCAGTTCTCCGAGGCGATTACGGGTTGAGGCCCACGTTTTCGGCTTTCCCGCCGTGGAGGTTGCTCGCCGTTTTTCGCCCGCTGCGCGGTGCGCCCGCCGTTTCGCCTGGCGGCGGGCCGGTCCGCTGTGCTTTGCCTGTCCCGCCGTGGGGCTTGCTCGCCGTTGCGCCTGCGGCGGGCCGGGGTCCGCTGCGCGGGGCTGTGGGTGCGGTGACGGGCCTCCGGGGCAGGGGTGTGGGACTGCTTCGCTTTACGTCCCACACCCCTGCCCCTCCGGCCCGTCCCCTCCCGTGGGGGAGTAAGTGACGGGTGAGTGGGGGCCGGCCACTCCTAACCCGTGCACTTCACCGCGCCAGTTCGCTTCACCATGAGCGACAAGGCGCACCTGACCACCGACCTGCAGCCCCGCCACCGTTTTTCCCTCCCACCCACGGGAGGGGACGGGTCGGAGCGGGTGGGGGTGTCCGGACGTAAAGCGAAGCAGTCCGGACACCCCCACCCGCGCAGGCCCGTCCCCGGCACCCGACAGCCCCGCGCAGCGGCCCCGCCCGCCGCAGGCGCAACGACGAGCGCACCGCGTCAGCGGGCGACAAACGGCGAGCAACCCCCACGGCGGGAAAGCCAAAAACGTGGGAGGGCATCCATATCGTGGACACCCGCAGAAGATTTGTGGGGACTCTCGCCGCGTCGGCGAAGCCGCGGGCGAGGGCGGTCGACGGGGCCTTTGCCGGGGTGGCCGGATCCGCTTCAGATGGGGCTTTCGAGGGGCGCGGGCGCTCCTCGTCCGGGTCGTCGCCGGCGGTCGCCGGCAGAGCTCGGCGGGCACTCGAAGTGATCGACAGAACACAAGAAGCTGCAAACTCCACCTCCGGGTCGGAGGCAAGGTGAGCTATTCTGCTGGGCAAGAAGGATCCGGGCAGCGTAGCCCCCGGGTCCTTTTGTGCTTTCAGCCGCCCCCGTCGCGTGCTGAAAGGACCGTACGAAGCAGTGCCGCAGACTCCCCCGGCCGAGGCCGGGAGTGCCCCCCGTCGCAGGGACCGAGGAGGAACCAGACGTCATGGGCGAGCGAAGCAGGCAGGACCGCACGAAGCAGTGGAGGATGGAACACCCCGAGAACCGGGTAGGTGGTCGGAAGTGAGTTCACTCCTGTTGCTGACCAATGCACTCCAGCCGTCGACGGAGGTGCTCCCCGCGCTCGGCCTGCTGCTGCACAGCGTGCGGGTGGCTCCCGCCGAGGGCCCGGCTCTGATCGACACCCCAGGCGCCGACGTCATACTGATCGACGGCCGCCGCGACCTCCCGCACGTCCGCTCGCTGTGCCAGCTGCTGCGGTCCACGGGGCCCGGCTGCCCGCTGGTGCTGGTGGTCACCGAGGGCGGGCTCGCCGCCGTCACCGCGGACTGGGGCGTCGACGACGTCCTGCTGGACACCGCGGGTCCCGCCGAGGTCGAGGCGCGGCTGCGGCTGGCGATGGGCCGCCAGCAGATCACGACCGACGACAGTCCGATGGAGATCCGCAACGGGGATCTCTCGGTGGACGAGGCGACCTACAGCGCGAAGCTGAAGGGGCGGGTCCTGGACCTGACCTTCAAGGAGTTCGAGCTGCTGAAGTACCTGGCGCAGCACCCGGGCCGGGTCTTCACCCGCGCCCAGCTCCTGCAGGAGGTGTGGGGCTACGACTACTTCGGCGGTACGCGGACGGTCGACGTCCATGTCCGTCGGCTGCGCGCCAAGCTCGGCCCCGAGCACGAGTCGCTGATCGGCACGGTCCGTAACGTCGGCTACCGCTTCGTGACGCCGGAGAAGGTGGAGCGGGCGGCGGAGGCCAAGGCGAAGGAGGATGCGGCGAAGGCCGCGAAGTCCTCGCCCGACACGAAGCCGGCCGAGGGCCGCGCCCCCGGAAGCGGTGACGGCTCCGGGAAGGCGGTCACCACCGGGGCGGACTCCCACGGCGTACGGGCCGGACGCAGGTAGGGGGCGCGGTGCGGCAGCTCCGTGAACCCGCGGAGAACTGCCGCACACGCCCTTGCACCACCCGCGTAGACTGCCGCGCGTGGCCAAGGTGACGCGGGATGATGTGGCAAGACTGGCGGGTACATCCACCGCCGTTGTCAGTTACGTCATCAACAACGGACCACGGCCGGTTGCCCCGGCCACGCGCGAGCGGGTACTCGCCGCGATCAAGGAGCTCGGCTACCGGCCGGACCGTGTCGCGCAGGCGATGGCGTCCCGCCGTACCGACCTCATAGGCCTGATCGTGCCGGACACCCGGCAGCCGTTCTTCGCGGAGATGGCGCACGCCGTCGAACAGGCCGCCGCCGAGCGCGGAAAGATGGTCCTGGTCGGCAACGCCAACTACCTCGACGAGCGCGAGGTGCACTATCTGCGCGCGTTCCTCGGGATGCGGGTGTCCGGGCTGATCCTGATCAGCCAGGGACCCAGCGAGCACGCCGCCGCCGAGATCGACGCCTGGGACGCCCGGGTGGTGCTGCTGCACCGCCGGCCGGACGCCATCGACGACGTCGCGGTGATGACGGACGACATCTGGGGCGCGCAGCTGGCGACCCGGCACCTCCTGGAGCACGGCCATCCCTACGTCGCCTTCCTCGGCGGCACGGAGGAGACCCCGAAGTCCGGCGACCCGGTCACCGACCATGTCGAGGGCTGGCGGCGGGCCATGCTGGAGTCCGGGAAGGCGACGGACGGGCGCTACTTCCAGGCGCCGTACAACCGTTACGACTCCTACCAGGTCGCGCTGAAGCTGCTGGCGGGTCCGGACCGGCCGCCGGCCCTCATGTGCGCGACGGACGACCAGGCGATCGGTGTGCTGCGGGCCGCCCGTGAGCTGCGGATCGATGTGCCCGGCGAGCTGGCGGTCGCGGGCTTCGACGATGTGAAGGAAGCCGGGCTGACCGATCCGCCGCTGACCACGGTCGCCTCGGACCGCCAGGCGATGGCGCGGGCGGCGGTGGACCTGGTGCTGGACGACGGGCTGCGGGTGGTCGGCTCCCGGCGGGAGCGGCTGCGGCAGTTCCCGTCGCGGCTGGTGGTGCGGCGGTCCTGCGGCTGCGGCGGCTGACGGAGGCCTGCGGCTCCCCTGACCGGGGGGTCTTTATACCGGGCATACCCGCTTCTGTTGGGACTCTCAGGGCCTTCTCACACCGTTCTCATGGACCGGCGGCAGAGTCGTTCCCATGACCGAGAGCTACCGCCGAAGCGGCGATGAGATGCCACAGGACCGGCCGTACGCGTACGGCAACGACCACGGCCACCCGTACGGCCACGAGGCCGCCCAGGGCGCCCCGGGCGGCGGGGAGCGGGCGTTCCCCCCGCCGCCTCCGTACGCGCCCGAGCCGCGGCGCCGGGCCCGCCGGCCGGTCGCGCTGATCGCGGCGGTGGCACTCGCCTCCGGTCTCATCGGCGGTGGCAGCGCGGCGCTGATCGCCGGCGCCACCACCCAGTCGGCACAGAGCGGCCCCTCCACCCCGCTCGTCAACGCGGGCAAGACCAGTGGCAGCGGCGTCTCGGGGGTGGCCAAGGCGGTCAGCCCGGCGATCGTGGAGATCAAGGCACGGACCGGCAGCGGGGAGTCCACCGGCTCCGGTGTGGTGGTCACCAGCAGCGGCGAGATCGTCACCAACAACCACGTGGTGGCCGGTGCGCGCACGGTCGCCGTCACGTTCAGCGACGGCAGCCGGAAGACGGCCGAGGTCGTCGGCACCGATCCGGGCAAGGACCTGGCGCTGATCAAGGTGCGCGGCGCCAAGGGCCTGACCGCGGCCTCGCTCGGCGACTCCGACAAGATCTCGGTCGGCGACCAGGTCGTGGCGATCGGCTCGCCCGAGGGTCTCACCGGGTCCGTGACCAGCGGCATCGTCTCCGCCCTCAACCGGGACGTCACGGTCCCCAAGGAGCAGGGACAGGGGCAGGACCAGGGCCAGGGCGGCCCGGACGACGGCGGGGGCTGGCCGTTCGAGTTCGGCGGCAACCAGTACAACGGCGACACCGGCTCGTCGAAGACCTCGTACAAGGCCATCCAGACCGACGCCTCGCTCAACCCGGGCAACTCCGGTGGCGCCCTGATCAATATGCAGGGGCAGATCGTCGGCATCAACTCCGCGATGTACTCGCCGAGTTCGGCGTCGAGCAGCTCGGCCGGCAGCATCGGCCTCGGCTTCGCCATCCCGATCAACACCGTCAAGGCCGATCTCGACGCGCTGCGCGACGGCGGGAGCGGCGGCAGCAACAGCGGCGTCTGACCGCCCGCCCGCCACTGCCCGGCCCAGTCTCTTCGCGTCACCTCTCCCCAGCGGCCCCGGCCGTGCAAGGCTGAGGTCCGGCCGTTCCGTATCCCACCCGAGGTAGTCACGCATGAGCCCCGCCGAGCACGGTGATCATCCCGCCCGCATCCTGATCGTCGACGACGAGCCGGCGGTCCGCGAGGCCCTGCAGCGTTCGCTGGTCTTCGAGGGGTACGTCACCGAGCAGGCGGTGGACGGGCTGGACGCGGTCGAGAAGGTCGCGGCCTACGATCCGGAGCTGATCGTCCTGGACGTCCTGATGCCCCGTATGGACGGGCTGACGGCCGCCCGCAGGCTGCGGGCGAGCGGGGTGCGGGTGCCGATCCTGATGCTGACCGCCCGTGACACGGTCGGGGACCGTGTCACGGGGCTGGACGCCGGCGCCGACGACTACCTCGTCAAGCCCTTCGAGCTGGACGAGCTGCTCGCCCGGATCCGCGCCCTGCTGCGCCGCAGCTCGTACGCGGCGGCGGCCGGCGCGCCGCCCGAGGAGGGCGAGACGCTGAGCTTCGCCGATCTGCGGATGGACCTGGCGACCCGCGAGGTGACCCGGGGCAGCCGCCATGTCGAGCTGACCCGTACCGAGTTCACCCTGCTGGAGATGTTCCTCGCGCATCCGCGGCAGGTCCTCACCCGGGAGCAGATCCTGAAAGCGGTATGGGGCTTCGACTTCGAACCCACCTCCAACTCCCTCGATGTGTACGTGATGTATCTGCGCCGCAAGACGGAAGCGGGCGGCGAGCCGCGGCTGGTGCACACCGTGCGGGGGGTCGGCTACGTCCTGCGGACGGACGGCGGCGCCGAATGACCGACGTGACCCCCGCACACGGAACGGGCGGCACGGGCACCGCGCAGAGCCGGCTCGGCGCCCGGATCGCGCGGCTGCCGCTGCGCTCGCGGCTGACCCTGCTCACCGCGGCCGCGGTGGCGGTGGCGGTGGCCGTCTCCGCGCTGGCCTGCTGGCTGCTCACCCGGGCCCAGCTGCGCGACGAGGTGGACAGCTCGCTGAAGAACGTCAGCGTCCTCCCGGAGTATCTGCAGGCGACCTACGCCAGCTGCCGGCCCACCGACCCGGCCGAGAGCACGAACGCCCCGCCGTCGTACTACAACGTCCAGATCGTCCAGGTCGACGGCTCGCGCTGCATCGGGCCCAACTCCCAGCCCGTGCAGGTGCAGCGCGCGGATGTCGCGGTGGCGCAGGGCGTGCAGCGCGACACCCTGCACGACGCCGTCACCACCGAGGGCGCGGACGTCCGGGTGCTGACCAAGCACATCGGCGTCCAGGGCGTGCAGTTCGCGGTGTCCATCTCGCGTCCGCTGACCGAGGTCGACAGCGCGCTGAACCGCCTGGCGCTGCTGCTGGCGGCGGTGGCCGGGCTGGGCGTCGTCGGTGCCGGTACGGCGGGGCTGGTCATCGCGCGTTCCGGCCTCAAGCCGGTGGACCGGCTGACCGACGCCGTCGAGCATGTCGCCCGCACCGAGGACCTGGCCATCCGCATCCCGGCCGAGGGCGACGACGAGATCGCCCGGCTCTCCCGCTCCTTCAACTCCATGACCGCCGCGCTGGCCGCGTCCCGCGATCTCCAGCAGCAGCTGATCGCGGACGCGGGCCATGAGCTGCGGACGCCGCTGACCTCGCTGCGTACCAACATCGATCTGCTGGTGCGCAGCGAGCGGTCCGGCCGGCCGATCCCGCCCGCCGACAAGGAGGCGCTGCTGGCCTCGGTGAAGGCGCAGATGGGGGAGCTGGCGGCGCTGATCGGCGATCTGCAGGAGCTGTCGCGGCCGCCGGCGCCGGGGCAGAGCGCCATCGAGGTCGTCGCGCTGCACGAGATCGTCGGCTCGGCGCTGGAGCGGGCCCGGCTGCGCGGCCCGTCGCTGAGAGTCGAGGCGGACCTCGCGCCCTGGTACGTACGGGCCGAGCCGGCCTCGCTGGAGCGGGCGGTGGTGAACCTGCTGGACAACGCGGTGAAGTTCAGCCCGCCCGGCGGAGCCGTCGAGGTCCGGCTGGCGCACGGCGAGCTGACCGTGCGCGATCACGGCCCGGGCATCCCGCAGGACGAACTGCCGCATGTCTTCGAACGGTTCTGGCGCTCGCCGTCCGCCCGCAGCCTGCCGGGCAGCGGCCTGGGGCTGTCGATCGTGGCGCGTACGGCGGAGCAGGCGGGTGGCGCGGTACGGCTGCGGTCCGCGGACGTCGGCGGCACGGAGGCGGTGCTGACGCTGCCGGGCGCCGCGACGCCGCCGCCGGGGATGCCCCAGCCGCCCAGGCACCCGGGCCCGCCGCCCGGGCAGCAGTAAGGGCGGCGTCCCCCAAGACGCCGCCCTCCGGTGAGCCGTTGCCGGTGGACCCTGCCGGGCCCCGCCGCTACTTCCCGGGCTTCTTCTTCGCCGCGTCCCCGAACGGCAGGTTCGTTCCCGAGAGGTCGGCGCGGATGCCGTCCCGCTCGACGGATATGTGCCGCAGCCGGACGTCGCCGGGCGTCTTGGGGAGCTGGAAGGACAGCGACAGCTGGTCGGCGAGCTGCGGCTTGGTGAGCCCGGTCAGCGTGCCGAGGATCTTCGGGTCGATGCCGACCTTCTGCAGCAGCCAGGGGTGGTCCGCCACCACGTCGACCAGGTTGACCTTCATCAGCTTCTGGATGAAGCGCGGCGAGCCGGTCAGCTCATGGAGCTTCTCCTCGCTGCTCAGCGCGTCCTGGATGTAGGGCTTGGGGATGCCGATCCGGTCGACGATCGCCGGGATGCTCAGCATCGCCTTGACCTTCTCGGCCTGCCGGCTGAGCTCGGCGGCGGTCTTGCGGGTCAGCCGCAGGCCCTCCTCCTTGCCGGTGCCGGGGCGGTAGACGGCGACATCGCCGATGTCCAGGCGCATCCGGCTGATGTTGGTGGAGATACCCCGGTCGCCGGCCCGCTGAATGCGCGCCTCGGCCCGTACGCGCAGTTCATGGCCGGCGATGGGCAGTTGGCCGACCGCGCGGACCGCGTTGGGCCCCATTTCGCTGAACTTCACCTGTGAGGCGCCCAGTTCGCGGTTCATGTCGTCGAAGGCGAGGAGCACGCTGCCGTCCATGCGGCCGATCGTGGCGCCCTTGATGGAGCTGGGCAGATCGCCGTCGATCCGGACGTCGTGCGCGGTGGCCTCGAACTTCGCCAGCGAGACCCGGTCGGCCGCGACATCGGGAATCGTGACCTTCACCTGGTCGACGCGCTTGTCCAGGACCTGGGTGAGGAACGGGAACCCCGCGATGTCGACCTCGGGCGTGGCGTTCAGGTGCAGTGCGTCCTTCACCTTCTCCGCGGTCTTGTTCTGCGCGTACAGCACCGCGAACCGGTCGAAGAGCGTGAGGAACGAGGTGCCGACGAGGACGGCGACCAGCAGCTTCAAGGTGAGCGACATGGCGGCGAACCGGCTGATGCCGCGCTTCTTGCGGCGGTGGTTCGGCGGCTTCCAGGCCTCGCCGTCGACCTCGTCGTCCGAGCGCAGCCCGAGGCCCAGCGGATCGTCGCTGTCGTCGCGCTCATTGAGGTAGGTGCGGCGGCGGGGCGCGTCGGCGGAGTCGAACGAGCCGTGCTCCTGCTCCGGTTCGGGCTCCGGCTCGGGGTCGGCGAGGGCGGCCAGGTCCGCGTACGGGTTGACCGTGTCGAGCTTTCTGGTGTCCCCCGTGGGGTCGTCCGTGGCGCCCGTGGCGGCGGAGCGGTGCCGGCCGGCGGGCGAGGGCGAGGGTGTAGATATGCGTGTGGGGGTTCGCATCCGTCCATCCCACCACGGGCGGGACCCTCGAACGCAAGTTGTACCGGCGGTAAGTCGGATACGTGAAGGTTGTCCCGTCGGTCTTGGGAAAAAAATGCCGCGCCTGTGGGTCGACCTGAACTACCGTCACACCTCTTGATGACCCGAGCGGCAGTGCGCGCCTTCTCGTTTCCTTCTCAGTTCATTCGACCGACAAACGGAAGACGGTAGTCATTCCATGACGTCTCACGAAGGCCGTTCCCTGATCGTCGTCACCGGGGCAACGGGCAATATCGGCCGCAGTCTTGTCGGCCGGCTCCTCGCCGACGGCGCCGCGGTCCGCGCGCTGACCCGCGATCCGGCGCGCGCCGGGCTGCCGGCCGGGGCCGAAACGGTCGGCGCCGACCTCACCGGGGCCGATGACCTCGCACCGCTGCTGGCCGGTGCCGATGCGCTGTTCCTCAATCTCGCGGCCGGCGGCGAGCAGGCCGCGACGGCGGTGCTCGACGCCGCCGTCCGGGCCGGGGTCCGCCGGGTGGTGCTCAACTCCTCGATGGCGGTGACCGATACCCCCGCCGACGACACCCATTTCATCGCCCGGCTGCACGCCGGTCTGGAGCGCGCGGTGCGCGACTCCGGCCTGGAGTGGACCTTTGTCCGCGGCGGCAACTACGCCACCAACGCCCTTGCCTGGGCCCCCTCGATCCGCGAGTCGGGCGTGGTCCGCGAGGCGCATCCGGGTGCCCAGGGCGTCCCCGTGCACGAGGCGGACCTCGCCGATGTCGCAGCCGTCGCCCTGCTGGACCGCAGTGGCGCGCACCTGGGCAAGGCGTACGTCGTCACCGGCCCGGAGCGGATGACCCTCGCCCGGCAGGTCGCCGAGATCGCGGCGGCGACCGGCCGGGAGATCCGGGTCGAGCAGATCTCCGAGGCGGCGGCGGCCGAGGCGATGTCGGGGCGGTATCTGACCCGGGAGGCCGCGCTGGAACTCGTCCGGATGTTCGGCAAGACGGTCGATGCGCCGCCCTTCCCCGTCTCGGACGCCGTCGAGCGGGTCACCGGCCGGCCGGGCCGGACCTTCGCCCGGTGGGCGCGGGATCACGCCGCCGACTTCTCCTGACCGGCGTCGTCTCCGGCCGCGTACGGATGACGGAGGCCGGGTGCCGTGGTGCGGGTCAGGTTTCGTCCGGCGCCGCTGCCTGTTCCTGAAGGGCCTGTATCAGTGTCCTGACCTGGGGGTGGTGGCGACGGTGTCTCGTAGCCACGCCCAGGTGCCGGGTTGGAGTCGGCGAGGCGATCGGGACGGCGCGTAGTCCTGCTATCCGTGGCGTGAGTGCGATGGAGGGGACCAGCGAGATCCCCATGCCCGCAGCGACGAGCGAGCGGGCGAAGAAGTAGTCGGTCGTCGTGCCGCGCAGCTCCGGGGCGAAGCCGGCATGGTCGGCGTAGCGGCGGAGGTAGGTCTCGGTCTTCAGGCAGCCCAGCACCCAGGGCTCGTCGGCCAGTTCGGCGAGGTCGAGGGCCTCGCGGCCGGCCAGGGCATGGCCCTCGGGCAGGACGACGTGCAGGGGGTCGTCCAGGAGTGCCGTCCACGCCAGGCCGGAGTTCGGGCCGGGCCCGCCGGGCAGCGGACCGTCGAAGTGGTAGGCGAGTGCGAGATCCACGGCGCCCTGGCGGACCAGCGGCAGGCTGTCTTCGGGCTCGCTCTCCCTGACGTGGATGACGGTGTCGGGATGCGCTGTGGTGAGGCGGGCGACTGCGCCGGGCAGCAGGAGTCTGCCGCCGCTGGTGAAGGTGGCGATGGTGAGCTGGGTGCGCCCGCTGCCGAGCCGGTCGACCTGCTGCTTGGCCTGTGCGAGTTCCGCGGCGACCGACTCGGCGGCGCCGACCATGATCCTGCCGGCCGGGGTGAGCGTGACCCCGCGGGTGCTGCGCGCCACGACCTGGGCGCCGAGGCTGCGCTCGAGCGCAGCGACCTGCTGGGACACGGCCGAGGGCGTGAGGTGGAGGGCCTGGGCTGCCTGGTTGAAGCTGCCGTGTTCCGCCACCATCCGCAGGACACGCAGCCGCTGCACATCGATCAACAGTTTTCCTTAACTCCTGTGCAGCAGGTGGGCACTTCTGCTGACGACTGTAGGTGTCCAGGATGGGGCGCATGCACACGGTCTGCGTCATGGGCGGAAGCCGGTACGTCGGCAACTCCTGGGGGTTCAGCGCCCGCAGGCGGCCTGCCTGCCGCGCCGTTCTCCTTCGACCGCCATGACGCCATGAGCAACGCCCGTGCGAAGAAGTCGTTTTCTCCTTCTCCCACACCATCGACCGGTTCCCCGGTGCCGTCGCCGAAGCCCTCGACGCCACCGCCGCCCCCGCCGCCTGAGGAGCAGACACACCATGCAGTACCGCAGCATCGGCAATATCACGGTCAGCGCCGTCGGCCTGGGCGCCATGCCGCTGTCCATCGAGCACCGCCCGGACGAACAGCGGGCCATCGCCACCCTGCACGCCGCCCTGGACGCCGGGGTTACGCTCATCGACACCGCCGACAGCTACCACTGGCACGCCGGCGAAGCCGGTCACAACGAACTCCTCGTCGCCCGCGCCCTGGCCCGCTACGGCCGGGACACCTCGCATGTCCTCGTCGCCACCAAGGGAGGCCGCGGCCGCCCCGGCGACGGCAGCTGGACCGTCACCGCCACCCCCGCCCACCTCAAGCGCGCTGCCGAAGCATCCCGTAGACGCCTGGGAGCTGAGGCCATCGGCCTGTACCAGCTGCACAAGCCGGACCCGGCCGTGCCCTGGGCGGAGTCCGTGGGCGCGCTGCGCGAGCTGCTCGACGCCGGCACGATCCGTGCCGCCGGGATCTCCAACGTCACCACCGGCCAGATCCGCGAGGCCCATGCGATCCTCGGCGACGACCTCGTTTCCGTGCAGAACCAGTACTCGCCCGCCGCGCGCGAGCGCGAACCAGAGCTGCGGCTGAGCACGCAGCTGGGGCTGGCCTTCCTGCCCTGGAGCCCGCTGGGCGGCATCCGGCGCAGCTCCCTCGACGGACCGTCCGCCCCGACCTCGGCCGGCACCGCTTTCCACCGCATCGCCACCGAGCGCGGCGTCAGCCCGCAGCAGATCGCCCTGGCCTGGCTGCTGACCCGCTCCCCGGCGGTGATCCCCGTACCAGGAGCCAGCCGCCCGGCCTCCATCCAGGACTCCGCCAAGGCCACGGAGCTCGGACTCAGCGAGGCGGATCTGGCGCGGCTCGACGGCGCACCGTAGCGCTGAACCGGCGCCGCTCATCGCCCCGGGCGCTGCGTACCTGCCGGTGCCGCGGAAAACCCTTTGCCGCCCCGCCGTTCCCCGCCCTACCGTCCGCGCATGCTGCCTCGTGTGGACTCGGACGACGAATGGGACGCGATCGTCCCCGACGAAGCGGTGATGCGGCCGGGCGCCGCGGCGCTCTGCGGCCGGCTCGGTCTGCGTGCGAGTCCGCTGGTCCGCTTTCCCACCGGCTCCCAGCCGGTCTATGCCGTCGGGGACCGGTACGTCCTCAAGCTCTTCCCGGCCGCCGCCGCCGACGACGGGGTGGCCGAGGCCCGGGTGCTGGCCCATCTCCAGGGCCGTCTTCCCGTCCCGACCCCCTACGTCCACGACGCCGGTGCGTACGAGAACGGCTGGCGCTACGTCCTGATGTCCCGGCTGCGCGGCATCGATCTGGCCGTCGCCTGGCCGCGCATCCCCCCGGCCGACCGGGACCGGATCGCCACCGAGGCGGGGGAGACACTGGCCGCTCTGCACGCGCTGGACGTGTCGCCGCTCACCGATGTGCTCGGCCCCGGCGACTGGGACGCCTTCGTCGGCCGGCAGCGCGCCTCGGCGGCCGGCCGCCAGCGCGCCCACGGCCTCCCCGACGCCTGGCGGGAACAGATCCCCGGCTTCCTCGACGCGGTGCCGCTGCCCGCCCACGGGCCGGGCGCGCTGCTGCACACCGAGTTCATGCGACAGCACCTGACCGTCGACGCGGCCGACGACTGGCGGCTGACCGGGCTCCTCGACTTCGAACCCGCCATGATCGGGTGCCGCGCCTACGACTTCGTCGCCGTCGGCCTCTTCGTCTCCCGGGGCGACCCCCGTCTGCTGTCCCGCGTCTTCCGCGCCTACGGCGAGACCTTCGGTCCCGGCGAACTCCTCGCCCACACCCTGCTGCACGTCTACAGCAACCTGCCCTGGTACCTCCGCGAGCTGCCCGCCCCGCCCGAGCCGACCCTGGAGTCGCTCGCGCAGACGTGGTTCGGGACCGGGTGAGGCGGGGCGGGCAGGAGAAGGGCGGCCGGTGGTCCACCGGCCGCCCGTGTGCGGGTGCGGGTTACTTCACGACCGTGATCCGGTCCGCCTTCGGCGGGGTGAGCGGATCGGCCGCCGAGGAGTGCGCGGTCAGGTAGGCGGTGAAGGCGTCCAGGTCGGACGGGCCGACGTACTTGTTCTTGCCGTCCTTGAAGGCGGGGAAGCCGTCGCCGCCGCCGGCCAGGAACTCGTTCATGGCGACGCGGTAGGTCTTGGCCGGGTCGAGGGCCGTTCCGTCGAGCTTCACCGAGTCCTTGACGATCCGGTCGGCGCCCTTCTTCGTCATGTCCAGGGTGTAGGTGAGGCCCCTGGAGACCTGGAGGATCTTCGGGGAGGCCTCGTTGGGGCCGCTGACCTGCTGCTGGAGCGCGGTCAGGAGCTGGGCGCCGGTGAGGTCGACGACGTTCATCATGTTGGTGAAGGGCTGGACGGTGAACGCCTCGCCGTAGGTGACCACCCCGTCGCCCTCGGAGCCGGACGCCGTGAAGGCGAGGTCGGAGCGGACCCCGCCGGGGTTCATCAGGGCGAGCTGGGCGCCGCCCTTGCCGTCCGCCTTGGTGGCCTCCAGCTGGGCGTCGGAGATGACGTCGCCGAGCGGTGACTCGGGGGCCGCGGCGCCGCGGCCCGCGATGTCGGCGGAGATGTGGCCGACGGGGCGGCTTGCGACCGGCGCGGCCAGCTTGTTCCAGCGGGCGATCAGCGACGTCATGTCCGCGGCCTTGGGCTGGGTGCGGTCGACGACGTGGTTGACCGCGCCGGGCGCCTTGACGCTGGTCCGCACGATGTCGCGGGTGCGGCGGTCGTAGGTCAGCGTGGTGTCGGTGTAGAGCTTGCCGTAGGACGCGGCCGAGGTGACGGTGCGCGGCCGGCCGGACGGGTCCGGGATGGTGCAGCTGTAGGCCTGGTGGGTGTGGCCGGTGACCAGCGCGTCGACCTTCGAGGTGACGTGCTTGGCGATGTCGGTGATCGGCCCGGAGATGCCGTCGCCGGGGCCCGGGCTGTCGCAGTGGTAGTTGTACGAGGTGGAGGCGGGCAGACCGCCCTCGTGGATGAGGGCGACGATCGACTTCACGCCCTGCTTGTTCAGCACCTTGGCGTACTTGTTGATCGTCTCGACCTCGTCGTGGAACTTCAGGCCCTTGATGCCGTCGGCGTTGACGATGTCCGGGGTGCCCTCCAGCGTCACCCCGATGAAGCCGATCTTGACGCCCTTGTGCTGCCAGACGGTGTACGGCTCGAGCAGCGGCTTGCCGGTCTTCTCGTCCGTGACATTGGCGGTCAGGTACGGGAAGCCCGCGCCCCGGAACTTCTTGCCGTGCTCGTAGCAGCCTTCCTTCGGGTGGCAGCCGCCCTTCTGGAGGCGGGTCAACTCGGCCCGGCCCTCATCGAATTCGTGGTTGCCGACCGAGGTGACGTCGAGGCCCAGCCGGTTCATCGCCTCGATCGTCGGCTCGTCGTGGAAGAGCCCGGACAGCAGCGGGCTGGCCCCGACCAGGTCGCCGGCCGCGGCGGTGACCGAGTAGGGGTGACCCTTGCGGGCCGTCCGCAGGGACTGCGCGAGGTACTCCGCACCGCCCGCCGGGACGGTCTTCTTGCTGCCGTCCGGCTGGGCCTCCTCGACCGTGCCGGAGGAGCCCTGCGGCGGTTCGAGATTGCCGTGGAAGTCGTTGAAGGAGAGCAGCTGCACATCGACGGTGCGGCCGGTCCGGGCGGCGTGGCCGGTGTCGGCGCCGGCCGGCAGGGCGGCGGCGGTGAGCCCGGCGGCGGCCAGTACGGCGGCGCCGATCGTCAATCTTCGTACGGTGCGGCCCCGTTGCGGTGTCGCTGGCATGTGTTCCCCTCCTGGATGGTCCTGAGCGGACGGCAGCTTATTGTCGACGCGCGTAGCGCAACAGGGGTCCACGGGTGACGAGCTGGTTGCCCGACAGGGTCGGTGGTGTCCGGCCGGGAGCCCGGCTGGGTCGTACGCTTCACACATGACTGACGCTGCACAGGAGATGGGCCGGGCCGGCCGCAGGATCCAGGTGGTCGACGAGCTCGCGCCGGAAGAGGCCGGGGCCGTCGCCGAGCTGATCGAGCGGGCCGCTCGTACGGACGGGCAGCCCGCCGTGTCCGAGCAGGGGCGGCTGCAGCTGCGCGGGGGCGTGCGCCCGGGCGTGCGCCATGTGCTGCTGTACTCGCGCGGCGACGAGGCCGAGGAGCTGGTCGCGTACGGGCAGCTGGAGGACACCGATCCGGTGGAGGCACCGGCCGCCGAGCTGGTGGTCCACCCGGGCTACCGCGGCCGCGGGCACGGCCGGGCGCTGGGCAGCGAGCTGCTGGAGCAGTCCGGGCGCCGGCTGCGGGCCTGGGCGCACGGCGGGCATCCGGCCGCCCGGCACCTCGCCCAGACCCTGGGGCTGACGATGTTCCGGGAGCTGCGCCAGATGCGGCGCTCGCTGACGGACCTGGAGCTGCCGGAGCCGGTGTTCCCCGAGGGGGTGTCCGTACGGACCTTCCAGCCGGGCACCGACGACGCGGCCTGGCTGGAGGTGAACGCGGAGGCGTTCGCGCACCACCCGGAGCAGGGGTCGCTGATCCAGCGTGATCTGGACGACCGCAAGGCCGAGGCGTGGTTCGACCCGAAGGGCTTCTTCCTGGCGGAGAAGGACGGCCGGCTGGTCGGCTTCCACTGGACCAAGGTGCACGCCGACGAGGGCCTCGGCGAGGTCTATGTGCTCGGCGTGCGGCCGGGGGCCCAGGGCGGCGGCCTGGGCAAGGCGCTGACCTCGGTCGGGCTGCGGCATCTGGCCGGCCAGGGGCTGCCGACGGCGATGCTGTACGTCGACGCGGACAACGCGGCGGCGGTGAGCGTGTACGAGCGGATGGGGTTCGCCACGCACGAGACGGATCTGATGTACCGCTCGGAGACCTGAGACCGGTTGCCGGACGAGTGTGCCGCGGGGCGGGCCCTTCCGGGTCCGCCCCGTTTCGTCACCGCTGCCGGGCCCGCTCTTCCCGCTGCGCCCGCCATTCGCGCGCCAGCATCGCGTAGACGACCTCGTCGGCCCACTCCCCGTCGAGGAACTCGTTCTCCCGCAGATGGCCCTCCCGGCGCATCCCCAGCCGTTCGAGCAGCCGGGCCGAGGCGGTGTTGCGCCCGTCCAACTCGGCCTGGATGCGGTGCAGGCGCAGCTCCTCGAAGCCCAGTTCCAGCAGCGCCCGGCTCGCCTCGGTGGCGTAGCCGTGACCGGCGTGGTCGGGGTGGAAGACGTAGCCGATGCCGCCCTGGCGGTGTGCGCTGCTCTTCCAGACGAAGGTGACGTCGCCGACCAGGGTGCCGCTGTCGCGGACGACGACGGCGAGCTGGAGGAGGTCGCCGGACTCGCGCAGCGTGGTGCGGGCGGCCTTGGCGGCGACGGAGGCCCGGGATGCGGCCTCGTCGAGGGGGCCCCAGTAGAGGTAGCGGCAGACCTCGGGGCGGCGCTGGTAGGCGTGGATCGCGGCGAAGTCGTCGGGGGTGACGGGGCGCAGATCCAGGCGTTCGGTGCGTATCGGATAGGCGGGGGTGTACGGCAGCGGCGGCGTCTCGGGCGCGGAGGGTGTGGACACGCGGGCAGCGTAGGCAGCGGAGGTTGACAGCTGCAGCCCATTTCCCCCACCCTTTCACTACTTAATTAGTGGAATGGCTCAGGGGGACGGGTAATGCGGCCTACGGGTACGGACGAGGTGACCGGCCGGGCCTCGGGGCGCACTGCCATCGAGGCGATCGGCCTCGGCCGGCGCTACCGCCGCCGCTGGGCCCTGCGCGACTGCACCTTCCGGCTGCCGGCCGGCCGTATCTGCGCCCTGGTCGGGCCCGGCGGCGCCGGAAAGAGCACCCTGCTCTCGCTCGTCTCCGGCCTGACCCGCCCCAGCGAGGGGACCGTACGGATCGGCGGGGAGGTCCCGGCCGGCGCCGCGGTCCGCGCCCGGACCGCCCACCTCGCCCAGGGCAAGCCCCTCTACCCCCGGCTGACGGTCGCCGAGACGCTGCGGCTGGGCCGCGAGCTCAACCCCGGCCGCTGGAACGCGCGGTGCGCCGAGCGGATCGTCCGGGAGGGCCGGGTGCCCCTCGACGTCCGGACCGGCGCCCTCTCCGGCGGGCAGCGCACCTGCCTCGCCCTCGCCCTCGCCTTCGCCAAGAGCCCCGAACTCCTGCTGCTCGACGAGCCGCTGGCCGGTCTCGACCCGCTCGGCCGGCACCGGACGACCGCGCTGCTGCTGGCCCAGGCCGCCGAGCACGGCACGACCGTCGTGCTGTCCTCGGACCTGCTCGCCGAGCTGGACGGGGTCTGTGACTACCTGCTGGTGCTGGGCGGCGGCCGGGTGCGGCTCGCGGGCGAGATCGACGATGTCATCGGGGCGCACGCCCTGGTGATGGGGGCGCACCGGGACACGGCGCTGCCACCCGCGATCGCGGCGCACACGGTCATCGAGACACAGACGTCCGGGCGTCGCTTCGCCGCCGTCGTACGGCGCCAGGGCCCGGTCGCCGCCGGGCCCTGGGAGACGGTGGAGCCGTCCCTGGAGGAACTTCTGCTCGCCTATCTGCGCGCGCCCGACGCGCCCGCACTGATAGCGCCGAGCGCGGAGCCGGTCTCGGCGCGGTGGCGCCGCCGGCCCGGCAACAAGCCGGGGATCCCCGGCATGCCGCGCAACGGACCGCCCGGCCCCAGTGGCCGTCCGGGCGGCCGGTACAGCCCGCCGGGCGGCGCGGCGGGCACACGGCACGACCACCACAGCGGCAAGGGAGCGGCGGCATGACCACCACGGCACACCCCGGTACGAACGGGCGCGGCACGGCGGGCGATCCGGGCGGGATCCGGGAGGGGGACGGCCCGGCGCCGCTGCGCGGACTCGTCTGGCTGGTGTGGCGCCAGCACCGCCTGGTCTTCGGTGTGCTGCTGGCCGCGGTGGCCGGCGGCGCGGTCTGGTGCGCGGTGCTGCGCGGCCAGATGGCCGGATTCATCGACGCCCACCACATCGCCGGCTGCTCGCAGATCTCCCTCGACCCGCGCTGCGCCCACACCCAGGAGGCGGTCTCCGCCTTCCGCGAGACCTACGGCCCGTTCCTGCGGCTCGTCGAAGTGGGCCTGGTGCTGCTGCCCGCACTGATCGGGCTGTTCCTCGGCGCCCCGCTGATCGCCCGCGAGCTGGAGGCCGGCACCGACAAGCTCGTCCTGACCCAGTCGGTCGGCCCGCTGCGCTGGCTGGCGGTGAAGACCGGCCTGCCCGCGCTGATCGTGCTCGCCTCCACCACGGCGCTCTCGCTGGTCTACAGCTGGCTCTGGCAGGTCGCCGGCGACGAGGTCTCCGGCTTCTACTGGTACTCGGCCCTCGGCTTCGACGCGCTCGGCCCGGTGCCGGTCGCCTACTCCCTGCTGGCCCTGGCCGTCGGCGTGCTGGCCGGTCTGCTGCAGCGCCGTACGGTGCTGTCGATGGGCGTCACGCTCGCTGCCGTGGTGGCGGCGCAGGTGGTGTTGGCCCAGCTCAGGCCGTACCTGCTGCCGACGGTGACGAAGGAGTTCAAGAACGGCCGGCCGGCCCAGCTGGCGGACGACGCCTGGCTCGTCGGGCAGGGGGACTACGTCCGCTCCGGAGCCCACCTCGCCGACTCCCCGTGCCACGCCTCTCCTGGTTACGAGGCCTGTCAGCGCGCGCACGACGTGGCCGGCCAGTACATGGACTACCACCCGGCGTCGCACCACTGGCCGCTGGCGTGGATCGAGGCCGGGATCGTGCTGGCGGGGGCGGCGGTGCTGACCGTGATCGCCTTCCGGGTGATGCGGCGCCGGCACGGCTGAAACGGGCGGCCCCGGGTCCGGCCGACGGCCGGCGGGGCGGAAAACCGGGAGACGGGCCCGCCGCGGCCCCGCATGCCTCCCGGGGCGCGGGGGCCGCGGCGGCTCCGCATCCCGGGAGGCGCCGTGCGTGGAGCACCCCGGGAGGCGCCGATGCACGGGGCACCCCGGGGGGCACGACGCGTGTGACAAAGGCTGTCCCGGGGGAGGCACAGGGGGACGCGCCCCGGCGGCGGCTCCCGGCTCCCGGCCCTGGGCCGTGGCACCCCAGGAGCGGCCCGGACCGCTGATCCGGGCACCGGCGCGGGCCAACAGCCCCTGGCGGGCGGGGAAAACGCCTGGGGGTAGCACCCCGCTTGCCTGTGCGCCATATCCGCGTTACCGGCGATTCAATGTCGCTTGCGAGCATCGGTGAATGCAGCCCGCTGTGCCGAACGTCCCCCACCCGAGGCTCCATCTCGCGCCGCCGCCACTTCCTGACGCGCCTGGAACCCCCCGGACGCGGAAGAATAAGGTCATGAACCAGCAGCCCAGCGCCGAGGCACAGCCCGAGATGCCGACCCCGCAGCCCCCGCGGGCCGCGGCGCCCTCGGCCCAGCCCTCCGTGGGTTCGATCGCCGCGCACCGACCGCAGGCGGTCCGGGGCACGGTGCCCGGCCTGGAGCCCGACCTGGACGCGGATCCCGACGCGTACGAGGACGAGGGCGTGGTGGGAGTGGACGGCGAGGAACTGCCCAGCGGCCGGTTCCTGGACCGCGAGCGCAGCTGGCTGGCCTTCAACGAGCGGGTGCTCGAACTGGCCGAGGACCCGGCCACCCCCCTCCTCGAACGGGCGAACTTCCTGGCGATTTTCGCCAGCAACCTGGACGAGTTCTTCATGGTCCGGGTGGCCGGACTCAAGCGACGGATAGCCACCGGCGTCGCCACCCGCTCCGCGTCCGGCCTCCAGCCCCGCGAGGTGCTGGACCTGATCTGGACCCGCTCGCGCGAACTCATGGCCCGGCACGCCGCCTGCTTCCAGCAGGACATCGCCCCCGAGCTCGCCGACCAGGGCATCCACCTGATCCGCTGGCCCGAGCTGACCGAGAAGGAGCAGGCCCGCCTGTTCACCCTCTTCCGTCAGCAGATCTTCCCGGTGCTCACGCCCCTGGCGGTGGACCCGGCGCACCCGTTCCCGTACATCTCCGGCCTCTCGCTGAACCTGGCCGTCGTCGTGCGCAACCCGGTCAGCGGCCACGACCACTTCGCGCGGGTCAAGGTGCCGCCGCTGCTCTCCCGCTTCCTGGAGGCCTCCCCGCAGCGCTACGTCCCCATCGAGGACGTCATCGCCGCCCACCTGGAGGAGCTCTTCCCGGGCATGGAGGTGCGCGCGCACCACATGTTCCGGGTCACCCGCAACGAGGACCTGGAGGTCGAGGAGGACGACGCGGAGAACCTCCTCCAGGCCCTGGAGAAGGAGCTGATGCGGCGGCGCTTCGGGCCGCCGGTCCGCCTGGAGGTCGAGGAGTCCATCGACCCGGCGGTGCTCGACCTGCTCGTCCAGGAGCTGAAGATCTCCGACGCCGAGGTCTACCCGCTGCCCGGCCCGCTGGACCTGACCGGTCTCTTCGGCATCGGCGCGCTGGACCGGCCCGAGCTCAAGTACCCCAAGTTCGTCGCCGGCACCCACCGTGACCTCGCCGAGGTGGAGTCGGCATCCGCGCCGGACATCTTCGCCGCCCTGCGCGCCCGCGACGTCCTCCTCCACCACCCCTACGACTCCTTCTCCACCTCGGTGCAGGCGTTCCTGGAGCAGGCCGCCGGCGACCCGGACGTGCTCGCGATCAAGCAGACGCTCTACCGCACCTCCGGCGACTCGCCGATCGTCGACGCCCTGATCGATGCCGCGGAGTCCGGCAAGCAGGTCCTCGTCCTCGTCGAGATCAAGGCCCGCTTCGACGAACAGGCCAACATCAAGTGGGCGCGCAAGCTGGAGGAGTCCGGCTGCCATGTCGTCTACGGCCTGGTCGGCCTCAAGACGCACTCCAAGCTCTCGCTCGTCGTCCGCCAGGAAGGCGAGATGCTGCGCCGCTACTCCCATGTGGGGACCGGCAACTATCACCCCAAGACGGCCCGGCTCTACGAGGACCTCGGCCTGCTGACCGCCGACCCGCAGGTCGGCGCCGACCTCTCCGACCTCTTCAACCGGCTCTCCGGCTACTCCCGCCGCGAGACCTACCGCCGTCTCCTGGTCGCCCCCAAGTCCCTGCGGGACGGCCTGATACAGCGCATCAACAAGGAGATCGCGAGCCAGCGGGCGGGCGGTCCCGCCTACGTCCGCATCAAGGTCAACTCGATGGTCGACGAGGCCGTCATCGACGCGCTCTACCGTGCCTCCCAGGCCGGTGTGCCGGTCGACGTCTGGGTGCGCGGCATCTGCGCGCTGCGCCCGGGAGTCCCCGGCCTGAGCGAGAACGTCCGCGTGCGCAGCATCCTCGGCCGCTTCCTGGAACACTCCCGGGTCTTCGTCTTCGGCAACGGCGGCGAGCCCGAAGTGTGGCTGGGCAGCGCCGACATGATGCACCGGAACCTCGACCGCCGGATCGAGGCGCTGGTGCGGGTCACCGACCCGGCGCACCGCGCCTCCCTCAACCGGATGCTGGAGACGGGGATGTCGGACTCCACGTCCTCCTGGCACCTGGGCCCGGAAGGCGACTGGACCCGGCACGCGGTGGACGCGGACGGCGCGCCGCTGCGCAACATTCAGGAAATGCTCATCGACGCCCGGAGGCGCCGGCGTGGCCCAGCGACATGACCAGCCGACCGGAGGGCCCGCGGGTCTCCTCGGAACCGGATACGAGCCCGGCCCGGCGCCCGGCGCCCGGTCCGCGGTGGTGGACGGCCCGTACGGAGGGGACGACGGCACACCAGGGCCGGACGACGCCTCGTACGGCCGGGACGGCGCCGGGTACCGGCCGCTGACGACCCACGGTTCCGGTGACGACGGCAGCGGCCCCGGGGCCGACCCGGGCACCGCCCTCGCCGCCCGCACGGCCGAGGAGGTGCTCGCCGGCCATCTGCACCAGTGGTCCGCGGAATTCCTGCGCAGTCTGCGGCTGCACCGGGAGAGCGGTTCGGACGCGGAGGGCGTCGGCGAGGCCGCCCGGCAGCTGCGCCGCGCCGCCCGCCGGATCAGCGCCACCCTGTACACCTTCCGGCCGCTGACCGAGGAGGTCTGGGCCGACCAGCTCCGCTCCGAACTCGGCTGGCTGTCCGGCACGCTGGCCCGCGAACAGGCCTGCGCGGCCCGCCGCGAGCGGCTGATGACGGCGCTGCAGCGGCTGACGGGCCGCGCGGAGCGGCCCGAGCGCGCCGACCGCCCGGGCCGGGCCGAACGGGGAAAACGGGGGGACCGTACGACCACGGGCTCCGCCGCCGGATCCGCCGCCCCGGCCGACGCGTCGTCCGCGGCTTCCTCCGGCGACCCGGATCCCGACGGCGCGCTGTCGGCCGGTGCGGCGCGGGCCGGGGCGCTGCTCGACCGCCAGCTCACCCTCGCCCGCACCCGCGCCCACTCCACCGCACTGCAGGCGCTCGGCTCCTCCCGCTTCCATGCCGTCGCCGACTCGGTGGCGGTGCTCGCCTCCGAGGCGCCGCTGGCCGGTACCGCCGGCGAGCTGCCGGCCGCCGAGGCGCTGCCGCCGCTCGCCGACCAGGCGCACCGACGGCTCGCCGAGGCGGTCGCCGCGCTGCCGCTCTCCCGCGCGGGCTACCCGTACAACGCCGCGGCGCTCGCCGCCGACCAGCGCCAGGACGCTCCCTGGCACCAGGTCCGGGTGCTGGTGCGGCTGAGCCGCTACGCCCGGGAGGTGATCGCGCCGGAGTACGCCGACTTCCGGCTGGTGGAGGCCGGCCGTGCGCTGGAATGGCACCGGGACGCCTCGGAGGCCGCCGCCGCGGCCGCGGCCGCGGCCCGCACCCCCCGGATCGCCCCGGCCACGGCCTACGCCCTCGGAGTGCTGCACGCCGACCAGCGGCACGAGGTGGAGGCGGCCCGCTTCGCCTTCGGCCGGGTATGGCTGCCGCGGACGCCGGAGCGCAGGGGCTGAGGGGAACCGGAGAAGCCGAGGAGAGCCGGAGGAACTGAGGAACCGAGGGGAGCCGGAAGAGCCGAGGAGAGCCGACGAAAGAGGGAAGTGCTGAGGAAACGGAGCGGGCCGACGACGCTGCGGACGGCGAGGAGTGATGATGTGACAGTGCCTCAGAAGCCTATTCGCGCGGCGGGATGTGTCCTGTGGCGCCGTGCGTCGTCCGAGGACGGGCTGGAGATCGCGCTCGTCCACCGGCCCAAGTACGACGACTGGTCCCACCCCAAGGGCAAGCTGAAGCGCGGCGAGGACCCGCTGGCCGGCGCGGTGCGCGAGGTGGCGGAGGAGACCGGTATGGAGTGCCGGCCCGGAGCGCCGCTGCCCACCTCCTTCTACCTGGCGGGCGGCCGCCCCAAGCAGGTCCGTTACTGGGCGGCCGAGGCGGTCGCCGGCGCGTTCACCCCGAACCGCGAGGTCGACCGCATGACGTGGCTCTCGCCCGCCGATGCCCGCTGCCTCCTCACCCAGGAACGCGACCGTCCCCTCGTGGACGCACTGCTCGCCGCCCTGCACCTGGCCTGAGAGGGCCGGGGGCTCCGGGGCGGCCCTGGAGCCGGTCGATCCCGGGCCCGGCCGCGGAAAACCGGCCCTTTACCGGCAACCAGTTCGTCGCATCAGCAGGCCGGGGAAAGGGCGGGCGTGACAATTTCAGGGGTTTAGACTGCCTGCATGGCACAGAAAGTAATCACCATCTACACGGACGACCTCACGGGCGAAGAGTCCACAGAGGCCGCCACGCACACTCTTTCTCTTGACGGTGTGACTTACGAGATCGATTTGAGCCCGGACAGCTACGACCAGCTGCTGGAAGCCGTCGGGCCGTTCCTGAAGGCCGGCCGCAAGACCGGTAAGGGCCGTAAGCCGCGCAAGGCCGCCGCGGCCGCCCAGGAGGACACCGCCGCGATCCGGGCCTGGGCCAAGTCGAGCGGCTACAACGTCAGCGACCGCGGGCGCGTGCCCGCCGAGATTCGTGAGGCTTACCAAAAGGCCAAGTGAATTTTTTGGATAAACCGGAAGCCCCTCACCACGCGTGAGGGGCTTCTTTGTGTCCGGTTCCGGTGGGGCTGTCCGCGGGATCAGTGGCGGCCGCCGGTCCGGGAATGGAAAGGAACATTCGCGAACCCATTCTTTTCCCCGGACAATCCGCACCCGCGGCGGCCGCCGGCCGTCGCCGTGCATTGCGGGCAAGTGCGAGACATGGGCGGGGGCCGCAGGGGTCCGCCGTCGCAGGGGCACACCCGGGGCCGCCGTCCCTTGGCGGCCCCGCCCATGGTCAGCGGCGTCGCAAGGAGGCGTCCACGAGGGCCGGCGCCTGGTAGTAGCTGTCGGCCGGATTGAGGTCGGTGCCCGGCGGCACGATCGCGTCGATCCGGTCCAGGACGTCCGGGCCGAGCGTCACCTCGGAGCCCTCCAGCATGCTGTCGAGCTGGTCGAGGGTGCGCGGCCCGATGATCACGGAGGTCACCGCCGGGTGGGACCGGACGAAGGCGGTCGCCAGATGCGGCAGCGACAGCCCCGCCTCCGCCGCGACCTTCGACAGCGCGCCGACGGCCTCCGCCTTCCGGGCGTTCTCCGGCACCGACAGATCGAACTTCCGGCTCTCCAGGCCGGCACGTGAACTGGTCGAGAGATCGCGGCCGGAGAGCCAGCCGGCGCTGAGCGGGCCCCAGGTCAGTACCCCCATGCCGTAGCGCTGCGCGGTCGGCAGCACCGCGCTCTCCACGCCGCGCGCCAGCATCGAGTACGGCGGCTGCTCGGTGCGGAAGCGGACGTGGCCCCGGCGTTCGGCCGTCCACTGCGCCTCGACCAGGTGCTCGGCGGGGAAGGTCGAGGTGCCGATCGCCCGCACCTTGCCGGACCGTACGAGGTCCGAGAGCGCGGAGAGCGTCTCGTCGATGTCGGTGGCCGGGTCCGGGCGGTGCACCTGGTAGAGGTCGAGGTAGTCGGTGCCCAGCCGGCGCAGGCTGTCCTCCACCGCGCGCACGATCCAACGCCGGGAGTTGCCGCCGTGGTTGGCGTCCGGCCCCATCGAGTTGAAGAACTTCGTGGCCAGGACGACGTCCTCGCGGCGCCCCTTGAGCGCCTTGCCGACGATCTCCTCGGACTCGCCCGCCGCGTACACGTCCGCGGTGTCCACGAAGTTGATACCGGCGTCCAGCGCGCGGTGCACGATCCGTACGCAGTCGTCGTGATCGGTGTTGCCCCAGGCGCCGAGCATCATCGCGCCGAGCGCGTACTCGCTGACCGAGATGCCGGTACCACCGAGGATCCTGCGCTGCATGGGCTGCTCCTTGAGCGAGAGGGGGGAAACGAGAGGCGAGTGGCGCGTTCCCGGGGACCGCACCGGGGTGTGCCGAAGCGGCTTCCGGTGCGTTCCCGAGGGGTGCGGACACCACCCTGCTGCCCGTACGGGGAGCGGACCAGGCCCGTCGCATCCTGGGTCCGGCGGAACCACCCGACCGGCCGCGCATCGCATACTGGACCGATGCTGCACGCGGAAATCGAGATCAGCTCGTTCCTCAAGGCGCGCCGCGGGGCGCTCGACCCGGCGGAGCTCGGCCTGCCCGGCGGGGTCGGCCGCCGCCGGGTGCGCGGGCTGCGGCGCGAGGAGGTCGCCCAGCTCGCCGGCATCAGCGTCGACTACTACACCCGGATCGAACAGGGCCGTGCGCCCGCCATCTCCGACTCCGTCCTGGACGCGATCGCGCGGGCGCTGCGGCTGTCCGGCGGCGAGGTGACGTACCTGCGCAACATCGCGGTACCCCGGCGCCGCCCGGCCGACTGCGTCGCCCCGGGCTCGGACGGCGGCCCCTGCACCGTCCCCCGGCAGACCGTGCGCCCCGAGATCCAGCGGCTCCTGGACGCGATGGAGACCACCGTCCCGGCGATGGTCCTCGGCCGCGGCCTGGACATCCTGGCCTGGAACGCGCTCGGCGGCCGGATCGCCTTCGACCTCCCGGCGCTCGCCCCGGACCGGCGGAACACCGCGCTGCTGGTCTTCCTCGACCCGGCGGCGCGCGCCCTGCACCCGGACTGGGAGGCGAAGGCCGTGGAGGTGGTCGGCAATCTGCGCGCCGAGAGCGGGCGCCACCCCGAGGACCCGCGGATCTGCGAGGTGGTCAACGAACTCCTCGCGCACAGCCGGGACTTCCGGCGGATCTGGGAGACGCAGTCGGTGCACGAGTGCCTGCGCGGCACCAAGTCCCTGCTGCATCCGCACGTCGGCGAGCTGGTGCTCACCTTCGAGAGCTTCCGGCTGAGCACCGACCCGGACCAGGCGCTCGTGACGTACACGGCCGAGCGCGGGTCCCGGACGGAGGAACGCCTGCGGGAGCTGGGGGCAGTGGGGCACCCGGTCCTGACCGCGTAGCGACGGCGGCGCTCCGTGGCGCTTCCCGGTGTTTCCGGCACAGGCCGCGCGCCGGACGGGACCGCGCGGAGCCGCCTCAGCCGACGGCGCTCGCCACCGCGCTGCCCCGGGGGGCAAGCGCCTCCCACCGCACCGTGACCTCCCCCTGCCGCCGGCGCCGCGGGTCGCCGGTCAGCGGCCAGTCCGTGGCCAGGGCCTGTACGGCGGCGCGCCACCGCTGACGGGCCCCGAGCGCGCCGAGCGGGGCGGCACTGGCCCAGGCGCGGTCGAAGTCCCGCAGGAAGGCATGGACCCCTTCGCCCGGCACATTGCGGTGGATCAGCGCCTTGGGGAGGCGTTCCGCCAGGTCGGAGGGTGTCCGTAGGCAGCTGAGGCGGGCGGCGAAGGTGACCGTGCGGGGCCCCTCGGGGTCCAGCGCCACCCAGGCGTGCCGCCGCCCTATCTCGTCGCAGGTGCCCTCGACCAGCAGCCCGCCGGGCGCCAGCCGTGCGCACAGCCGCCGCCACACGGCGGCGACCTCGTCCTCGTCGTACTGCCGCAGCACGTTCGCGGCCCGGATGAGGACCGGTGCCCGCCGGCGCTGACCCGGCAGCGGCACCTCGAACCCGCCGTGGAGGAAGTCCAGCCCCGGCCGCTCGTAGGGCCGGGCGGCCTCGACCCGCGCCGGGTCTATCTCTATGCCGACGACCCCGGCGTCCGGGCGCACCGTACGCAGCCGGCCCAGCAGCTCCACCGCGGTCCAGGGCGCGGCGCCGTAGCCGAGATCGACCGCCACGGGGTCGGCGGCGCGGCGCAGCTCGGCGCCGTGCTCGGCCGCTATCCAGCGGTCCATACGGCGCAGCCGGTTGGGGTTGGTGGTCCCGCGGGTGGCGTTTCCGAGGGGCCGCGACTGCGCGGGTATCAGAGCGGCGGCGGAGACGGCGGGGCGGCGGACCATGCCATCGAGGGTATGGGGTGTCCGGGGAAAGGCCGTCCGCCGAGGTCCGGTGCCCGCCCACGCGGGACCCGCCGGCGCCCGCCCGGCCGCACCGGCGCCCGCCCACTTGGTCACGCTTTGGCAAAGTGCGGTGAGAGCGCGCCGGACGGAAATGGATGGCCGGGGTCTGTTGTTGGAGGGGGTCGGAGGCGTGCCGCCCGCCCCGTGCCTAGGAGGTAGCTCGACGTGAGCCCATACGCATCCCGGCTCCGCAGTCGGCCCCACGGCCCGTTCCCGGGGCAGGCCCGGCTGCGCCTGCCCGGCAGCCCGCGCCGTCCGCGCCGGGTGGCGATGCTCAGCGTGCACACCTCCCCGCTGCACCAGCCCGGTACCGGCGACGCCGGCGGCATGAACGTCTACATCGTCGAGCTGGCCAGGAAGCTCGCCTCGATCAACATCGAGGTGGAGATCTTCACCCGCGCCACCACCGGCACCCTCCCGCCCGCCGTCGAGCTCGCCCCCGGCGTCCTCGTACGGCATGTGGACGCCGGCCCGTACGAGGGCCTGGCCAAGGAGGAGCTGCCCGCCCAGCTGTGCGCCTTCACCCACGGCGTGATGCAGGCCTGGGCCGGCCACCGCCCCGGCTACTACGACCTGGTGCACTCCCACTACTGGCTCTCCGGCCATGTCGGCTGGCTGGCCGCCGAGCGCTGGGGCGTCCCGCTGGTGCACGCCATGCACACCATGGCCAAGGTCAAGAACGCCGCACTGGCCGCCGGCGACGCCCCCGAGCCCGCCGCCCGCGTGATCGGCGAGACACAGATCGTCCGGGCCGCGGACCGCCTGATAGCCAACACCGCCGAGGAGGCGGACGAACTCGCCCGGCACTACGAGGCCGAGCCCGGCAAGGTCGCCGTGGTGCACCCCGGCGTCAACCTCGACCGCTTCCGGCCCACCGGCGGCGCGGTCGCCGAGAGCCGGGCCGCCGCCCGCGCCCGCCTCGGCCTGCCGCAGGACGCGGTCATCCCGCTGTTCGCCGGCCGCATACAGCCGCTGAAGGCCCCCGACATCCTGCTGCGGGCCGCCGCCGCCCTGCTGGCCGAGGACCCCTCGCTGCGCTCCCGGATGGTCGTGCCCGTGGTCGGCGGGCCCAGCGGCAGCGGCCTGGCCAAGCCCGAGGGGCTGCAGAAGCTGGCGGCCCGGCTCGGCATCGCCGACCTGGTGCAGTTCCGCCCGCCGGTCGGCCAGGAACAGCTCGCCGACTGGTACCGCGCGGCGTCCGTGCTGGTCATGCCCTCGTACAACGAATCCTTCGGCCTGGTCGCCATCGAGGCCCAGGCCTGCGGCACCCCGGTCGTCGCGGCCGCGGTCGGCGGTCTGCCGGTGGCCGTGCGCGACGGCGTCAGCGGCTTCCTCGTCAATGGCCACGACCCGGCCGACTACGCCCGCGCACTCGGCCGCTTCGTCGCCGATCCGGCCCTGTCCACCCGGATGGGCACCGACGCCGCCCGGCACGCCCAGTCCTTCGGCTGGGACACCGCCGCCGCGGCCACGGGCGACGTCTACACCGCCGCCATCCAGGAACACCGCCGTCACCTACGATCCCTCCATGGGTGACGAGCGAGAGACGAGCGGCACGGCGGGCGGCACCACGGCCGGGGCGGTGGTGACGGCGCGGGCCGTGATCGAACGGACCCTGACCGACGCCGAACTCGCATGGGAGTCGCCCTCCGACGGCACCTACGTCGTCAAGCTCCCCGGCACCCGCAAGCTCTCCACGACCTGCTCGCTCGTCGTCGGCAGGCACTCCCTCTCCCTCAACGCCTTCGTCGTCCGCCACCCCGACGAGAACCACGAGGCCGTGCACCGCTGGCTCCTCGAACGCAACACCCGCCTCTACGGCGTCAGTTACGCGATCGACAAGCTCGGCGACATCTACCTCGTGGGCAAGTTCCCGCTGGCCGCCGTCACCCCCGACGAGCTCGACCGCCTCCTCGGCACGGTCCTGGAGAACGCCGACGGCAGCTTCAACACCCTGCTGGAAATGGGCTTCGCCACGGCGATCCGCAAGGAGTACGCCTGGCGCGTCTCCCGCGGCGAATCCACCCGCAACCTGGACGCCTTCACGCATCTGACGCAGGGACGGCCCGCGTAGCCGCCCCCGAGCCGGGGTCCTCGCCGGCCGCTACGGCACGTCGTGCGGCACCGGCGAATACGCCGACCGTGCAGTGCCGCCGGCCGCCTTCCCCACCGTGCTGTCGGCCCCCTTTCCCGTCTTTCCCGTAGCGGAAGGGGCCACCTCGCCCGCCCGTGAGGACGCGACCTCGCCTACCCCGGAGTATGCGACCTCGCCCGCCCCGGAGGACGCGACCTCGCCCGACGTGGACGAAGCGACCTCGCCCGCCCCCGTCCGCCCCGGCAGGCTCCGCAGCAACAGCCCGTAGCCCAGGGCCGCCACCGTGCCGACGGCCGCGCAGCCGGCCCACAGCGCATCGGCGCCGTACTGGTCGATCACCGTGCCGCCGACCAGAGGAGCGGCCAGGGAGGCGACGGACCACGACAGGGCGTACATCCCCTGATAGCGGCCGCGGCCGTGCAGAGGGGAGAGCCGCACCACCAGTCCCATCTGGGTGGGGGAGTTGATGATCTCGCCGAGGGTCCAGACGGTCACGGCGAGCGCGTACACGGCGACCGAGCCGGCCAGCGCGGTCAGCCCGAAGCCGTAACCGGCGAGCAGGGCCGAGCCGACGAGGAGCAGGGCCGGGCTGCGGTGCTCGATGAAGCGCGTCACGGGGATCTGCAGCAGCACGACGAGGACGCCGTTGACCGCGATGACCAGCCCGAAGTCGGCACTGGAGAAGCCGTCCCGACCCATCGACACCGGCATCGAGACATACGCCTGCTGGAAGATCAGGGCGAGCAGCAGGTTGAGGCCGACGACGGTCATGAAGCGGCCGTCGCGCAGGACGGTCAGCATGGAGACGGGGGCGGGCGTCGCTGCGACGTCGTCCGGGCCGGCCGGGGTGCCCGCGGCGGGGCGCGATTCGGGGAGCTTCCAGAAGACGACCAGCGCGCAGACCAGCACGAGCGCGGACTCGCCCAGGAAGAGGGCCGAGTAGCCGTGTTCGGCGATGAGCCCGGCGGCGGTGGAGGAGACGGCGAAGCCGAGGTTGATCGCCCAGTAGTTGAGGGAGAAGGCGCGGACGCGGTCCTCCGGGGCGACGATGTCCGCCATCATCGCCTGCACGGCGGGGCGGGAGGCGGTGGTCGCCATGCCGACCACGCACGCCACCGCCGCGATCGCGACCGGGTGCTCCATGAAGCCGAGCAGCGCGACCGAGGCTGCCGTCGACAGCTGGGCGGCCAGCATCGTGGGCCGGCGGCCGAGCCGGTCGGTGAGCACCCCGGCGCCCACGGAAGAGATCACTCCGCCGAGGCCGTAGAGCGCGCCGACCAGGCCCGCGTACGAGGCCGAGTAGCCGCGCTCGACGGTCAGGTAGAGGGCGAGGAAGGTGGCGACGAACGCGCCCAGCCGGTTGATCAGGGTGCTGGTCCACAGCCACCAGAACTGCCGGGGAAGACCGGAGACGCTCTCCCTGGCGGCACGTCGGAGACGGGCGGGCCCGGAAGGCCTCGTAATGGATGCGGACATGACAGTTCCCCCGGTGAATGGTGAGGCGGCGCGTGGAAGGGATGAAGGGATGCGGGAGGGCGGAGTGACGGCGCGGCGGGCGGCCGCACCGGCGGAGAGGCGGGCGAATACGGAGAGGCGGCGGGCGGCGAGACCCCCGTACATGTAAGTGGCCATGCCGCCATGCGCAACCTACATATGGCCCGGCCCGCACCGCCACTCGTTTGACGGGAAGTGTCAATCGACGCCCTACTGCCCAGGTCCTGGACCCGCGCAAGGCACCGCGCGGACTTGGATTACGCTCGACGCCATGGCCGACGCACCGTACAAGCTGATCCTCCTCCGCCACGGCGAGAGCGAGTGGAACGCGAAGAACCTGTTCACCGGCTGGGTGGACGTCAATCTCAACGAGAAGGGCGAGAAGGAGGCAGTCCGCGGCGGAGAGCTGCTCAAGGACGCCGGCCTGCTCCCCGACGTAGTGCACACCTCCCTCCAGAAGCGCGCCATCCGCACCGCGCAGCTGTCGCTGGAGGCCGCCGACCGGCACTGGATCCCGGTCCACCGCAGCTGGCGCCTGAACGAGCGCCACTACGGCGCGCTGCAGGGCAAGGACAAGGCGCAGACGCTGGCCGAGTTCGGCGAGGAGCAGTTCATGCTCTGGCGCCGCTCGTACGACACCCCGCCGCCCGCCCTCGAGGACGGCACCGAGTTCTCCCAGTCGGACGACCCGCGCTACGCGTCGATCCCGCCGGAGCTGCGCCCGAAGACCGAGTGCCTCAAGGATGTCGTCCACCGCATGCTGCCGTACTGGTACGACGGCATCGTCCCGGACCTCCTCGCCGGCCGCACGGTCCTCGTCGCCGCCCACGGCAACAGCCTGCGCGCCCTGGTCAAGCACCTCGACGGCGTCTCCGACGAGGACATCGCCGGCCTGAACATCCCCACCGGCATCCCGCTCGCCTACGAGCTCGACGCCGACTTCCGCCCGGTCAAGCCCGGCGGCACCTACCTCGACCCGGAGGCCGCCAAGGCCGCCATCGAGGCAGTGAAGAACCAGGGCAAGAAGAAGTAGAGAACGTGGTCATGCCTCCCACCTGCGCAGGCGGCGCGGGTGGGAGGCGTTTCCATGTGAGTTGCTGTACGACGTGCAGCGTGCCGCTCTCGAAATCCAGCTCATCGACGGACAGCCGGATGGTGCTCGCCGCGCCGGAAGCCGCCGACGGGATGGCTGGGGGGCGTCCCTTCTGGGCTCAAAGGGGTGCGGTCCGGGTGAGGAAGTCGGCCGCGTGGGGCTGGGCCACCGAGCTGCGAGGACGACTTCTCAGTCACTCACGAGAGCCGTGAGGGGGTGTTATTCGTGCCTGTGGCAGCCGGGATAGCGTGGCTTGCGGCTCAGCCGTGATGCGGCTCGGTGACCTGTGTCTTTCACGTTCACGCCTGAGCCGGGCACCGGGACACATGCGGTGCCCGTGGGAGTACATGAACGGTAGTAAGACGGAGGTATCGGTGCTGCTCGGCATATTTCTTCTTCTGGTCGGCCTTGCGGCGCTGGCCTTCGGCGTGCGTGAGGTGCGCGTCGAACGGTGGCTGCGGCTCAAGGGAGTCCGCGTCCAGGGGAGCGTGGTCCGCCACGTGAGGGGCGGTACAAGCTCGGACCGCACCCTGGACCTCGATGGGGACACGCACGTCGCCCGCCGCCGCCCCCGGTTCGCGATGATCGGGTACGTCGACGCGGACGGTAACCCGGGCGAGGTCAAGGCGACCTCCAGCAGCACCGAGGGCTGGCCGATCGGACAGGAAGTGCCGGTGGTCTATCTCCCCGCCCGGCCCTCCACGGCCCGCGTCGACCTGGGTTCGGAACGGCGCGCCAGGGCGAGGGCCTGTTTGGTGGTCGGCATCGGCTTCACCGTGGTGCCGATCTGGATCATAATCTCCAGCGTCGGCCGCGGCTGAGGCCGGGCGAGGCTGAAGAGGGCGTGGGGGGCTTAGCCGCGCTGCCGCCCGTCGTCGGAGTCGATCTGCGACACTGGTAGACGCATGCTGGCACCGCAGGGCTGAGAGCAGCGGTGGGCATCAGCGTCGCCGCTCACCGTGTACCGGGACGGCCGGACGCGGATCGGGCGCCGTCTGAGCGCGCTCTTCCGGCAGGCCACGAGCAGCAGTTCGGCTCGTCGGCACCCTTCTCTCCGAAGAGGGCGTCCAGCCCGCACCGCATTCGGCCCCGGTGTCCCAAGCGGCATGACGGCTCGAACTCACCCTCATGTGGGAGGCATCCGATGCCCTTCATCGACATCAAGGTGATCGCGGGAGTGTTCACGCCCGAAGAGAAGCAGAAGATGGTCGAGGACGTCTCCGAGGCGTTGATCGCCATCGAGGGCGAGGCCATGCGACCGGTGACGCATGTCGTGATCACCGAGACGCCCAGCGGCGAATGGGCAGTCGGCGGCAAGGCACTGACAGCCGAAGACGTCCGGGCCAAGAGAGCGGGCTAGCCCAGCCGGCACGTCCGTGCTCCGCCTCCGCCCCCGCCCGCCGCGTTCGGCTCATGCCGGCAATTCCCGGTCTCCCTGCCACTCGACGTACGTCATCGCGGCCAGGCCGCCGTTCACCAGGCCCTTGTAGGTCACCGTCCAGGCGGGGCCGAGTTCGTGGGCGACCCGTCGGGCCAGGTCTCGGCCCTCGTGGAACAGTCGCTGCCAGGTGTCGTCGTACTTGCCCTCCTCCCGGTCGCGGATCTCCAGGTTCAGGGTGGTGTCGATCTCGTCCGCCCACCCGTACAGGGCGGCGACGAGACCGTCGGACAGGTCCAGGGCGGCGGCCGGATCATCGGGGAAGAAGTCTCCGAAACCGTCGGAGCGCAGCGGACCGAACCGGAACTCGCCCTCGACGATGAGGTCCACCGGGTGCGGAGGTATGCCGTGGCTGTCGTGTTCCCAGTGCAGGCGCTCGCAGCCCCAGCACACCCACTTCGCTGTCCGGTGGCGCTCGTCCCAGTAGCGCACCGCCCACGGGGGCCCGAGGTGCCCGGCCAGTCGCCGAGCCGCCACCAGGCCCTGCTTGACGTGAGCCCGCAGGTCCGGGCGGGCGGTGAAACCGCCCGGCGGACGGGACAGCGACCATGAGCGCAGCGCGTGCGCCAGGTCTTCCGGCAGGCCCAGGGCCAGGTCGTCCAGCGGCACGCCGGCAGTGAAGGTCTCGAGGTCCTCGTGCGTCCCGCCCCCGTACGGCTCGTACAAGGGGGAGGGCTCGGATCGGGCCTGCACGAGCAGGTAGCGCGGGTCTTCGTGGGGCATGCGGACCTATCTCCACGATCGTGTCGGGAGGCGGCCCGTGGACGGCTGTCGCACCAGGGCGCCGACCTCCCACCCCGTGCGGAGGACTCGGGCCCGCCTCGCAGACCGAGTTCCCCGGCGGATCGGAAGCTTACGGGGTGTCCCGCAGCGCCTGGGGGCGGTCGGCACCTGTGCCCCGGGCGCAGGGGAAGTGGAAGAGCAGCGGGCGGTTGCCGTGGTGAGCGGTGGAGCGTAACGGGCGGTGAGCCCTGGGGACGAGAACCGCGGTGTCCGGAGGCAGCATGGAGAGAGGGGCGCGGGGGAGCGCCGGGGGCACTGACCGTCCGCGACCGGAAGGATGAGCCCGATGCCCAAATTCATGGACATCCATCACGGCATGAAGGGCCTCGGCCCCGACGACATCAAGGCGGCGCACCAGGCCGATCTCGCCATCCAGAGCGAGGAGGGCGTGACCTTCGAGCACGCCTGGGCCGACACCGACTCCGGAGATGTCTTCTGCCTGTCGGATGCGCCGTCGGCGGGGGCCGTGCAACGCATCCACGAGCGGGCCGGCCACAAGGCCGACGAGATCCATCAGCTGTCGGTCTCCCTCTGACCGACCGCGAAGAGGCCGACCGACCGGCAGCGGCCCCGGCCCGAGGGGCGTGGAGCTCCTCGGGCCGGGGCCGCAATGGCGCTGTGCCGTAGTGGCTGTGCCGTGACGGTCGCTAGCAGCCACCGCCGCACTGGCACGGTCCGCCCGACTGGCAGCCGCAGCTGCAGCCGGGGCCGCAGCCGCAGGCGCCGAGCAACGGGAGCCGTGGACGCTCGACGGCCGTCGCGTCGTGGGGCGCGGGGTTGGGGGAGTCCGCCATGGGTGCCATGCATTGCCTCCTAGGGGTCACCTGGTGCCCATTGCAAGCCCGGGTGCCGAGGCGCGTCAACGGCGCGTGGAGGCACACGTCAACGGCGCACGGCGGCCCAGAGGGCGGACTCGCACCCTCCTCCCGCTGCCGCGGTTAGGCGCCTTCCACCGCCGTCGGCGGGGCGATCTCGTCGGCGTGCTCGCCGGTCACGAGGTAGACGACCCGCTTGGCGACGGAGACCGCGTGGTCCGCGAAACGCTCGTAGTAGCGGCCCAGCAGGGTCACGTCCACGGCCGTCTCGATGCCGTGCTTCCAGCGGTCGTCCATCAGGTGCTGGAAGAGGGTGCGGTGCAGCATGTCCATCGCGTCGTCGTCCTGCTCCAGCTGCAGTGCGAGATCGACGTCCTTGGTGATGATGACCTCGGCGGCCTTGGCCATCAGGCGCTGCGCCAGCTGCCCCATCTCCAGGATGGTGGCGTGCAGGTCCTGCGGTACGGCCGTCTCCGGGAAGCGCAGCCGCGACAGCTTGGCCACGTGCTGGGCCAGGTCGCCGGAGCGCTCCAGGTCGGCGCTCATCCGCAGCGAGGTGACGACGATCCGCAGGTCGGTGGCGACCGGCTGCTGCCGCGCCAGCAGGGCGATCGCACGGGCCTCCAGATCGCGCTGGAGGTCGTCGACCTTCTCGTCGGCGGCGATGACGTTCTCGGCCAGCTTGAGGTCCGCGTCGAGTATCGCCGTGGTGGCGCGCCCGATCGCGGAGCCGACGAGCCGGGCCATCTCGACCAGGCCCTCGCCGATCGAATCCAGCTCCTCGTGGTACGCGTCCCGCATCTGTGACCTTCTCTCGCATCGATGTGGTGGTGTGGCGTGGGTGGGAGGTGGAACGGGGTGCAGGGTGACCTGTGCCCACGCTCTCACGGACGGTGTCCGCGCGGCCCGTGTCCCGAAAGGGCGGTGCTCCACGGAGCCGGCCCGCCGCGGCGCCGGTGCTCCGGCGGACCGTGGCCCCGCGGTCGCTCAGGGTGTCCGGCCGCGCGTCGGAGCCGAGCCGTCCGGCACCCGCACCGTCACCCTGCGGGCACCGCGCGACCTGCGCTGCCACCGGGGGTGAACCGGTGCCGTCGTGGAGGTGAACTCTGGGCGACGCAACCACGGCCCCGAGGGCGGTGACGCGGTTCACCTGGCCGAGCGCCGGAGGGGTGGCGCGCCCGTACCGGTTTCCCTAGGGACGTCTGCCGGGCGCCCGCCCGTCCCGCACCGGCCTCCGGAGTGAACCGGTGTGGACGTGACGGTGAACTCTGGGCGACGGCTGTTCGAGCAGGGCCCCGCATGGCTGGGGAAGTGCCGGACCAGGCGCATAACCTGGAGTCATGAACGTGGACGCGGCCGTCGCCGCAGTGGCTGCGATCGCCGGGCTCTGCACCGGTGTCTTCGCCATGCTGGCGTTCCGCTGGAGCGAACGCGACCAGGCCAAACCCACCCGCACCTCCCTGCACACGGACGCCGTGCTGCCGCCCGGGGTCGACACCGTGCTCTCGGTGCTCCGCTCCTCGGCCGTGGTGCTCGACGAGGCCGACGCCGTCGTCAAGGCCAGCTCCGCCGCCTACGCCCTCGGCCTGGTCCGCGGCGGCAAGCTCGCCGTCGAGCCGATGATGCAGATGGCCCGCGACACCCGCAGGGACGGCGAGATACGCCAGGTCGAGCTGGATCTGCCGCGCCGCGGCACCGGCCGCGGCGAGGCGCTCGCGGTCTCCGCCAGAGTCGCCCCGCTCGGCTCCCGGCTCGTCCTGCTGCTGGTCGAGGACCTCACGGAGGCCCGCCGCATAGAAGCGGTCCGCCGCGACTTCGTGGCCAACGTCAGCCATGAGCTCAAGACCCCTGTGGGCGCCCTGTCGCTGCTCTCCGAGGCCGTGATGGACGCCAGCGACGACCCCGAGGCCGTCGAGCGCTTCGCCGGCCGGATGCAGAACGAGGCCACCCGCCTGACCAACCTCGTCCAGGAGCTCATCGACCTCTCCCGGGTGCAGAACGACAACCCGCTGGAGGACGCCGAGCCGGTCCGGGTCGACGAGCTGGTCGCCGAGGCGATGGACCGCTGCCGCCAGCAGGCCGGCGCGAAGCAGATCACCATGGCCAGCTCCATCGTCGGACCCGAGGGGTCCGCCGCCCGGGGCGGCGGCGCGCGACGCGAGGGCGGCGCCGATGACCTGCACATCTGGGGAAATCGCGGCCAGCTCGCCGCGGCCCTGGGCAACCTCGTCGAGAACGCCGTCAACTACTCCCCGGCACGCACCCGCGTCGGGATCGCCGGACGCCGCGTCTCCGCGCCCGGCGGCGACCTGATCGAGATCGCGGTGACCGACCAGGGCATCGGGATATCCGAAAAGGACCGGGACCGCGTCTTCGAGCGGTTCTACCGTGTGGACCCGGCGCGCTCGCGCGCTACCGGCGGGACCGGTCTCGGCCTCGCCATCGTCAAGCATGTGGCCGCCTCGCACGGCGGGGAGGTCACGGTGTGGAGCGCTGAGGGACAGGGCTCCACCTTCACCCTGCGTCTCCCGGAAGCCGGAGCCGTGCGCGACCGCGAACGGCCCGCCGACCCCTCCGCGGAGGGCCTCGACGACGAGGACCGCCCGTACGAGACCTTCAACGATCCGCTCCCTGCTCACCCAGCCCCGGAGGTCCTTCCGTGACCCGAGTGCTTGTCGTCGAGGACGAGGAATCGTTCAGCGACGCACTGTCGTACATGCTCCGCAAGGAGGGTTTCGAGGTCGCCATCGCGGCTACGGGCCCCGACGGACTCGACGAGTTCGAGCGCAACGGCGCCGACCTCGTCCTGCTCGACCTGATGCTGCCGGGCCTGCCCGGCACCGAGGTCTGCCGCCAGCTGCGTGGCCGCTCCAACGTCCCGGTCATCATGGTGACCGCCAAGGACAGTGAGATCGACAAGGTCGTCGGCCTGGAGATAGGGGCCGACGACTACGTCACCAAGCCCTTCTCCTCCCGCGAACTGGTCGCCCGCATCCGTGCGGTGATGCGCCGCCGCGGCGAGCCGGAGGAGGTCACCCCGCAGGCGCTGGAGGCCGGCCCGGTCCGGATGGACGTGGACCGCCATGTCGTCACGGTCTCCGGCGGCAAGGTCGACCTGCCCCTGAAGGAGTTCGACCTCCTGGAGATGCTGCTGCGCAACGCCGGCCGCGTGCTGACCCGGATGCAGCTCATCGACCGGGTCTGGGGCGCCGACTACGTGGGCGACACCAAGACCCTGGACGTGCACGTCAAGCGGCTGCGCGCCAAGATCGAGCCCGACCCGGGCGCGCCGCGCTACCTCGTCACGGTCCGCGGCCTGGGCTACAAGTTCGAGCCGTAAAGCTCCGGGCCGCCCGAAGCACGAGCCGCACAGCGCACGGGCCACGCGCGCAGGGGGCGCTCACCGGCCACCGGCCCGCGCGCCGCGGGAGTACGCCTCAGGGGCGCCCCTCCGATCCGGAGGAGCGCCCCTGAGGCGTTGTGGCACGCGTGGCGCGGGCGGGGTCAGTGACCGCTGTGCGCCGACGCCGTGGGGGAGCCGGACGGGGAGGCCGAACCGGACGGCTTGCCCGACTGGGACGGCTTGGCCGAACCGGACGGGGACGGCGAGCCGGACGCCTGCGGGAGCTGCGAGGGACCGTAGCCCTCGAAGTAGTTCGTCGCGGGGACCACGTAGGCGTGGACCTTCACCTTGCCGAGCGAGGTGATGTTGAAGGTCAGGGGCTGTACGTTCCCGTCCTTGACGGCCTCACGGCCGCTGCTCAGGACGGCCGAGGCGTTGCCCTTGCCACCGAGCACCACGGAGCCCCCGGCCGGCACGGTGATCGGGCCCGAGCCACCGCCCGCGGGCGAGAGCTTGGCCGACTGGCCGGTGCCGTCGACGGAGATCGCGGTCAGCTTCTGGTCCTTGGCACCGTTGTTGAACACCGTCGCGGCCACCACTGCCGGGCCCTTGGCGTTCACATCGGGCTGGGTGATCACGTTGATGTTCTGGATCTTGATGCCGCCGACGGAGGTCGCGGCGTTGTCCGGCTTGACCTCCAGCGTCTGGGCATCGTTCCCGGCCCCGCACGCGGACAGCGTGGCGATCGAGAGCGAGAGGACGGTGGCGGCGAGGACGCCGCGTCGAAGGCTGCGGCTCACGGCGGCGGCATCTCCTTGACGAGCTACGGCGGCCGAACGTTCGTGCCCGGTCGCGGATGGACGGCTGGGGCGGCACTGCGTACGCGTCATGACGACGGGTGCGTAAAGCCGCCCTAAGGGTGTGTCAGCGCCGCTAGGTTACCGAGCCGTCCTCGCGCCGCCGCACCCGACCCGCCCCCAGCGCGATCAGCGGCCCGCGATACCCGCCGGGGCGCCGTTGCACCGGCCCCGGAAGCGGGCTCACGGTGCGAAAGCTGACCGTGCTTCACGATCCGCCGGGAAGCAGCCGGGAGAACACGCCGGAGAACGCCGAGGGCGACACGCAACCACGGCACGGGTGCGGCGACCGGGCGCATCGAGATCACCCATCGAGATCATCCGGCGAGAACGTTCCCCGAGAAGAGGGAAGGAATTTTCGGCAAGCGGCCGTTCGGGTGGCGATCCATGGGTTTCTCCCCGGGGAAAAGCAGTATTCGCAGGGAATGTGAAGGCCTCGCGGAATTGATCACACTCTTCGGGACGGCCGATCGTGATCAATTCAGGAATCTGCGCCGAGGGGCCCGTGAGCAGCCGAACGGAGTACCGGAACTCGCTCATCTGGATCCGCACAAAACGGGACGTTCAGGCCGTCGATCCACGCGTTCCCGGTACGTAACGGGCGGGTTTCCACTCACCCGTGCAGCCCCTCCGACCTGCGAATACCCGTCTCCCGAGGCCCTTCGCAGCACGTTCCGGTCGTTGTTGTCAAGCCCCGAGATATGCCCTGACCTGCGAAAACGCCATTCAGAACGGTCCGTTCCCGTGTTAGCATGGATAGCCACGGAAGGGGTACCTGTCACATGACGTTCAAGGTTGGCGACACCGTGGTCTATCCCCATCACGGGGCCGCGCTGATCGAGGCCATCGAAACTCGCCAGATCAAAGGCGTGGACAAGACCTACTTGGTGCTGAAGGTCGCCCAGGGCGACTTGACTGTTCGTGTGCCAGCGGACAATGCGGAGTTCGTCGGCGTACGCGACGTGGTTGGTCAGGACGGGCTGGACCGGGTCTTCGAGGTGCTTCGTGCACCGTACGCCGAAGAGCCGACGAACTGGTCCCGTCGCTACAAGGCAAATCTCGAGAAGCTCGCTTCCGGTGACGTGATCAAGGTCGCCGAAGTCGTGCGCGACCTGTGGCGGCGTGAGCGGGAGCGCGGACTGTCCGCCGGTGAGAAGAGGATGCTCGCGAAGGCGCGCCAGATTCTGGTGAGCGAGCTCGCCCTCGCGGAGAACACCAACGAGGACAAGGCCGAGGCCCTGCTCGACGAGGTACTCGCGTCCTGACGACGTGTGCGTCGGCGAGATCCGACGCAGCGACGACGTAGCAATGCCGCGGTGCCCGAGTGACGACCGTTTCCCCGTGAAACGGTCTGTTGCCGGGCGCTGCGGCATATCTGCTGCCGCGTCATGAGCCGTGCCACGAAGGCCGGTCATGAACGCTGTGTCATGAACTGTGCGCCGTCATGAACGTCGTCTGATGACCACGGTGTCATGAACTGTGCGACATTGACTTATGGGGTATGACCTGCCGGGACCGGCGCGTGCCGGCCCCCTGTGGTGTGCCGGGCCCGGGCAGCTGCCTCGACCGCTGTCACGGAAGGGTCCGGTCAAGGCGTCGCGTCCGGCACGACCCCAGCCTTCGGCCGGGGCTACCTCCAGGGCCATACCCACCTCTCCCGAGGAAACAAACCTGTCGGCGTCAATTCCGGGCTCGCCCCGGACTCCGGAGCCATCGATGTCAGATCCCTCCCGCCCGGTCCGCACCGCCGCGGTGATCCCCGCCGCCGGACGCGGTGTCCGGCTCGGTCCCGGCACCCCCAAGGCGCTGCGTGCCCTGGGCGGCACGCCCATGCTGGTGCACGCCGTCCGCGCGATGGCCGCCTCGCGCGCCGTCTCGCTCATCGTCGTGGTCGCCCCGCCCGACGGCGCCGCCGAGGTCGCCCACCTCCTCCACGAGCACCCGCTCGCCGAGCGCACCGACCTCGAAGTGGTCCCCGGCGGCCGGACCCGCCAGGAGTCCGTACAGCTCGGTCTGGCCGCGCTCCCGGACACCATCGACGTCGTGCTGGTGCATGACGCCGCGCGCCCGCTGGTCCCGGTCGAGACGGTCGACGCGGTGGTCGCCGCCGTGCGCGACGGTGCGCCCGCCGTCGTCCCGGCGATGCCGCTCGCCGACACCGTCAAGCAGGTCGACCCGCAGCCGCAGGGCACCCCGGAGCCGGTGGTCGGCACGCCGGAGCGGGCCCTGCTGCGCGCCGTGCAGACCCCGCAGGGCTTCGACCTGGCGACCCTGCGCAAGGCGCACGACACCGTCGTCGAGGGCGAGGGCGCCACCGACGACGCCGGGCTGGTCGAACGGCTCGGCTCGCCGGTCGTGGTCGTCCCGGGCCACGAGGAAGCATTCAAGGTGACCCGGCCGCTGGACCTGGTCCTGGCCGAGGCCGTACTCGCCCGCAGGAGGGCCACCGATGGCTATGTCTGAGCACGACGGAACCCGGCCCGCCGCGGACGCCCCGGCCGCGGTCCCGCCCGTCGTCGTCCCCCTCGTCGGCATCGGCACGGACGTGCACGCCTTCGAGCAGGGCCGCGAGCTGTGGTGCGCCGGGCTGCTCTGGGACGACACGGAGAGCGACGGCTACGGCCTGGCCGGTCACAGCGACGGCGATGTGGCCGCGCACGCGGCCTGTGACGCGCTGTTCTCGGCCGCCGGCGTCGGCGATCTGGGGGCGCACTTCGGCACCAGCCGCCCCGAGTGGTCCGGCGCCTCCGGGGTGACGCTGCTGGCCGAGGCCGCCCGGATCGTCCGGGCCGAGGGCTTCGCCATCGGCAATGTCGCGGTGCAGGTCATCGGCGTCCGCCCGAAGGTCGGCAAGCGGCGGGACGAGGCGCAGAAGGCGCTGTCGGCGGCCGCCGGCGCGCCGGTCTCGGTCTCCGGCACGACCTCGGACGGGCTGGGGCTGACCGGCCGCGCCGAGGGCCTGGCCGCGGTGGCCACGGCGATCGTCTTCCGTACGGCCTGAGCGGCGGGTACGGCGTCCGGCGCGGCCGGTGCGGCGCCCGGCGTTCCCCCGTTGGCGCGGGAACGCCGGGCGCCGCACGGGTGTTGGGGGGAGGATCGGAGTATCCGTGTCCCCCGGAAGGCCCGCAGGAAGGACCCCTCGTGACTGCCACCCTGTCCGACGACCTCAAGACGCTCCTCGACACTCCGGTCTTCGTGACCGTGGCGACCATCCAGCCCGACGGCAGCCCCCAGGTCTCCCCGGTCTGGGTGAAGCGCGACGGCAACGACCTGCTGTTCTCGACCACCGTCGGCCGGCGCAAGGAGGCCAACCTCCAGCGCGACCCGCGGGTCTCGATCGTCGTCCAGCCCTCCGACGCCCCGTACACCTACGCCGAGGTCCGTGGTTCGGCCCGGCTCACGACCGAGGGCGGGCCGGAGCTCATCGAGGAGCTGTCGCGGAAGTACACCGGCAAGCCGTACGCGGAGTTCAATCCGGCGTCGGCCGACGACTCCGCGCGGGTCGTGGTCCGGGTCACCCCGCGCAAGGTGGTCGGCAGTATCTGAGAGCTCGCGGTCCGCTTCCGGCGCGGCACTGCGGCGAAATCGGACGCGTGTGAGGCTTCTGTCACCCCGTGGCCAAATGGGTCGCGGGGCACTGCCTCGTTCCGACTACCCTGGTTCCGTGACGATTCGCCTGTACGACACCAGCGCCCGGCAGATTCGCGATTTCACCCCGCTCGTGCCGGGCTGTGTCTCGATCTACCTGTGTGGTGCGACCGTGCAGGCCGCCCCGCATATCGGGCACATCAGGTCGGGACTGAACTTCGACATCATGCGCCGCTGGTTCGAGTACCGCGGCTACGACGTGACGTTCGTGCGCAACGTCACCGACATCGACGACAAGATCATCAAGAAGTCGGCCGAGCAGGGCCGCCCCTGGTGGTCGGTGGGCTACGAGAACGAGGTCGCCTTCAACGCGGCCTACGACGCCCTCGGCTGCCTGCGCCCCACCTACGAACCGCGCGCCACCGGCCACATCCCCGAGATGGTCGAGATGATGCGCGGCCTGATCGACCGCGGCCACGCCTACGCCGCCGACGGCAACGTCTACTTCGACGTGCGGTCCTTCCCGGAGTATCTGCGGCTGTCCAACCAGGAGTTGGACAACCTCCTGCAGCCCTCCGGCGAGGGTGAGACCGGCAAGCGCGACCCGCGCGACTTCGCCATGTGGAAGGCGGCCAAGGAGGGCGAGCCCAGCTGGGAGACCCCCTGGGGCCGCGGCCGGCCCGGCTGGCACCTGGAGTGCTCGGCGATGGCCCACAAGTACCTGGGCGCCGCGTTCGACATCCACGGCGGCGGCATCGACCTGATCTTCCCCCACCACGAGAACGAGATCGCCCAGGCCAAGGCCTTCGGCGACGATTTCGCCGCGTACTGGACCCACAACGCCTGGGTGACCATGAGCGGCGAGAAGATGTCGAAGTCGCTGGGCAACTCCCTGCTGGTCTCCGAGATGGCCAAGCGCTGGCGCCCGATCGTGCTGCGCTACTACCTGGGCACCCCGCACTACCGGTCGATGATCGAGTACAGCGAGGACGCCCTGCGCGAGGCCGAGTCCGCCTTCGCCCGCATCGAGGGGTTCATCCAGCGGGTCGTGGAGAAGGCCGGCCCGGTCGAGCCCGCGGCCGAGGTCCCGCCCGCCTTCGCCGAGGCCATGGACGACGACCTCGGTGTCCCGCAGGCGCTGGCGATCGTGCACACCACCGTCCGCCAGGGCAACTCCGCCCTGACCGCCGACGACAAGGAAGCGGCGGTGGCCCGTCTCGCCGAGCTGCGCGCGATGCTCGGGGTGCTGGGCCTGGACCCGCTCGACGACCACTGGACCGCCACCACCACCGACCGCGGCCAGGACCTCCATGGCGTCGTCGACTCCCTGGTCCGCCTCGTCCTCGACCAGCGTCAGGCCGCGCGCACCCGCAAGGACTACGCCACCGCCGACGCCATCCGCGACCAGCTCCAGCAGTCCGGCCTCGCCATCGAGGACACCCCGTCGGGCCCGCGCTGGTCGCTGTCCTGATCCCGGCCGCACGCCTCGTCGGCCACCCGGATTCGCCCCGCACGGTGGCCGCGGGCGACACTCATTCCATACGTACGTACCCACTCCACGTCGCGAGACGTCGAGAGCAGTGAAGAAACAGGTGACCCATGGCCGGCAACAGCCAGCGCAGGAACCGCCGCACGTCCAACAAGAAGGGCGCGCAGGTCGGCAGCGGCGGCAAGCGGCGCCGGAGCCTGGAGGGCAAGGGCCCGACCCCGCCCGCCTCCGCTCGCAAGGGACACGTCAAGAACCGCGTCGCCAACGCCCAGGCGAGGCAGGCCGCCTCGCGCCGCCCGGCTCCGCGCCGCGGTGGCGCCAAGGGCACCGCCGAGCTGGTCGTCGGCCGTAACCCGGTCTTCGAGGCGCTGCGCGACGGCGTGCCCGCGACCACTCTCTACGTCCAGCAGTTCATCGACACCGACGAGCGGGTGCGCGCCGCGCTCCAGCTCGCCTCGGAGCGCGGCGACATCAACCTGATGGAGGCGCCGCGCCCCGAGCTGGACCGGATGACCAACGGCCTCAACCACCAGGGCATGGTCCTGCAGGTCCCGCCGTACGACTACGCCCACCCCGAGGACCTGGCCGCGGCCGCCTTCGACGAGGGTGACGACCCGCTGATCGTCGCGCTCGACGGCGTCACCGACCCGCGCAACCTCGGCGCGGTCGTCCGTTCCGTGTGTGCCTTCGGCGGCCATGGCGTGGTCGTGCCGGAGCGCCGGGCGGCCGGTATGACGGCCGGTGCGTGGAAGACCTCGGCCGGCACCGCGGCCCGTACGCCGGTCGCGCGCGCCACCAACCTGACCCGGACGCTGGAGTCGTACCAGAAGGCCGGCCTGACGGTCGTCGGTCTGGCCGCGGACGGCGAGATGGAGCTGCAGGACGTCGCGGCGCTGGACGGCCCGGTCGTCATCGTGGTCGGCAGCGAGGGCAAGGGCCTGTCGCGACTGGTCGGCGAGACCTGTGACGTCCGGGTGCGGATCCCGATGCCGGGCGGCGCGGAGTCGCTGAACGCCGGTGTCGCGGCCGGCGTCGTCCTGTGGGAAGCGGCGCGCCGCCGCGGCTGATGTCCGGTGCCCCGGGGCCGCCGGCACCTCCCGTGCCGCACCCCGGGGCAGGACCTGACCCTCTGTGTGTCTTTGCCGTATCCCGTGATCTTTTGACGGGTCTCGGACAGATCCGCCCGGTCAAGGCAGTGTCTTAACCGCGGGTCACTCGGTTAGATGAGCGTGGACACCAGAACACCCCGCACGCCTACGGGGGGACGCTCGCCGGGCTTCGATGACGAGCCGGGCCTGAGCTCGGTCAAGGTGCCGTGCGATCCCGCGCAGGTCATCGTCAACCACGCCAGTTTCCGCGTACAGCTCGCCCCGCCCGCGGCACGCGGCGCCCTGTCCGACACCGCGCGCATCCCCGTCATCCGGGGCTCGGCCGCCGGGGCCAGACGCCGGGCGCCCGTGGTGTGGAGCGGCCGCACCGAACCGGGCGGCACGGCCGGCGCCACCACCCAACTCCTGCACGCGGTGCGCAACGCGGGCATCGGCCTCGACGGCGGCCAGGCCGAGGACGTCGGCACGACCCAGGTCCTGCCCCGGGTCCGCCTCGGCGACGCCGCCCCCGCCCAGACCGTGATCGGCCAGCGCGGCCCCACCGACTCCGCCGGCCCCCTGCTGCGCGGCGTACGGCCCGTGGGCAGCGCATACGGCGACACCTACCGCGACCACCCCTACCGCGGCTCCTACGGCAACCGCGGCCCCGCCGACGACGACTACGACGACGACCGGTTCGAGGCGCCGGACGGCTACGACCCCGGCGCCAAGCGCCGCGGCACCGACAGCGTGCGGCACGCGTACTACCCGGGCCGCCGGATGAACCTCGGCGTCGTGCTGCTGCCGCTGCGCATCTTCCTCGGCCTGATCTCCGTCTACGCCGGCATGGGCAAGCTCTGCGACCCCGTCTACTTCGACGGCGGCGAGCGGGGCTCGATGGTCAAGTGGCTGCTGTCGCTCGACCCCTGGGCGTTGGCCGTGCCGCTGCGGGACTTCGCCGTCTCGCACCCCGTCGGCGCCGGTCTGACCGTCGCCTTCCTCCAGGTCGTCGTCGGCGTCCTGACCATCTGCGGACTGTGGCAGCGGGTCGCCGCGTCCATCGGCGCGCTGCTCTCGGCGGCCCTGCTGATGACCGTCACCTGGCGCACCGTCCCCGCCTACGACGCCCCCGACATCATCTACCTCGCCGCCTGGAGCCCGCTGATCATCGCGGGCGCGCCCGTCTACTCCATGGACGGGCGGCTGGCCGGCGAGGCCTGGCGGCGTCTCGGCCCCCGCGTCGAGGTGGCCGACCTGCGACGCCGGGTGCTGCGCCGCGGCGCCGTGATGACCGCGGTGGTGGCCGGACTGACGCTGCTCATCGGCTCGCTGCTCGGCGGCGCCGTACGCTCCGCGACGGTCGCGACCGTCCCCCGCCCCGGCGAGCCCGCGATCAACAACCTTCCCGGCTCCCCGCTGCCCCGCCCCGGCAAGCACACCGCCCGCCCCGGCCAGCGCCACAAGGGCAGCGCCGCTCCCCGTCCGGGCACCCCCTCCGCCAACGCCTCGCACAAGGCCCGCAAGCCCGGCACCCCGTCCGCGTCGACCTCCGGCACGGGCCGGTCGACGGGCAGCGGCAGCGGCCTCTCGCAGCAGCCGGGAGCGACCACCAGCGCCCCCCAGCAGACCGTGCCGACCCGCGCCCCGGCGCCGACCCATGTGCCGACCTCGACGGGCGGCACCGGCGGCGGCACGACCGGTACCGGCAGCACCGGTTCCGGCAGCTCCGGCGGCGACTCCGGCGGCGGAAGCCTGGGCGGCCTCCTGGGCTGACCGGCTTCCTCCCCGCGGTTTCCCGCACACCCCTGTCCCCGATCGCCCCGCTCTCCGTACGGCTCGGATTCACCGGCTGTTAGGGGGTGGGGGTGGTCGGGGACGGGTGTGTGTGGGGGTGGGTGCGGGTCCGGGGGCATGTCCGGGTGCGGGCAGTGGGGGAGCAGTTGTGAGGGAGGGGCTCCCCTGGGGGGCCGCGACGGCTCCGGGGTGGCTCAACGGTTCCGGGTGGCTCAACGGTTCCGGCGGCTGGGGTGTCCCAACGGCGCTTCCTGCGGCTCGACTTCGTTCGTGCGGCGACGGGGGGACGGAGGGGTCCCGAGGGGCGTCGGCATGAGGTCCGAGGCGCGACGTAAGAGGGCCGGTGGGTGTCGGCATGAGGTCCGAGGCGCGGCGTATGAGGTCCCGAGGGCGACGAGCGAGGTCTTGAGCGCGACGAGCGAGGCCCGGCGGACGACGGCGCGTCCCTGCGCCCGGGAGCGGCTCAGGCGCCTGCGAGCGGCTCCGCGTGCGCCGTGGAGCGTGGGAGAGGGACCGGCCCTCAACGCCCGTGTGCGTTCAGCTCCTCGGCGGCCTCGGTGAGGTCCTTGGCGGTGTCGATGGCGCGCCAGTAGGCGCCCTGCGGCAGCGGAAAGCCGGCCAGGCGGCGTTCGCGGGCGAGGCGCGGGAAGGTGGTGCGCTCGTGGTCGCCGCGGTCGGGGAGCAGCTCCGTGAAGGCCGCGGAGAAGACGTAGACGCCGGCGTTGATGAGATACGGCGAGGGCGGCGACTCGATGAAGTCCAGGACGTGGCCGAACGCGTCGGTCTCCACGGCGCCCCAGGGGATGCGGGGGCGGGCCAGCGCGAGGGTGGCCTCGGCGTCGCGCTCGTGATGGAAGGCGGCCATCTCGCGGAGCGGGAAGCGGGTCCAGATGTCGCCGTTGGTGGCGTACCAGGGCTCGTCCGGGCGGGGGAGGGAGCCGGCCGCGTACTTGAGGCCGCCGCCGCGGCCCAGCGGCTCGGTCTCGACAACGGTCGTGACGCGCAACGGCAGTTGGGTGCGGTCCAGCCATTCCTGGAGTACCCCGGCGAGGTGTCCGCAGGAGACGACGACGTCCGTGACGCCTTCCGAGGCCAGCCAGTTCAGCTGGTGGCCGATGATCGGGGTCCCGGTGCCGGGAATCTCGACCATCGGCTTGGGGCGGTCGTCGGTGTACGGGCGGAGACGTGAGCCCTGGCCGCCGGCCAGGACCACGGCCTGCGTGGGGTGAGGATGCTGGGCACCTGTCATGGGTCGCACCCTATGCGGTGCGAGCGGGGGTCACTGGGCGGCGGCGACGCCGGTGGCGAAGGAGGTGTCGCAGACCGGGCGGGAGAAGGCCTGGGCGCGGTGTGCGGCCCCGTACTTGGCGACCGCGGCACGGCCGAGGTCCCGGGCGATGGAGACGCAGTGCTTGGCCAGCGAGGGGCGCTTGGTGGTCGCCTCCTGGAGGTGCGTCAGGGCGACGCCCGGGTCCTTCTCCTGGAGCTCGACGAGGAGGCGCTTGCGCAGGGCGTCCTCGGGCGCGCGCGGGCCGGCCTTGGTGGAGGCGGTGCCGGAGGAGGCGGTCAGCACCTGGGAGTCGGTGGCCGTCGATGCCCACGGAACGCGGGTGACCGCGAGGGTCCCGGACAGCACGAGGACGACGGGAAGGACGAGGGCGAGAGTTCTGCCGATGCGGCGGGCTGCGGAGTTCACGGTCGAGATGGTAGCGAGGAGTGATGATTTGGCGACATTTAGTCACCTTATCGAGGGACGCAATGGCTCGTGGGTGCGGTTCTGATGTTGACGAACTGGTACGAAAAGCCCGGTTATGTCCCGATGGGGGCTTGGTGAGGTGGAGCAGCTTGGTGGCTTGGGGTTTGGGGCTTGGGGGTGGCGTGGGACGGCTTGGGGTTTGGGGCGGCGTGGGACGGCTCGGGACTTGGTCGGTGCCGTGGGGCGGCTTGGTGCGGCCGGGCAACGCAGCGGCGGCGGTACCGGGGTGCTGCCCGGTACCGCCGCCGTTCTCACGCTTCGGTCGCCCCGTGTCCGTCAGTCGGTGAGGCGCTCCCCGGACGACGTGGAGAAGACGTGCGTCTCGCCCGCCCGCGGCACGACGTGCAGCCGGGTGCCCTTGTCGGGAACCTGGCGGCCGTTGACCCGTACGACGAGGTCCTTGAGCTCTCCGCCGACCTCCGCGGTGCCGTACACATAGCCGTCGGCGCCGAGCTCCTCGACGACATTGACCGTGACGGCCAGACCGGCCGGTGCGTCGGCGGCCTCCTTGGACAGCGACTTGGCGGCGGCGCCGTTCTGCTCGACGATGTCGAAGTGCTCGGGGCGGACGCCGACCGTCACGGTCCGGTCGCCCTTGTCGGCGGCCGCGGACAGCGCCTCACGGTTGACCGGGACGACGCTGTTGCCGAACTTCACACCGCCGTCCGTGATCGGCACCTCGACCAGGTTCATGGCCGGCGAGCCGATGAACCCCGCCACGAAGAGGTTCGCCGGCCGGTCGTACATGCTCCGCGGCGAATCGATCTGCTGGAGCAGGCCGTCCTTGAGCACGGCCACCCGGTCGCCCATGGTCATGGCCTCGACCTGGTCGTGGGTGACGTAGACCGTCGTGATCCCGAGCCGGCGCTGCAGCCCCGCGATCTGCGTACGGGTCTGGACGCGGAGCTTGGCGTCCAGGTTGGACAGCGGCTCGTCCATGAGGAAGACCTGCGGCTCCCGGACGATCGCCCGCCCCATCGCGACCCGCTGCCGCTGACCGCCGGACAGCGCCTTGGGCTTGCGCCCCAGGTACTCCGTGAGGTCCAGGATCTTGGCCGCGTCCTCCACCTTCTGCCGGATCTCGGCCTTCGGCACACCGGCGATCTTGAGCGCGAAGCCCATGTTGTCGGCGACCGTCATGTGCGGGTACAGCGCGTAGTTCTGGAACACCATGGCGATGTCCCGGTCCTTCGGCGGAAGGTGGGTGACATCGCGGTCCCCGATGCGGATGGCGCCTCCGTCGACGTCCTCCAGCCCCGCGAGCATCCGCAGCGAGGTGGATTTGCCGCATCCGGAGGGGCCGACCAGGACAAGAAATTCGCCGTCTTCGATGGCGATGTCCAGTTTGTCGACGGCGGGCTTGTCGGAACCCGGGTAGATGCGGGTTGCCTGGTCATACGTGACCGTAGCCATGGAGAGTCCCTTCACCGGCAGGAACGTGCCGGACGATCCGAGTAAAAGGAGTGGTGTAGTCCACTGATATGGACTCTCCGTGACGCTACCCGCGGCGGCCCCCGGTGTCAGTAGCCCTGCACTCACCAATTTGGGAACCTGCATCCGGCCCGCCTGGGTACACTGCTTCACGCACGCCTCCTTAGCTCAGCTGGCCAGAGCACCGCTCTTGTAAAGCGAAGGTCGTCGGTTCGAATCCGACAGGGGGCTCAGAGCTTGAACAGGGACGAAGCCCCGGGCCGGATGTGGCCTGGGGCTTCTGACATCTACGGATGACATCAACGCGGGTGGTCGGTCGAGATCACTGCCGATCGAGCCGCCGTTTCAGCAGCCGGTCCATGTGGCTGACGGGCGACCTTACGGAACCCCCTGCAAGCACGAGCACGCCTGCATCCGCTGCCCCGTTCTCCAGGTGGATCCCCGCCAGAGGCCACGCCTCATCGAGATCATCCAGAACCTCCGCGAGCGCATCACCGAGGCCCGCGCCAACGGCTGGCTCGGCGAGGTTGAGGGACTCCAGGTCAGCTTCGACGCTGCGATGGCCAAGCTCAACAGCCTCAAACGGGCTCCGACCGATGGCCGGCCGCAGCTGGTGGACCTTGGCATGCCGGTCTTCACCGACGATGCACCCCGCCCCGCCAGGGACCGGGAGGGCCCGGATAACGGGCCCTGATCCTGTCAGTGAGCGAGTGCGGCTTGGCGAAGGCTGCGGAACACCGATGGGGTCATCCATCCGCGCAGCGTGGCGTGAATCGTCGAGCGGAATGCGGCCTCGGCCGTGGCGGCGTCGAGGGCTCCGGCCAGTTCGAGAGTCACCAGTCCGTGCAGGGTGGCCCAGATCGACAGGGCGATCGACGTTGCCTCGCCGACGAGGATGGACGCCGCCAACGCGCGATCGATCGCCGCGAGGAGCGGACGGATCGGGTCACTGGCACCGACCTCCCCCGACGGGTCGAAGGACTGCACACCACCGAACAGCACCGTGTACAGGTGACTGTGTCCGCGCCCCCAACGACGGTAGGCGACGGCCAGCGCGTAGAGGTCGGCGAGAGGGTCCGCGGAGGTCTTCGTCGCCGACAGGTCCTGGAACAGGCCGGCGACGGCTCTGTCGCGCACCGCACCGATCAGCCCGTCCTTACCGCCGAACAAGGAATACACCGCCGTCGTCGACGCCTCGGCAGCAGCGGCCACGGCGCGGAGCGTGAGCGACTCCCGCGGACGGGTGGCAAGCATCTCGGTCGCGCACTCCACAAGCCGCTCTTTGACGGCCTCGTCGTTTGTTCTCGGCCTACCCACGGCCAGCAGCCTACCTCTCTTTGATAACGTCGTTTTGAAACAGCGTTCTGAAACTGTTGGAGGTCCGCTATGCCCACGTCCGCCATACGTCTTGTCCGCTTCGCCGGACGCTTACTGCTGGCCCTGGCCGCCGTCGTGATGCTGGTTGTCGTCTTTCTCGCGCTGATCGCCCTCACGGACGGGGCAGGCTCGGGGCTCGCCGCATGGTTGCCGACCCTTGGAGTCGGGGCTGTCCTCGCGACGTGGCGGGGCCGGCGCGGCACTTGGCCGGCGCGGCTCGTGCCGTTCCTGCCGGTGGCTGTCGCGGCGGCGTTGACGGCATCGGTCTGCATCCCGACCGTGTCGACGGCCCGGCGGTACCCGCCCGCGCTACCCTTCGTGACCACGCAACACTGGAGCCTGACCACGGGCAGCCGGGTCGCGGTGTACCACTACCCGCCCGCGCACCCCAGCCCCCGGCATCCCATCCCGCTCGTGTACCTCAACGGCGGACCGGTCCGCGGCATCTCGGTACTCGACCATCGATTCCTGCAACTCCTGGCCCGCCAGGGCTACGACCTCTACGCCTACGAACAGGCCGGCGGCGGACGAAGCGACCTGCTCCCCATGAGCCAGTACACGATCTCCAGGCCGGTCAGCGACCTTGCCGCCTTTATCGACCGCCTGAACAAAGGCAAGGTCGACATCCTCGGATTCTCTTCAGGCGGGGCCGTGCTCACCCGAGCCTTGGCCGACCCGAGCGTCGCCGGACGCCTGCACCGGGCGATCATCGCCGAGCCCGGCCCCATGGATGGCCCTACCGCACACATCACCGGGCACAAGGGCCGAAAATCCGCACGCGGCCTCGCGCCGGCCCCGACCGGACCGCGATCGACACACGTCCCCCGGTACGCCGTGGCATTCGGCCTCATGCGGCTCGGACTCCTCAGCCCCGACACCGGACTGATCGGACAGGCCGAAGGCGACAACGCCTTCACCGCCGCAGACCTCGGCAGCGACACCGCATCCGCATACTGCGCGCGCGACGCGCACCGCATCCCCGCCGAGGACACCGCACAAAACTTCTCCTTCAGCCCCGCCGCCAGTCTCCGCATCCAGCAGACGGTCAAGGACTCACCCTCCATCGCCTCACAACTGAGGCAGTCCCGGACCCCCGCGATGCTGATGATCGCCGAGTGCTCCTCCCAGATCCGTCAATGGGAGACCACCGTCCTTGCCAATGACCCCGCCATCCAGCGCACGCAGTACATGCCCGGAGTCGGACACCACATGTGGAACGGCCTGGACGACAACAACGACCGGGCCGCCGCCGTCATCACCGCGTTCCTTCAGGACAAGCCAGCACCCCTGCCGAACTACCCGACCCGCGACGAGATCCCTACCTTCCTGCGCGATCACGAATGAAGACGTTGAGGCCCGTCACCGGCAGCGGCTGGCGAACCCTCGAAGCCGTCCGGGCCCTGAGCCAGGCACAGCCAAGGACGACCTCTTAGTCCGGAAAAGAGCCAGAAGTGAGGTCTGCCGACATCCATAGCTGACATCAACGTCGGCGAACAGTGCCAGTGCTGAGCGAGCCTGGACGGCCCTATCGGTCGCCTGGGCAGAGGCTGTGACTGCACCCGGGCCGAACTTGTAAAGCGAAGGTCGTCGGTTCGAATCCGACAGGGGGCTCTGAGCATGCCGCGCTGACCTGGGGTTTCTCCCCAGAGAGGCGTTCTATTCGGCCTCGGACTCCTCGTCCGGGGCCGTTTGCGTGCGCGGTGCGTGAGCGGATGGGGCAGCAGGGCCGCGCTCAGCCGTGGATTTTCCGGCACCGTTTGTCACGGCTTCGGGTTCGATTCCGGGTTGTTCGTCCGGTTCGACGTCCACTTCGGTCGCGGTGGTCGGCTTCGTCGGGCGTGCGCGGGGGACGAGGCGGGCGGCGGCCTCGGCGATTGCCCGGTCGGTCTCCGGCAGCAAGCTCGTGTAGGTGTCCGCCGTGATGGCGATCGAGGAGTGGCCGAGCATCTCCTGGATGTCCTTCAGGTCGGCGCCGGCCGCGTGGGCGAGGGTGGCCGCCCCATGGCGCAGGTCGTGGAGCCGGATCGGCGGGAGGTCGATCTCCTCGCACAGCTCGATGAAGCGGCGGGTGACGTTGGCGGGGTGGAGCATCTCGCCGTTCTCCTTGGTGAAGACGCGTCCGGTCTCCGCCCAGGCGCTGCCCCACTCCTCGCGGTCCGCGTCCTGCTGGATGCGGTGCCGTTTGAGGGCCCGGACCGTGTCTGAGTCGAGCGCGATCGTCCGAGCGCCCGCGTCGGTCTTGGGATCGTCCTCGTACACCTCCCAGCCGTGCACGACGAGTTGCTTGGCGACGGTGATGCGGCCGTCGTCGAGGTGCGTGTCGGTCCACCTCTGCCCGCACGCTTCGCCTCGCCGCAGTCCACGGAAGACGATCAGGTGCCACAGCGCGTAGAGGCGGTCCTCCGCGACGTGGTCGAGGAAGAGGCCGGTGTGCTCCGGCGTCCAGACCATCACGGGCGAGGGCTTCTCGCCGGTGCGCTTCCAGTGAAGGATGCACTCTTCTGTCCACACCAGCGCCTTGGGGCGCTTGCCAGCCTCCAACTCGACGTGGGCGGCCGGGTTGAAGGTGATCAGTTGCTGGGCGATCGCAGCGTTCAACGCGGCCCGCAGCGTGGAGCGGATGCGCTGACGCGTGGCCGGAGTGACGATGCGGCGGAAGGGACCCATCTCGGCGATGACAGCCTTCAACACCTGGCGGCGGGCGCGGTGGGCGCGCCCCTTCCAGGGAATCTCGGCAAGGTCCTCAATCGCCCTGCGGCGGGTGGCATTTCCCTCGGTGATGTCGACGTTAGCCTCGGCGATGGCCTCGAACATCGCCGACAGGTGGCTGACGCGAAGACGGTCAAGGCGGAGGTGCCCGATCCGCGGCTTGAGGTGGAGGCGGATGTTGCCCTCATCGCGGCTGATGGCACTCGGTCGCCCCTTCTTGCCCGCCAGCCACATGTCCAGCCAGTCGCCGACGGTGAGGCGGCTGGTCAGGTCCAGGCCGTGGCTGAGGCGGCGCCGGGTCTCTTCGACGTTCGGCAGGGGCGCCTTCTCGTCGGCCACCTTCTCCAGCAGCTCGGCGATCTGGGCCAGGCCCTCGGGGTCGTCGGCGTCGGAGAGCCCGAGCAGGGCGCGTATGTGGTCGAGGTCGGCCTGTGCGGCCTTGAGGGACTCGTAGCCGGCGCGGCTGAAGGAGCGTCGGGTGCCGTCCTCGAGGGGCGGGAGTTCCTGGCGTATGGAGTGCGAGCCGTGCTTGCGGCTGGTGAGCTTGGGGCACTTCTTGCCGAGCGGTTTGCCGCTCTTGGGGTCGCGGCAGTAGCAGCGGCGGTGGGTGGAGCCCTTCAAAGGCGTCCCTCCGGGGTGGCGTTGGCGTCGGCTTCGGGTGGGTCGACGTCGTTGAGCGCGGGTGGCAGGTCGGGCGGGGTGGCTCCGTCGTCGCGGAGGTCCCGACGGAGGTGGCGGAGGTTGTACTTGGCCGAGATGGCCTGGTCGGCGTACGTGGTCCGCTTGCGCTCGGCTTCTTCCTGCTGGGCACGGCTGGTTGCCGTCTTGACCGCGAACCGTGCCTGCTCTTCTTCATCGAGTGCGGCCAAGGCGGTGCGTACGAGGCTGGCGTGAGCTTCGAAGTCGGGCACGAGGCCCGCGTCGTAGCCGGGCACTTCCTGCTCGCCGGTGAAGCGCCGCAGGGCGTCCCAGGTGGGCACGAGGTCCTGGAACGGCAATTCCTGGGTCTGGTCGACGTACCCGACGGGGAAGATCAGGCATGCCGGGTAGGTCTCCAGGGCGGCTGCCAGGACCATGACGTCCACCAGCGGGAGGCTGGCCCGGCGTCCGGACTCCATGTTGGCGATCACGTTGCGCGGGATGGGATGCCCGAGCCGCTCGCACTGGTCGGCCAGATCCTGAGCGCTCCACCCCATCTCCTTCCTTCTCCGCCGGACTTCGCCGGCCACGTTGGCCTTGATCCGGTCCTCCCACTCGGGGAAGTCGTCCTCATCATCATCGCTACCGTGTTGTGTCACATAGACACATTAGCTTGAGGATCCTGGTTGGTGGACGCCTGGAGCCGGACGTGAGGGCCACGTTCGCCGAGGGCTGTACCGAAAGGGATGCCGCATGCGCGAAAACGCCGCTGCCGGACGAATGAACGGGATGAGCCGGGAAGATCTGCTTGCGCTTCCGGTAGCCGTTGACCTGGAGACCAGCAATCGCGCCTTGGGGCTCGGCCGGAGTAAGGGCTATGAGCTGGCGAAGCGGGGTGCGTACCCGTGCAAGGTCCTGCGACTCGGCAACGCCTACCGGGTCGTCACCGCAGATCTGTTGGATCTGCTCGGGCTGGCGGCGTGAAGGGGCGGCAGCGTAGCAGGCGATTCTGCGTTGAGCTGACACAGAATCGCTGGACTGTGGGCGGAGGTGGACGTACGGTCCGTGTTCCCTCGCGACGGCCTGGTGCCCGCGAGACAGGGAGGGGCCCCCGGCGGCGCAACGCCGGAGGCCCCAGCAACCCCGAACGGCCCGTCAAGAACCAACCCGGCGGCAAGGGCGCGCAAGCCCGCCACCGCCAGACGAGGAGCTGTCCCGTGGAACATGCGGGATCCGAGCCCTATTCCGACTCCGACAAGCCCGTATGGCCGCCTGTCGCCGTCCCCGGCCAGCCGAGTGTCGCCCCTTCTGTGCCGTCACCGGAAGAGCCGTCCACCGTCATACCCGACCCCGCCCCGGTCTCCGAGGGGGAGCAGGTGCTGACGGAACTGCGGGAGCAGATCCGTCGGTACGTCGTGCTGCCGAGCGAGGAAGCCTTCACGGCGGTAACCCTGTGGGTGGCGGCGACCCATCTGCAGACGGCGTGGCAGCACGCTCCGAGGCTGGCCGTCGTGGGGCCGGCCAAGAGGTGCGGCAAGTCGCGGCTCCTGGACGTGATCACCGAGAGCGTCCATGACCCGCTGATCACGGTCAATGCCTCGGCTGCCGCGGTGTTCCGGTCGATCACGGACACCCCGCCGACCCTGTTGGTCGACGAGGCCGACACGCTCTTCGGCTCCGTGAAGGTCGCGGAGAAGAACGAAGAGATGCGCGGTCTGCTCAACGCGGGACACCAGCGGAACAGGCCCACCCTCCGGGTCTCTGGCCCCAACCACGAGGTCGCGAAGTTTCCCACCTTCGCGATGGCAGCCCTCGCGGGCATCGGCGACCTGCCCGACACGATCATGGACCGGTCGATCGTCATCCGGATGCGGCGCCGCAGGCCGGGCGAGAAGGTGGCGGAGTTCCGCACCTTCCGCGACACCCCGGCCCTCCACGCGCTGCGCGACCGGTTCGCCGCCTGGCTGGCACCTCTCCACGCCGACGCGATGGAGCTGACACCGACCATGCCGGTCGAAGACCGCGCGGCTGATACCTGGCAGCCGCTGGTGTCCATCGCCGACCTCGCCGGGGGCCAGTGGCCCGACCTCGCCCGCACCGCCTGCCGCGTCATGGCCAAGCACGAGGCTGAGCACGACCAGGACAGCAGCAGCCTGGGCATCCGCCTCCTGGCCGACATCCGCCGCGCCTTCGCCACAGAGGGCAATCCACCGGCGCTCCGCACCGGTCGTCTCCTCGACATCCTCAACCAGGACGACGAGACGCCCTGGCCGGAGCACACCGCCAACGGCCTCACCCCTCGTGGCCTGCAGATCCTGCTCAAGGAGTACGGCATCAGCTCGGCCACCCGTCGCTTCCACGGCAACGTCCAAGCCAAGGGCTTCACCCGCCTGCAGTTCGCCGACTCCTGGGCGCGCTACTGCCCCGAGCCCACGCCGGAATCCACGACCGGCGGCTGACCCGGCACGACTCGTCGCGACTCGTCTCCACGCAGGTCAGCGCGGGGACGAGTCGGAGACCGGCAACGAGTCGACTCGACAGCACCGATGCACCCGTACCTGCTCTGACCAGGCGTGCAACGAGTCGCGACGAGTCCCCCAGACCACGGCCACATCAGCCCCCCCGGATACCTGGAGCACCACGCTTGCCTTCACCGCACACCGCCCCATCAGCTTCCTCGGTGCCGCTGGCCGCCGCGATCCGCATGGGCGTGGCGCTACTGGCCGTGGCGGCCTTCGCGCTCTCCTATGACGCCCTGCGCCAGATGGCCGGCCGGTCGCCCATTTTGGCTGCCGTGTAGGCGGCGGTAGCCAGAAGCGAGACGCTCGCGGACAGCCGGGCCGTCTCGCTGCTACTGCGGTCTGCGCGTACGTCCTGAGCGGCCCTGACGGAGATGTCGGTGGCGCGTGCCAGGTGACCTTGGCGGCGCCAGGCGCTGAACACCATCCGGTGCGCCTCGGCGATCGTCAGGGCGTCCCCGCCGATTCGCGCTGAGGCCAGCGCGCGGTCCGCGGTGATCGCCACCAGGCCGTCCTCGCCGAGCTTGATGCACAGCCGAGTGGCGATGTTGTAGAGATCGGCGACCGCAGTGGCCGACAGCTCCGCCGGTTCCAGGGCTTGAGCTTGGCTGATGCGACCAGGCAGTTTTCGAGCCAGCGTGTCGTAGCGCGCGGCCCGGAAGTCCTGCCGGGACGCCTTCACCGCGGCAGCGACGCCGCCGGTGACACCTCACTGCGCTTGGGCACGGTGGCGGCGCCGTAGAGCAGATGATCTTCCAGCGGCGCGAGAGTGCTGGCCTCGGCCGGGGTGGCACCGGCCAGGGGGGTAGTAAAGACCACCGCCGCAGCGGCCAGAAGTTCGCGGCGTCGCACGGGGTCGTCACCCTCCTCCGGACCAAGATTGCGATCAACCCTAGTCGAGCCGGTCCGACGCCGAGCCGATACCGGCGGTCGTCCAGGTGTCGGCTCGACAGCAAGCAGTTCAGCCAGCGAAATGTCCAAGGCATCGGAGATCTGACGCAGGGCCTCCAGGCTGTTGACCGGGATCACATCCCGCTCGACCTGAGACACCCAACTCTCCGACCGGCCGATCAACGCAGCCAGGTCCCGCTGCAGCCACCCCTTGCGCCTGCGCGCCTTGGCGATCGTCTTACCGAGTGTCAGTCCGCTCCCCGCCACTGGGCACGCCCCCGAAGTCCTGTATCCGCATCGAGTGAGCATGCAACGGTACTGGGGTAACGGGCCCGGCTGTAGAGGGCGAGACAGTCAGGGCAGGGCCCAATCTCCGCCGCCCGCTGCCATCCACAGCTGTGGAGTGCGCTCCCCGAACACGAAGTGCTGGTCACGCCGCCCACCACTCGGAACGCCATGGACCTGGTGGAACTGCCGACCCAAGGCTGCGGGCTGCCTGCCTTCACCGGCGCCACCCACGAACTGGCCGCCACGGGACTGTTCATCGCCATCGGCCGGGGCCAACGCACCGAACTGCTCAACAGCCACCTGGAGTTGGATGCCGAGGGCGACCCCAAGGTCGACGCACCCTCCACCGCACCAACCTCCCCGGCCTGGACGGCCGACTCTTCGACGTCAGCGCGACCATCCCTCCCCACCCGCCCGGACGGTCAGGTCTGTGCGCCGCGGTGGTCGGCGGCGGGCGGCCAGGCTCGCGGTGCGAGGATTCCTGTGGTGTAGGCGCGAGCCACCAGTGCTGCCCGGTTCGTCGTTCCCCAGCGTTGGGACAGGGTTCGGAAGTGGTAGTTGACCCCGTCGGGGGTCAGGCCCAGCGCCGTGGCGATCTGTGCGGTCGTGGAGCCGCCCGCGGTCAGGGCGAGAATCCGCGCTTCCATGGCGCTCACCTGGGGACGTTCGTCCGGGGCGGGGGCCGGCGGCGCGGCGGGTCGGTCCAGTACGCGCAGCATCAGCAGCAGGTTCGGGGGTGCGTCCGGCAGGTCGCTGACCACGTCGACGATCAGCTCGCCCTGCCGTTCGGCACCGCTCCCGCTGGTCCAGGACACCTCGATCGGAATCCGCGACCTGCGGCGCAGCCGTACCGCTTCGGCGACCGGATCGAATGGGGTACTGGTCCGCGAGTGGAAGAACTCCAAGGCGTTACGCCCGGTCAGGCGCCCGGGGAGGGTGCCCCACTCCGTGGCCATCGCGGGGTTCACCACCCGAATCGTGCCGTCCGCCTCGCAGAAGGCGGACGGCAGCGGTACGTGGTCGAACAGGGTCAGGACGCGGTTGCGCCAGAAGATCGCTCGCTCGCGATCCGACATCGCGGCGTCCTGTGGCAGCCAGCCTGCCTGCTGTTCTTGGGGATCCATCGCGCGTTCTCGTCCCTCGCGTCGTAGCGCCGTTACGCCCCCGAGTTGCCGTACGCAAGTCCGGGACACCCCGGGGCCACTACAAAATTATGTAGGAGGAGGGGCGGGCATGGCGTTGCGGGGGCGCGACGGTGGAGACAGGCGCCGGCACCTTGGCGGCGTCAGCCGGTAAACCCCGATTTCGAAGGGCAGCCGCCATGGCCGATACCTTGCTTCCGCCACAGACGATCAGCGGCGCAGACGTGCCCGTCATCGACCTCTCCGCCTACGATCCGACCGGCACGCCCATCCTGGGGCTGATGAAGGCGGCCCGGCACCTGGGCCCGGTCTTCGCCATGCGTGCGAACGGACAGGACAACCTCTTCGTCTCCGGGCTGGACCTCGCCACCGAGCTCTCCGACGATCAGCGGTTCACCAAGAACGTCGGGCTCGGGGTGGGGCACCTGCGCCGGCTTCTGGGCGACGGGCTGTTCACCGCGTACACCCACGAGCCCAACTGGGCCAAGGCGCACGACATTCTCATGCCCGCCTTCGGCCTCGGGTCGATGCGCACCTACCAGCCGGTGATGTTGAAGGTCGCGCAACGGCTCGTCGAATCCTGGGACCGCCAGGCCACCACAGGGAATCCGGTGATGGTGGCCGACGACATGACACGGATGACGCTGGACACCATCGGGCTCGCCGGCTTCGGCTTCGACTTCGGCTCCTTCGACCGCGACGAGCCGCACCCGTTCGTCAGCTCGATGGTGAGTTGCCTGGAGTGGGCGATGACCAGCGTCGGCCGCACCCCCGGTGTCGACCACAGCGAGCGCGACGCGGCGATGCACGCCGACGCCGACTACCTGGCGGGTGTGGTCGACGAGGTCATCGCCGCCCGCACCGCCGCGCCGGCCACCGCCACCGGCCGGCCGCAGGACCTGCTGGGGCTGATGCTCACCGCGACGCATCCGTCCGACGGCACCACCTTGGATCTGGAGAACGTCCGCAACCAGATCATCACCTTCCTGATCGCCGGGCACGAGACCACGTCAGGAGCGCTGGCCTTCGCCCTGTATTACCTGGTCAAGAACCCGGCCGTGCTGCGCCTCGCGCAGCGTGAGGTGGACGAGATGTGGGGCGACGCCCCCACCCCGGAGCCCACGTTCGAGGACGTCGGCCGCCTGCACTACACCCGCCAGGTGCTGAACGAGGCCCTGCGACTGTGGCCCACCGCCCCCGCGTTCGCGCGCGAGGCGCGCCACGACACCGTCCTGGGCGGCCGCATTCCGCTACGGGCCGGGCAGGGCGTCCGCGTCGTGATCCCGACGCTCCACCGCGACCCGGTGTGGGGCGACAACCCCGAGCAGTTCGACCCCTCCCGCTTCGCGCCCGAAGCGGTGGCCGCGCGCTCCCCGCACGCGTACAAGCCGTTCGGAGCCGGTGAACGCGCCTGCATCGGGCGGCAGTTCGCGCTGCACGAGGCGACCATGGTGCTCGCCGTGCTCATCCACCGCTACCGGCTGATCGACCACGCCCGCTACCGGTTGAAGGTGAAGCAGTCGCTCACCCTCAAGCCCGACGGGTTCACCCTCACCCTCGTTCCGCGTACCCCCGCCGACCGGGCCGCCAACCGCACCGCACTGCCGACCGTGAATGCCGCACCGTCCGACAGCGCCCCGGCCGAGACCACCGACCTGCCCACCCGGGTACGCCAGGGCACCGGGCTGCTGCTGCTCCACGGCTCCAACTACGGAACCTGCCGCGACTTCGCCGCCCGACTCGCGGACACCGCCGCGGAGCTGGGGTGCGACACCACCGTCGCCCCGATCGACGCTCACCGTGACGCACTGCCCACCGACCGGCCCGTCGTGATCACCGCCGCCTCGTACAACGGCCAACCCACCGACGACGCGGCAGAGTTCGTCCGCTGGCTCCAGGAGGCCGAACCCGGCGCGGCCGAGGGCGTCAACTACGCCGTCCTCGGTGTCGGTGACCGCAACTGGTCCGCCACCTACCAGCGCATCCCTACCCTCATCGACGACCGGCTCGCCGCCCTCGGCGCCACCCGCCTCCTCGACCGCGCCGAAGCCGACGCCTCCGGCGACCTGTCCGGCAGCGTCACGGCATTCACGGCCGCACTGCGCACCGCGCTGCTGGAGCACCACGGCGACCCCGCCGCCGCGGGCGACCGGCCCCGGCGCGAGCCGGCCCCCGCCGCCTACACGGTCACCGAGGTCACCGGTGGCGCGCTCGACGCCCTGGCCGCCCGGCACGGCATGACGGCGATGACCGTCACCGACACCGACAGCCTCACCCACCCCGACTACCCGCGTGTCAAACGCCTGGTCCGCCTGGCCCTGCCCGAGGGAACGAGCTACCGCACGGCCGACCACCTCACCGTGCTGCCCACCAACGCCCCCGGCCTCGTCGAGCGCGCCGCCCGGCTGCTCCACGCCGACCTCGACACCGTGCTGAGCATCGTCCCCCACCACCCCCGCCGCGACGGCATCCCCGTCGACCGGCCACTGACCATCCGCCAGTTGCTCACCCACCACGTCGAGCTGCAGGACCGCCCGACCGCCGAACACCTCGGTACCCTGGCCGCCCTCAACCCCTGCCCGCCCGAACAGGCCGCACTGCGCGCCCTCGCCGAGAACACCGACGCGCGCGCCGCCGACCAGCGCACCCTGCTGGACCTCATCGAGGACCACCCCGCCCTGCGCGAGACCCTGACCTGGCCCACGCTGCTGGAACTGCTGCCCCCGATCAGGCCCCGCCACTACTCCGTGTCCTCCTCACCGGCGGCCGACCCGCACCATGCCGACCTCATGGTCTCCGTGTTGCGAGCCCCCGCCCGCTCGGGCCGCGGCACCTTCCGCGGCACCGGCTCCGGCTACCTCGGCGCCGTGCGCCCCGGCGACACCGTGCTCGCCCGGATCCAGCCGTGCCGCGAAGCCTTCCGCATCGGCCACGACGCCGACACCCCCGTCATCATGATCGCCGCCGGGACCGGGCTCGCGCCCTTCCGCGGCGTCATCGCCGACCGCCGTGCACTCCTGACGAGCGGCACCTCCCTCGCCCCGGCGCTGTGCTACTTCGGCTGCGACGCCCCCGACGCCGACTACCTGCACGCCGACGAGCTGCACGCCGCCGAACGGGCCGGGGCAGTCGCGCTGCGCCCTGCCTTCAGCGAGGCCCCCATCGACGGCCGGCGCTTCGTGCAGGACCGCCTCACCGCCGAGGCCGACGAAGTGTGGGAGCTGCTGAACACGGGGGCCCGGGTCCACGTCTGCGGCGACGGCGCCCGCATGGCCCCCGGCGTCCGCGACGCCTTCCAGGCCATGTACCTGCGGCGCACCGAAGGCGCCGACCGCGCGGACGCCCAGGACTGGCTCCGGACCCTGATGGATCAGGGCCGGTACATCGAGGACGTCTACAGCGGCTGACCCCACCGCGCCCGCGGCCCACCAAGAAGCGAACAGCAAACTGTCGAGGAGCCTGGAGCAGTTGTGGACCCTGCAGTACACGGCGAAGCCGGTGGTGAGGACGCCATCCGGTCCGCCATGCGCCATCGGCTACGCAATGCAGTGATCAATGTTGTGCCCGTTTTCGGATTCACCCTGAGCTTCGCGCTCACCCACCGGCTTGCCGTCGCGCTGGCACTTGCCCTCGCGGCCGGGGCCGCGGTCTGCGTCTACCGAGCGGCGCGCAGAGAGCCTGTGTGGGGCGCCCTCGCGGCTCTCGGCCTCGTGTGTGTCGCGGGTGCTCTGGCCGCAGGGACCGGGCAGGCCACCAGCTTCTTCCTGCCGAGTCTGATGCTGCACGCCGTGATGGCCGTGGTGTCGGCCGTGATGCTGTTGCTCGGCTGGCCGCCGATGGGCGTGGTGGTGGGGCTGATCACGAAGGAAGGGACCGGCTGGCGGCGGTGCAGGGTGCGCCGCCGGGCCTTCACCAGAGGCAACTTGGTCGTCCTCGCCGGGAATCTCAAGATGCTGGCGATCCAGATCCCGCTGTTCCTGTCCGGCCGGACCGTCGCCCTCGGCGCGGTCGATGTCCTCGGGCCGGTTGTCATCGCGCTCGGCGCACTGCTGGGTTGGCGCGTCTACCGGCGTGTCCTTGGAGGGCACCGCTGCGGCAGTCACGACCGCATGACGGTTGTGGCCGATCCCGCGGTTCGGCGCGAACCCCTGCCCGGCAGGCATCGGCGGGGACGCGGCGCACGATGCGCCGACGCCACCGCCTGCGCCGGGGAAGTTCATCTTGAGGGGCCCGCCGGAGAGCACCTGATTCCGGCGGCTGCTCACCGGCCCGTTCACCGTGCGCCGGATGCGCCAACTCCCGCGGTGGAGTAGCTCGTCGCCGAGCGGTCGGCCTGACGTCGCCGGCTTCCTGACGTCGGGGCGGGGCCTACGGGTATGTGCGAGCGAACCCGCTCCGGTCTCCTTTGTGCCGCCTATACGCAAAAGCGGCTTCTGGTAATGCAAGAACGCAACGACCGCATCGCCGCTGTGTCTGCGATGCGGGGGAGAGAGTAATTGTGGTTGATTCCGATACCGTCGTGCCCTTTGTGCTCGGCGTTTCCGACGAAGCGCTGGAGGATCTGCGCGACCGTTTGCGTCGTGTCCGGCTGCCCGAGGCGGAGACGGTCGATGACTGGTCACAGGGGATTCCGCGGTACTACGTCCAGGAGTTGTGCCGGTACTGGCTCGAAGAGTACGACTGGCGCCGACTCGAAGCCGAGCTCAATGACCGCGGTCAGTGGCGCACGGTGATCGACGGGCTGGGGATTCATTTCCTGCACGTCCGTTCCCCTCGTGCGGATGCGCGGCCCCTGCTGATGACTCACGGGTGGCCCGGCTCGGTGGTGGAGTTCCTCGATATTCTCGACGAGCTGGCCGATCCGCCGGCCGGTGAGCCCGCATTTCACGTGGTGGCGCCTTCGCTGCCGGGTTTCGGTTTCTCCGACAAGCCGGCCGGGACGGGCTGGGGGATCGAGCGTATTGCCGATGCCTGGGCCGAGCTGATGACCCGGCTCGGCTATGAGCGTTTCCTTGCCCAGGGCGGCGACTGGGGTGCGTTCGTGACGACGGCACTGGGGGTCCGGCACCCTGACCGTGTCGAGGCGCTGCACACGACGATGCCGCCGGTCCAGCCGCCCTCGGGGTTCACCGAGGACGATCTCGGCGACGCCGAGCGCGCGGACCTGGCTGCGACCAGGGAAGTGCTGGCGGCCGAGCGCGGGTACATGACTGTGCAGTCGACGCGCCCCCAGACGCTCGGGTACGGCCTGGCGGATTCCCCGGCCGGGCAACTCGCCTGGATCGTGGAGAAGTTCCAGGGCTGGACCGACTGCGACGGGCACCCCGAGAACGCGGTGTCCCGTCAGCGGCTCCTGGACAACGCCGCGATCTACTGGTTCGCCGCGTGCGGCGCGTCGTCGGCGCGGTTGTACTGGGAGAGCCTGCCACCCCGGAACTTCACTCCGGTGACTGTCCCGTCGGCCGTGTCGAGGTTCCCGAAGGAGCCGTTCCGAGCACCCCGCGCCTGGGTCGAGGCGCGCTTCGAGGATCTGCGGTACTGGAACGTCCTGGACCGTGGCGGGCACTTCCCCTCCCTTGAGGTTCCGCATCTCTTCGTCTCCGAGCTGCGAGCCGCCTTCGGACGCGAGTCCTGACGAGACGGGCCGCTGTCCTGCCGTGCAGGCACGGGCAACCGGCGGAGAAAAACGCACTGGTGAGCGGCGACGAAAACATCGTTATGCCAGCGCAATGGCGAATTCCACACCCACACAAGAAAGAGGAAATACGTTGTCAGAGCGGGAAATAATCGAGGTTGACTACCTGATCGTCGGGGCTGGAGCCATGGGCATTGCCTTCGCCGACACTCTGTTGAGCGAGACGGACGCGACCGTGGCCATCGTCGATCGCTACGGTCGGCCCGGTGGCCACTGGACGGTCGCCTACCCGTTCGTGCGGCTGCATCAGCCTTCGTCGTTCTACGGCGTCAATTCCCGTGAACTGGGCACAGGCGAAGTGGACCAGCACGGCTGGAATGCGGGGCTTCACGAGCTGGCGTCGTCCGATGAGATCCTCACCTATTTCGACCAGGTGATGCGCAAAACCCTCCTGCCCAGCGGTCGCGTCTCGTACTTCCCCATGTCCCATTACGATGGCGCGGATCCGGCGCGACCGGATGTCCAGCGGTGTCACTCCGTCGTCACCGGCCGCGAGTTCGACATACGGGTGCGTCGGCGGACCGTGGACGCCACCTACATGAACGTCACGGTTCCTGCGATGTGCCCGCCGAAGTACGAGGTGGCTTCCGGGGTCCGGTTGATCACCCCCAACCAGCTGCCGGCCCTGGATCAGCAGGCATCGCACTACACCGTGGTGGGAGCGGGAAAGACGGGCATCGACGCGTGCCTGTGGCTTCTGCAGCATGGCGTCGACCCGTCCGGCATCACCTGGATCATGCCGCGCGACTCGTGGCTGCTCGACCGTGCTCAGATCCAGCCCGGACCGGAGTCCGCCGCGAGCGACGCCGAGTCGTTCACCGCTCGCATCCGCGCGGTGCTGGAATCCCGCACGGTCGAGGAGCTTTTTCAGCGGCTGGAAGCCGGCGGCCTCCTGCTGAGGCTGTCTTCCGACGTCACGCCGACGGCGTATCGCTGCGCGACCGTCAGCCGGACCGAACTCGAACAGCTCCGGCGGATCACCGACATCGTCCGCCACGGCAGGGTCCGGCGCATCGGCGCCGACACGGTGGAACTCGGCGGGGCGACCGTCCCCGCCCGCCCCGGAACCCTCTACATCGACTGCACCGCGGACGGCCTCGAGGCGCGGCCGGTGGTGCCGATGTTCAGTGGCTCCCGCATCACGTTGCAGACGCTCGTCCCGTGCCAGCAGGTGTTCAGCGCCGCCTTCGCCGCCCACGTCGAGGCAACATACGAGGACGACGCCGAGAAGAACCGGATATGCGTCGCCGCGCCTCACCCCAACACCGCCCTGGACTGGCTCCGCAGCAGTGCGCACCTTGATGACCTGCTCCTGCGGTGGTTTGCGGACCGCGGGCTCCTCGAATGGTGCGACGCATCGCGTCTGACGAAATACTCGATCGGCTCGCTCCCCGACGAACTGCGGACCGCGCTCTTCGAGGGCCTGCACGCCGAGAGGAAGCAACTGCAGCAACTGCTGGCACACGAGGACCAGACCGTGGCAGTGGCAGCGAACTGACCACCGTCACCGGGCGGGCCTGCGCGCCGAATTGAAGATCTGACGCAGGCGAGGGGCGACCCACACGGTCCGGTACGGTCGGCCTCGACCAGGTGTGATCTCTGCAGTTGTTCGACCAGCTCAGGAAGTCGCTGCTGGTCCAGCCGTGGATGCGCGATCTGGCCGTCACGGTCAGCTGCTTCGTCTTGTCCACCCCGGTGGCGGCCGCTGGCCGCCGTCGGGGCGGTCCTGTCATCGCACCTACCGCCTCGTGCCCCAACCGTGCCCTCCAGCACGGTCAACAACGGTCATAAACGGTGCTCAAGAGCCCTCCCGAACAGGCGGGCTCAGCATCGTTTTCCCAGGTCAGACCATATCGAGCACTCATGCCCCCTTGATTCCCAAGCTCAGAGCGCGGGTTCGATTCCCGTCACCCGCTCCATAGTTGAGGCCCAGGTCGGTGACCTGGGCCTTGTTCGTTGTCCGGACCAGTTCAGGCGTCCCGCACCAGATCCGCACCAGAAGGCCGACGTCCTCGCCCAGACCTTCCTCGGAGCTGCACGGCACGAACTGCGAGAAACAGCACGGCATTGCGAGCGTGCCACTCGCTCCCACATCCGCGCCAAAGACGCTGAAATGTACGCGCTGCGCCGCTCGGCCCACCAGGTCGTCCACTCCGGGCACGCCCTCGGCCGCGGTCAGGACAGTGCCGCCACGATCCGTACCGCACTTCCCCACCGTGCCGACCGCCGGCAAGCCGAACCTGGCCGGGACGCGCTGACTGCTGTACTCGGCCAAGCCGAGCGCGCCGGCCACGACACCGTCGCCCTGCTGACCCAGGCCGCAGCGCGGCGCGAGTAAGCCTGTCAGGAGGTGAGGACGGAGATGCCGTCTCCGAGCAGTTTCAACCCGAGGACGAAGAACAGGACCGCCATCACGGCGACATTGTGCTGGGCTGCCCAGTCTTTCCAGCTGCCGAGTGTGGTTTGCGCCCGCTCTCCTCCAACGAGGAAGACTCCTAGTGGGGCCAGCAGGCCGAGGGTGGCGATCAGCACGAAGATTGCCAGCGAGGCGATCTGCTGCCCGACCGGCAGTCCGGCTGAGCCGATCGAGGCGCCCGCGGCGATGGTCAGCGGGGCGTTCTTGGCGTTGAGCGCGGCCAGGGCCAGTCCGAGCCCGAAGACCTTGACCGGCGTGAGGCGGTCGATCGCGCCCATCCACTTCGGCAGCTGGGCTTGCGAGGGATCCTTCGGGCGTCGGTGCCACTGCCGGGCGCCGAAGAGGACGAGGAACACGCCCAGAGCGAGTTTGAGGGCTCCCACCCAGGTGGCCGGGTGATGGTGGGCGGAGGCATCTGCGGGGGAAGCGATCGCCAGCATCACCGCGCCCAGTGCCGAGAGTCCCAGAACCCAGCCGACGGCGAACAGCTGTCCGTTGAGACGTCCCCGAGGCGTGGCGAGAATGAGGATGATGGCGATGATCGGCAGCGGGCTGATCGCCACGCCGGCCGCAAGACCCAGCACGTCACCGAGAACTTTGCCCATGGTTACCTCCAGGGGGTGGGCCCGGGCGGTGATCAGGTCGGGCCAGGAATGGCGGGAGTGGGTGCTCCGATCGCCTGGGCGGGCGCCCGCGGGTCTGTCGTGTGCGTGCCCCGGGCCTTCGCCAGCCCCGGAAGCGCCCCTCTGAACGGCGAACTCCCCGGTGATCAGCACTCGCCCTGCAGCCGTCCGGACGTTCCTGACTGCTCAGCGCTTGCATGACTCGAACCCGCTCACGGTGCGGCCGGGACGGCGCCGGGGCGCAGCGGCGCACTGTTACGCGGCTGGCTTCTCGGCCACGCAGAAGCGGCTGCCCGGAAGCGTGACGACGCCGTTCTCCGGACATCCCATCTCATCTTCCTGCGTCTTTACGGATCTGTCCTCGGGAGCTCCTCAGAACGCGAGGCCCCGTCCTGTTGCCTGCCGTCCGCTCGCATTGCTGCCTTCCCGGAACTGGAGAAGCCAGCCGGCACCCGAGGCTGCTTTCCGCATCCCCAGGGCCGAAGATGCGAGGCCGCGCATGGGCAGTCAGGATGAAGACGTGAGGGCGATGGCGCCCCATATTCGGGTGCTTGGCGACCCTCGCACCGATCCGTGGCAGGAGAGTCACGCGATGACTGCGACGACAGGTGCAACTCCGTCGGCTCAGCCCGAACGCCCGGGCAGGTCGGATGGAGTCTGCAGCGAGTTCACCGTCTTTACCAAGATCAAGCCGGGACATGCGGATGCGCTTCGTGCGGATCTCGCCGCGCTCGCCAGCGGGTCGGATGACGTGAAGGGCCGTGCGGCGCTGCGCCAGATCGGCACCCTGCACGACGCCCGGCACGTGATCTTCGACAACGACACCCGGTTCATGTTCGCCAGCGTCTTCGACGGCTCCTGGGACACCTACATCGACGACTTCGCCAAGACGGTAATCGGGTCCCACTTCGACACGATCTTCTCGCACAGCGAAGGGTTCCCTGGCATCAGCGATCCAGGAGTGAAGGAGTGGTTCGTCGCCCACCAGGCGCCCGCGAAGAGCTTCGTCAGCTCCTATCCCGACCTGACCGTTCAGCAGATCTGGAAGGACCACCGAGTGGACGAGGCGTTCGAGGAGGTGCTGGACACCCCTGAATTCCGGGCGGCGCTGGACAACCCGGCCAACGCCGAGTTGCTGGCCACGCCTGCCTTCCAGAAGCTGCTGGAGGAAGCCGCGGCATAGAACCCGGACACACCGATCCGCAGAGCCGACCCCACATCGGTGGACCGTGACCGCGGGGTGCGGGCCGGCCGGCGTAGGGCTGCCCACGCAGAGACCGATGTGGAGGCACAAGCGATCATGAACACGGCGGCAAGCAGCAGCGAACCCGGCGTGCGCGTCGAGATCGACGACGTCCAAAGCGGGGCCCTGCGTCCACGGCCCGTGCCGTACGAGGGAAAGTTCGTCTTCCTGCGCGTCGACGACCGCCACGCCGGGCGCGCCCTGCTGCGGAGGCTGCTCCCGTTGACCGCAAGTGGTCTGCCCAGTGCGGACCGGAGTCAGGATGCCTGGGTGGCGGTGGCGTTCACCTACCAGGGGCTGAGGGCGCTGGGGGTGCCCCAGGAGTCGCTGGACAGCTTTCCGCGGGCGTTCCGGGAGGGCATGGCCGCGCGCGCGGAGCTGATCGGTGACGTGGGCGAGAGCGCCCCGGCCCACTGGGAGACACCGTTCGGAACGGGCGAGGTCCATATCGCGTTGAGCGCCCTCTCCTCCGAGGCTGCGCAGCTGGACAAGGAGCTGGAGCGGGCCCGTGTCGCCTACGAGGACACGCCCGGTGTTCAGGTGATCTGGCAGCAGGACGTCCACCAGCTCCCGACCGGGCGCACCACCTTCGGCTTCCGCGACGGCATCAGCCAACCGAACATCGAGGGCGTCGGACTGCTCGGCTCCAACCCGCAGGAAGCCCCCATCAAGGCCGGCGAGTTCCTCCTCGGCTACCCCGACGAGACCGGCAGCCCGCCGCCCATGCCCAGCCCGGATGTGCTGGGGCGCAACGGGACCTACGCGGCCGTGCGCAAGATCCACACCAACGTGGCGGCCTGGCGCCGCTACCTGCGCGCGAACACCGCCAGCGCCGAGGAGGAGGCGCTCCTGGCGGCGAAGATGGTCGGGCGCTGGCCCAGCGGGGCGCCGCTGGCGCTGGCGCCGGAGCACGATGATCCGGAACTGGCGGCCGATCCGCACCGCGTCAACAACTTCCTGTACCGGGAGAACGACGACCGGGGGTTCCGGTGCCCTGCCGGTGCGCACATCCGCCGTATCAACCCCCGGGATTCCACCATCATCGGCGACGCGCGGATGCACCGGCTCATCCGCCGCGGCACCACCTACGGCCCGCCGCTGCCAGAGGGAGTGCTGGAGGACGACGGCGCCGACCGGGGCCTGGTCGGCGTCTTCCTCGGAGCCCACCTGGAACGGCAATTCGAGTTCATCGAGGCCGAGTGGGTCAACGACGGCAACTTCATCGGCCACCCCGGCGAGAAGGACCCGGTGGCCGGACATCACGACGGAACCGGCAGCGCCACCATCCCGGAGAAACCGGTCCGGCGCCGCCTCCAGAATCTGCCCGGCTTCGTGGTCACCCGGGGCGGCGAGTACTGCTTCCTGCCGGGTTTGCGTGCCCTGCGCTGGATCGCGGAGCTGGAGGACTGAAGGCGATTCTTGCCCCTGAGGCCCCACCACGGTTCTCGAAAAGAGGTCGAAGTCATGGCAGCACAGTTCGTCCGCTACACGCCTGACGTCGAAGACGATGACCCGCACTTCGAACAGAACCTCCAGACGGTGATCGCAAAGACCGAGAGCTACATCACCGAGTCAGTGAAGGCCGGTGGCACCGGCCGGGCCCTCCGCGACGCCCACGCCAAGGGCTACGGGCTGGTCCGAGGGGAAGTGGAGATCCTGGACGGGCTTCCCCCCGAGTACGCCCAAGGCATCTACGCGACTCCGGGAACCCACGATGCACTCATCCGCTTCTCCAACGGCTCGCCGCACGCCGGAGCCGACGCGCGACTGGGCGCCGCCACCGGACTGGCACTGAAGATCTTCGGCATCGACGGCCCGACCCTGCTGGAAGACGAACCGGACACCGGCACCTTCGACTACGCCAACATCAACGCACCGATCTTCTTCTGCAATACAGTCGAGCACTACCTGTTCATCCAGGAATTGTTCCTGGACGCCCCGTCCTACTTCTCTCACGGCCGACCCGGCGCGCATCGTTTCTTCACCGAGTTCGTGACCGGAAAGGGAACCCTCGACCAGGACAACTGGGCATGGGACGAGTTCCTGGCCTTCCTCCGCCTGTCCAAGATCCCCCCGGTCAACGTACTGCTGTCGAGCTACTGGACGATGGGCGCGGTCAGGCACGGAGACTACATCGCCAAGGTCCGCATCACCCCTGACCCGCACTTCGCCGCCGCGGTGGTCCGGCGCGCCATCGACCCGGCCTCCGCGCCGGAGGTCTTCCGGCCGGCCCTGCAAGCCGAGCTGCAGGAGCGGCCGTACACCTTCGACATCCAGGTTCAGCTCTGCACCGATCTGGAGCGCATGCCGGTGGAGGACACCACCGTGGAGTGGCCCGAGCAGCTCTCGCCGTCCGTCACCGTGGCGAAGCTGCGGCTGCCGCAGCAGGACATCTCCAGCTCGGAGAATCTGGAGAAGATGGACGCCCTGTCCTTCACGCCCTGGCGGGTCACCGCCGAGCACGCGCCCCTGGGCAACATCATGCGGGTCCGCAAGGAGGTCTACCGGCGATCCTCCATCGCGCGCCACAAGCTCAACCAGCAGCCGCGCACAGAGCCGCGCAGCGCCGACGAGGTACTGGGTCCGGCCCACCACGGCGACTACGCCGGGGACGAGTAGGGGAAGGCGCTCCTCTCGCCTGTATCTCCGGCCCCCACGCGAAATCGCCCCCCTCGCCGGCACCGGACCGGTCTGCCACAGGCGAGTTGACAGCCCCACCGAACAACTCGAAGTCCAGCTCGTCTTCCCCGCCGACCTGGTGCGTACCGCCCGCCGGGGGTGCCCGGAAAGACCCCTGCCACGGTCCCGGCACAGGTCACGGGGAGTACGCGGCCAAGTGCCTTACCAGCCCGACCAGCGTGAGCACCCAGGCGGTGACGGCGACCCAGAGCAGTACCTGGCCCGACGTCCACAGCCGGCCCACGGCCGCGGCGTCGGCGATGGACAGGGTGGCGACGGCCGTCATGCCCATCGGGAAGACCGTCGCCCAGCGCGCCATGTCGTAGCGCGGACGCGGCCAACGCACCTCGGCGAGGACGAGGACGGCGTACCAGCACACGGACAGCGCGAGCGTGACCAGCGTGAGCGGACGCAGCGCGTCGTGCAGAGCGGTGCCGCGCCAGGCGGGAACGGCCAGTAACTTCGCCCCGGCGAGCGCGCAGATCGCCAGCGTCCCGCCCGCCACCCACTGGTCGCCCGCGCCGGACCGCAGCTGGCCGAGGTCGAAGCGGCGGAAGGCGACTGCGTAGAGCGCCAGGCCGAGCAGGAAGCAGCCCAGCGTCGGCCAGGCGAGCCACCCGGACGGCAGCGAGACGACCAGCGTTCCGCTCAGCACGGCCAGGCCCTGCGTCGCGACACACACCAGGAACACCGTCCCCGGCAAGCGCCGCCGCCAATGCCGCACCACCGACGTCAGCAGCACCGGCCAGATCAGCGCCGCGACGACCAGCGCGGCGACGGCGACACCCGACCACCCCTGTAGTGCGAACCAGGTCCCGAGGAGGGTCGTCGCGGCCACTGCGGTCAGCGCGGGCGGCGTCGCCACCTCCTCCACCCACCGGCCCCTGTCGCGCAGCAGCCGCCGCCCGAAGTCGACGGCGAGCACGAGCCACGCGATGGCGGCGAGGACGAACAGGATCCATGAGAGCACTTCCCGTCCGACCAGGTGCAGCCCGATGGAGACGATCCCGGTCGCCATCACCGCTGTTCCTGCTCCCGGGGGCAGCTCGACCCACCAACCGACTAGCCCGTCCTCGGACGGCGCACGATCGCCCATCTCCCCACGATGTGCAGCAGTGGAACGAGCCGCAACTGCAATGCGGTGTCCGGCGGGCGAGCAGGCGTCAGTCCAGCGGATGTCACCGCGACGGCCGGCCTGCGCTCATGCCTTCGCCCCGCTCCAGCCTGGGCCGCCGCCCGTGCCGCGCGCCCAGCAAACAGCCACCCGATGCTGGTCGGAGGGGAGGTGGAGAGCCTCGGCGGGGTGCCTGAGGAGTACGCCCAGGGCATCTATGCCACCCCGGGCAGACATGACGCGCTCGTGCGATTCTCCAACGGCTCACCCCACGCCGGTGCCGCCGCGCGCTTGGGACGCGCGACAGGGCTGGCGTTGAAGCTCTTCGACGTCGAGGGGGCCGACGCTGCTGGAGGACGAGCCCGATAGCCGGACCTTCGACTACAACACCATCAACGCGCCGGTCTTCTTCTGCAACACCGTCCAGCACTACCTGTTCATCCAGGACCCGTTTCTCAGGGCCGGCGAGTACTTCGCCGACGGCGTGCGCGGCCGGCACCGGCGACAGCAGCCCCGAGCACTGGGACGCCCCGCTGGGCACCGCCGACGTCCATGTCGCGGTATCCGTGTTCGCCCCTGACGCCGCCGTGATGGAGTCCCTGCTGGAGACGGCCCGCGCGACCCGTGCCCCATCCGTGCCCTTCAGCCCGGTCAACACCGGTCAAGAGGGGCGCGAAGGGACCCCGCAGAACGAGGGAGACAAGCAGCATTTCCCCAGGTCAGCGCCCAATGGTCGCCCTGGGCCCCATTGATTCCCAAGCTCAGAGCGCAGTTTCGAGTCCCGTTACCCGCTCCATGTAGAAGCCCCAGTTCAGCGGCACGGGGTTTGTTCCTTCTCCAGGCATCTCGGGGTCGGCATGCCCTCTGTATGCCCCATCTCGTGCTGGCCCGCGTGGGACGAGCATCCCGGGACGTCGCCAGGGTAATAAGCCGCAACCAGGAGCCGCAGGACTGCGGCTCCCTCATGACCAAGCACGACGCAAGCTCATGGTTGCAGCTGTGGTTGCATCCGCCGGCTCGACTGGCGGCGAAATCTGCTGGACAGGGCCTTGATGCCGTCGGCACCCATCCGCGATGAGATCAAGGCCCTCGTCGAGGGGGAGGTCACCGAGATCGCACCGCGATCGCGTCGGGGATATCCGGAGCCACCGCCTGTCGCATAGGCCCGGCGGCGCCGTACAGTCGGCCAAGTGCGCTACGGACGAAGGCGTTGCTGCCAGATCCCGGAACGTTCCCTGACGAGAAGACTCTTGCCGCGTTCGTCCTCGGCAAGCTGGACCAGTGGTTCCACATTGAGGAGCAGGTACCAGGACGCTACTGGACCGGAGAAGAGACACGAATAGACGCAGTGCTGAGGCCCCGGGATCCGGGAGGCTGGCACGATGAGGGCCCTGCCTTCGGCGTCGAGTTCAAGAGCCTCGCTCCGAACACCAGCACCGGCGACCGCTACGGCTGGGTTGCGCAGGCCGTCGGATACACGCACTGCCAATGGAAGGGTTACGGCAGGCTGGGGATCTTCCTGTGCCCGTCCCCTCTGACCTGGCTCCTGTCCCGCGCCGACGAAATCGCCACGGCCCGCCAGCGGCAGATCAGCCCTGAGGTGCTGGAGAAGGAACGTCAACGGGTCCGCGAGTATGGGCGCCGCTTCGGCAAGGAGTACTCCGACGCGTATGTCGACAGGGAGGCGCTGCTGGCGCACCGGCGCCGCCTCGGTGAGCTGACATATGAGGAGTTCACCGCTCGTGCCGATGGGTACGCCAGCGCCGACGAGCGAGAACGCGAGCATGATCTGCGAACGGCCGAGGAGCTGACCCACCTCCTGGGACAGCTCAGCGTCGGTGAACTCATGCCCTACGAGAAGATCGGCTGGGCACTCATGCGGTCGGGAACGCGGCTGTGGAGCGAACACGGAGGCGTGGCCAAGGTCGCGTACGAGCTGCGTCCCCGTATCGGCTCCGAACGACGCAGGCGCTGAGGCCGTCACCCCGGCAGGCTGCCGGGAGGAGCCAGCAAGGCAGGGTCCTGGGAGCCATTTGGAACGCACTTGAAGTCCTCCGCGCGTGAGCGCTGCGTGAGCGGACGGCGAAACATGAGGCCCCGAAAGCAGGACCCAGCATCAGGCTGGGTGGCGCTGACCTGTAAGAACAGCACCACCCAGCCTGATCCAACACCCCTGATCACGGATTCGACCCCACTTGTAAAGCGAAGGTCGTCGGTTCGAATCCGACAGGGGGCTCTGAGAAGTCCAGGTCGGCTAAGCCCTGACCTGGGCTTTCTTTGTGTGCGGACTCGCGTGGTGTGATCGCTCGTCTTGATCAGTAGGTGCAGGGTGTCGACGATTCGCGCTGTCGAGGGGGTGGAGGTGCCCCGCGGATGACCCATGGCGAGCTGCTGGCCCTGCCGGTGAGCTTCTCGATCGAGGTGGCGAACAGGGCCCTTGGTCTGGGGCGCACAACGGGGTTCGCGCTCGCCAAGCGCGGGACGTACCCGGTCCGGGTGCTACGGATGGGCCGGCAGTAACGGGTGACCCGGTACGACCTGCTGCGGTGCCTCGGGCTCGACCCGAACGCGTGCGCCGAGGGGGCGAGGGTGTGCCGGCGGCAGCTTGAGAGGTTCCTGAACTACCCACTACGGCACCGGTGTCGCTGTGAGGTGACAACGGGGGCGTAGGCGTTCGTCCCGATGCGGACTTGCGGAGGATCGACAACGGGGACATGGGTAACGTGCCGTCAGGTAGGGGCATCCGGAACTTTTGGACCGGTCCGTCGTCGCCGCCCCGTGCGAAGCACATTCCGGCGGCCGTGGCAGAGTGCACGGGACGGAGCCCTGCGGTGGGGCCCGCGGTCCGCAGGGGGAGACATGGGAACGAAGCAGCGGCTGGTGCGTGCAGGTCTGACGGCGATGCTCGTGGCCGGACTCGGCGCCTGCGGTGCCGCGGCGGACGGCGGCGCGGGGCACCCGGACGGCGGCGGTAAGGGGACCGGCAAGACCTCCCAGGACGCCCGGCCGCACTCGGACGCCGTCTTCGGCCTACGGGACGGCGCACGCCATGTCGCCAAGAAGACCGTCCGGAGCACCCGGCCGCACCTGGTCCAGAAGTGCCGGCCCGGCACGAAGCGCGTCAAGCACACCAAGCGCAGTGGCCGTACCAAGAAGACGTGGTACACCACCGAGCGCTTCCGGGACTGCCACCAGGTCACCAAGGGCACCGAGACCTACACCCGCGTCGTCCGGCGCGAACGATGGTGCGTGCAGCTGGACGACGTCAACGGCGCGGCCGCCAAGGACGACGTCTGGTACCGCGTCCCCCACGCGACCTACCGCGCGGCACTGGACAAGGGCGCCCACGCCCGCATCAAGATCGAGCCGACCGGGACCGGCTGCTGAACCGCCACAGCGATGGCTCTCTTCAGCGGCCCGTGCGAACTTCACGAACGCGCCGCTGGAAGGTCGCACGCCACTGAAATAGCGCCGTGAGCCAACTTTCGGGGATGGGGCGAACGCCGACGGTGGAGACAACGCGATCGGCCTCGCTCACCCTGGCGACTGTGCGTCTCGGCCCTGGCGGTGGCTGTCGGGCGGGCCTTCCCCCGTGGCGCCCTGCCCTGGGCTGACGCGCGGGAGGGCGGGGAACTTTGGCGAGCAGGACTGTCCCAGCCCCGAACGCGGGGTGGGGAGATCCAAATAACCCCATCAGTGTGGCCGACGTGTGGCCGGACAACCCTCGATGGGCTCTCATGGGCTGTCTTTCAATGAGAAGTCGCCCGGTGCTGACCTGCATAAACAGCGACCGGGCGGCATGGTTCGAACCCACCTGGCATGAACGCTCTTGGGCTTGTAAAGCGAAGGTCGTCGGTTCGAATCCGACAGGGGGCTCTGTCAAGGCTCAGGTCGGGTACTCCCTGACCGGAGCCTTTGCGCTTACCAAGATCAGTTTGCGGCGTGAGGGCGCCGCTCCGGCGGCACGGTGATCGCTGCCGGTGGACGACCGGTGGACACGCGTGCGGTGAGCGTGCGAAGCGGTGGACGGACGGGTGCTCCCCGTCGAGCGATGAGCGGGCGATTCTCGCGGCCTATCCGCAACTCACCAGGTGCACTGTCTCGCGAGCACTGCTGGGAGGTCGCGATCGGTGCGCCGCCGGGGGCGATGTCACGGTCGTCTCCGAGGCCCTCGGTCGCTCCGAGACCCGCAACAGCCAACAGGGTGCTCCCGCTGACGCCGTACCAGCGCGGGACGGCGGCGGCGAGGGCCGTGGCCGCACCAGCGGCGGCGACGATGAAGCAGCCGACGAGGGCAGCACGCATGCCGGATCCGCGGGGGTTCGCGACGCTCCTTGCTCGTCGGACGCACAATGCCTCGGTGAAGTTCGCCGGAGACTGCTGAGAACCGACACAGGGCCACTGCGGCTGAGCCCTTGCCACGCAACCGGGCCCCGGTACGCGCCAGCGCGTACCGGGGCCCGGCCCATGTTCATCCGTCAGGAGACTCGTGTCAGCTTCGCGCCGAACGTCGGCTCGGCGAGGTCCTTCTGCAGCGTCACGGGAACCTTCACCTCACCCATGCCGCCACCCGCGGTCAGTTCGCCGACCTGCGTACCGGCCTTCGCCGTGTGCGGGAGGGTCTTGCCCCCGGCGGTGAGCTTCAGGTCGACCTTGAGGCCGGGCCAGCCGACCGCTGTCAGATCCTTGGTTGCCACGACCGGGGTCGTACCGCCCAGGCCGTCGTCGACGTGGCCGACGACATCGCCCTTCCTCACGACGGTGCTGGTGGTCAGCGCCCTGCCCGCGGTCAGGATGAGCTGCTTGCTGTAGTCGGTGGCGGTGACGATGATCGGGCTCTTGTGCTGCCCGAAGACCGCACCGATGATCAGCTGCGTGGAGCCGCCGACCTTCTTCTCTGCAGCGAAGAGCAGGTTGCCACCGGCCTTGGTCGTGGAACCGGTCTTGATACCGACGACGCCGTACATGGGGACAAGCTTGTTGAAGTTGCGTTGCGTCTTCTGGTACTCGACCCCGCTGCCCCTCCCGGAGGCGGTCGTGGAGTGGTACTCGGTCGCCTTGGAGATTTCCCGGAAGACCGGGTCCTGCATCGCCTTCTTGCCCAGCTTCACCTGGTCCTCGGCCGTACTGACGGTGCTCTCCACGAGGCCGCTCGCGTCGGTGTAGGTGGTGTTCGTCATGCCGAGCTCCTTGGCGGTGTCGTTCATCTTCTTGATGAACGCCTCCTCGGTACCCGCACCCCAGCGGGCCAGCAGCCGCGCGACGTTGTTCGCGGACGGCAGCATGACGGCCTGGAGGGCCTCCTTCTCGGAGATCTTCTGACCCTTGTGGACCTCGACGACCGACTCCTTCTCCCTGACACCGTTGGTGAAGTCGTCCTCGGCCTTCTGGTCGACGTCGATCAGCGGCCCGTTCGCACCCTTCTTCAGTGGGTGGTCGCGCAGGATGATGTACGACGTCATCACCTTGGCCACACTGCCGATGGGCAGCCGCTTCATCTCACCGTACGAGCCGACCCGGCCGAGTCCGTCGACGTCCACGACCGCCTGGCCCTCAGTGGGCCAGGGCAGCGACGGCGTGCCGCCCTGGAAGACGGAGGATGACTTGCCGACGATCGCCAGTTCCGGGGCAGGCAGCGGGCGCATCACCTGCACGACCACGAAGATTATTCCGAGGAGCGCCACCAGCGGCGTCCAGATCTTCACCCGGCGCACCGCCGTGCGCACCGAGGTCTCCGGCGGGGGCGGAGTGTTCGTCAGCTGGGCGAGCAGGTCAAGCGGAGCCTGAGGCCCCGCCGGAGACTCGGCCGGAGGAGCTTCCGCCGGCTTCGGAGGAGCCGGCGGTGTCGCCTTGGGCTTGGCCGCCGGCTTGGGGGCCTTGAGCGGCTTCGGCGCCGGGGCGTCGTCCTTCTTCAGTGGGATGAACTGGCTGGTGCGTTCGGGCTCGGGCTCGGACTCGGACTTGGACTTGGAGTCCGGGTTCGCGGGAGCCTTGATCAGCCTGGTGGGCTGGTCGACGGAGTCGGCTGGCGCCGGCTTGGGGGCCTTAATCAGCTGGGTGGCCTGATCGGCCGAGCCCGCCTTGCTGTCGCTGTCGTCCTCGGCCTCCGCCTCGGCGGCTGAGGCCGCGACGGCGTCGTTGAGCCGGGCGTCCTCCTTGGGCTTGCCGTCACCGTCTGCACCGGACTCGCAGGAGGCAGCCCTGGGCCCGGACTTGGCCTCGCCCTCGGGGGCCTTACCGGCACCGGTCGCGCCGGTCGCGCCGGCCGCGCCGGACTTCATGGCATCGGCGGGCGAGGTTGCCTGACCAGCTTCGTCGTCGTCGGCAGCTCCGACCCCCGTCGCAGTTGGCTGATCGGCCTTGTTGTCACCGGATGGAGCGGCGGCCTTGCCGTCGTCTGCCGTGCCGGACGCCGCATCCGTCTCGGCTGTACCGGCGTCCTCGTCGTCACCGGCGTCACCGGCGTCACCGGCGTCACCGGCGTCACCGGCGTCACCGGCGTCACCGGCCTTCGAGGCGGCGGAGGCAGCGGTGTCCCGATCGGCCTTGTCGTCGCCGGTCGTGCCCGTCTTCAGGGTGCTGAACACCGCGGTGGGCTGGTCGGCCTTGCCGTCAGCGGCCCCGTCGGCCTCCGCCGACGCCCGGGCGCCCTCGTCGTCACCGGTCTTCGCCGACGCGGACGCGGGCGTCCCGCCAGCCTTGCCGGCGGCGGCCGCGCCGAGACGCACAGCCAGCCTGGGATCCGGACGACCGCCGTCCGCGCCCTCTCGGGCCGCGCCGGAACCCCTGGTTCCCGAACCGGCGGCACCGGTCGCGCCGTCTCCGGCCGCGGCACCGGTCGGCCGCCCCTCGCCCCGGCCGCCGTCAGCGGCGACGACGCCGGAACCACTGTCCCTGCCGTCGGCAACACCCGTACCGGCCCCGGCCGCAGGCCGATCGGCACCGGTACCCGCGCCCGAAGCCGACCGCAGGCCGCTCCGCTGCTCCGACATGTCGGGGGACTCGCCCGCCACTGATGCCTCCTCAGAATTCCCGCGCCATAAGCCCGGAGCCTTCGGCGCCAACGCGCCACAGGGCCCGGACTTCACTCAACGTCCACCAGTGGGCTCTGTAATCGTCGCGCGATTGCGCACCCGCACCCACAGAGGGATTCGCCCGGGTTCACCCACGTGCTAGACGAGACGACATATCCACCGGTTCCCACGAAACCCCCACGCGCTCTCGTTCGTTCAGGAAGACGTTGGCCTGTCGCGGATCGCTGGGCCGGGGCAGCTCCGCCGACGCGACCACATCGTCGTCCCCGCTGCTCTGTGCGAGATCGTCTACGAGGTTCCCGTCGGCCGTTAGTGGAGCCGGGCGTTCCCAACACGGTGTTGCCGCACGACTAGCGCACCCCTTCCGCTCGATCTGAGCGGCGACGCGAAGGCCGTCGGTTCGAATTCGACAGGGGGCTCTCAGCTTGAACAGGGACGAAGCCCCGGGCCGGATATGGCTCGGGGCTTCTGACGTCGGTGGGTGACATCACCGCGGGGTGGTCGCTCGGGGCGAGGCGCTTCCCGGCTCGTCGGGATCGGTGGCGGTCGTGCCGTCTTTCCCTGCCGGGTGGAGAGTGGTCAGCGGCTGTAGATGGGCATGATGGCCTCGCTGTCGTCGCACCACACCTCGTGGTATCCGTTCGCCTGGGCCTGCGGGAGTTCCTTCGCTTCGCACTCCGCCTTCGACGGATACTTGAGGGCGCCGACGGGGACCCAGCCGTCGCCGGGCGGAGGGGCGGCGGAGGCGGTGGTGGCGGTCAGGGGAATGGCGATCGCTGCGGCACTGACGGCGAGGCCGACACCGATACGGGTACGCCACGACTTCATGGTCATCTCCTTGCTTGTCCTTGCTCCTCCGAGCTGGTCCCGCTCGGAGTTGTTCTCGGCCCATGCCCAGGGCGGTGCCGAGGTGGTCAGCCGGTGGGGCTGACGAAGGCGGCCGAGTGGGGGTGCCCTTCTTGGCCGAAGAGCGGGCACCGGCGCCGGTCGGACGCTTCCGTCACCGTGGGGTGGAGCTGCCCGCTGAAGGTGGCTCCACCGCCGCGGCCGGGCGGGCCTTTACGCGTGGGCGCTGATCACGCCGCCGGCGCTGAGCACGATGTAGATGCCGTTGGCGTTGAGGCCGACGTCGTGCCCCTTCGTCTCCAGCGTGGCGGCTACGCCGTCGTGGCCGATGATCTGCGCGCGGTACCGGAGTTCGCCGGCCTTCGTGACCTTGGCGGTCCAGCCGCCCGCGAGCTTGAAGGTGCCCGGTCCCTGGTGTCCGCCGCCCATCCAGGAGTGGACCTGGCCGTCCATCGTGAGCGTGACGAACATGTCGTTGGCGTCGAGCCCGTCGTCGTGCCCGTTGGTCTCCAGCGTGGCCAGGACCGAACCGCGGGCCACGATCTTGGCGCGGTAGTGCTGGTCGCCGAGCTGGGAGATCTCGGCCTTGCTGACGCCGTCCGCCAGGCGCTGGGTGCGCACCGGGGAAGCCGCCTTGCCAGCGTTGGTGACGTGCGCGCTGCCCGACTGCTTGCTCGCGATGCCCGCCTTGGCGCCGGTGCTCTGCAGGCCGGACCAGCCCGAGGCGGTGGACTCGGCGGCGGCCGAGTTCGCGTTCGTGTGGCCCGCGGACTTCGCGTCGGCGGCCTCCGAGCCGGAGCAGGCGGTCAGGGTGAGGCCGGCGGCAGCGACCAGGGCCGCGGCGGCCACCCGCAGGGTGCGGCGACGAGCGGTGCGGACAGTGGTGCTGGAGCTCATTTCGGTGTCCCCCAGGACGGTCGGTGTCGGTGTCTCCTCGGTACGTCACCCACTCTGACCGGCGCCACTAGCGCACGACTGCCGCTCCACTAACACCCGGCTAACACGCTGGCGAGAAGGGGATGGACGCCGAGGAGAGCCCGAAGGGCCAGGCACGATCGTCAAGTTGGGAACCGCGTAGCTGCTGGCCGGACACGAACTCATTCCTGCACCGGGTGCGGACAGGAGTTCAAAGGTGGGATCTGGCGGAGCGGTTCGGGCTGTGGAAGACGGTCTGTGAACGCTGCCGGTTCCGGTCGGCGGACGGGGTCTGGCGGACGGAGTCTGGGAGCGTCCGCTGCGGCAGGTGCAGGCCGGGGCAGGTGTAGGCCGCAGTAGGGGTGCAGGTGAATGGGTGCGCGCGTCGTGGCAATGGGGTGTGTCTGGTGAGGGACCGGAGACGGTCAAGAATTCAGCGATCGCCCTGGTGGCCACGTGACCGCCGGTTGTTGGTTGTCGCGGCGGGCTGATCGGCCTCGGGCCTGGTGTCCGGGGCCGTTTTGTATGGGTGCTTATGGGGCGGGGGGCTTGTCGAGGGGCTTCCCTGGTGTCTCTGCCGGTCTCTGTCGGGTCCCTGTCGGTGGTCGGGGAGTGGGAGTTCGGCGGCGGGGAACCCGGCGTGGGGTGGCGGGTTTTGTGCCGTCGCGGTGATGGTCGGGCAGGTGCGGGGCGCATGGGTGGGAACGGAGTTGAGGCCGAGATGAGTGGTGATCACGAGGGGAATGCGGCGAGTGCGGGCAATGCCGGGGATGCGGTCGGGCGTACGGCGGGGTGGCAGGAGTTCGGCCGTCGAGGGCTGAGTGAGCAGGAATCCGGCCGTCGAGGGCTGAGCGAGCAGGAGTTCGGCAGGGCGCGGTCCGGCAAGCATGAACCTGGCAGTCATGAAGCCGGCAGTCATGAAGCCGGCAATGCACCTGGCAGTGAACCTGGTGGTCGAGAACTCGGCAACGAAGTACCCGGCAACGAGGAACTCGGCAGCGAGGAACCCGGCAACGAGAAAGTCGGGAAAGCGCCGGGAGGTCGTGGGCAGGACGGGGAGACCCGGAAGACGGTGTGGGTGGCGCTGGGGGCGAATCTTGGGATTGCGGTGGCCAAGGCGGTGGGTGGGGGGATTGCGGGGTCGCCGGCGTTGTTGTCCGAGGCGGCGCATTCGGTGGCCGACAGTCTCAATGAGGTTTTTCTGCTGGCCTCTCTCAGACGGAGTGAGCGTCCGGCGGACCCGTCGCATCCCTTCGGCTATGGCAAGGAGCGGTTCTTCTGGTCACTGCTCGCGGCCGTGGGTATTTTCGTGACGGGCGGCTGTTTCTCGTTCGTGCAGGGCATTGAGGCGTTTCAGTCGGAGGAGTCGGAGTCGGGCAGCGGTTATGCCATCGGTCTGGCCGTACTCGTCGTCGCATTGTTGGCGGAGGGTACGTCGCTGTTGCGGGCGCTTTCCCAGGTGCGTGCCCAGGCGAAGGTCCGGCAGCACAGCACCCTGCGTGAGATCAGGAGGAACGAGGATCCGGCGCTGCGTACGGTGCTGGCCGAGGACAGCACGGCATGTCTGGGAGTGCTTCTCGCGATCCTCGGCATGGCGCTCCACATGGCCACCGGGGAGGGTGCTTACGAGGCGTGGGCGTCGCTGCTGATCGGTGCCCTCCTGGTCTATGTGGCGTACGTCCTCGGCAAGAGTGCCCGTGCGCAGTTGATCGGGGAGGCGGTGGCGCCGGAGATGCAGCAGCGGATCCGTGACTTCCTGGATGGGCGGCCGGAGATCGACGCCGTCACCGCCGCCCTGACGATGCGGCTCGGGCCGGACTCCGTGATGCTCGCGGCGCGTGTCGACCTGGTGGCCGGTCTCGACAGCGAAGAGGTCGAGGAGGCGTTGGTGCGGACCAAGCGGGAACTGCGCGCGCAGTGGCCGGAGTTGGGGCAGTTGTTCCTCGACGTCACGGATGCGTCCGTCGCGGACCGGGTGCGGGCTCGCCGCGCCCGCGAGGAACTGGACGATGCGGTCGAGGAGCGTCGCCAGGTTGATGCCGGTTAGGGGTGTCTCTCCGGTCTCCGTGGGCCTGCGGTGATCAGGGAGGGCCCCTGGGCGTAGGGGCCATGCGGCTGCGCGATCAGGGGCCTGCGAGGTCAGCGGCCCGTGAGGTCAGGGGTCAGTGAGCTCAGGGGCGTTGCGGAGGTGGGGTGGGAACGTCCCGGCGCGGTGAGGTCGGCGGGCCGAGTGGTGAGTCGGCGAGTTGGGGGCACACGGGTCAAACGATCTTCGTCGACCTCTGGAGGGCCAGCAGATCATGGTGACCCCTATACGCCGGGCAGGCCGCCCGGCCACCCGGCAGGCCTTCAGCCTGCAGCAGCTGACGGTCTCGTTCGGCATGGTCGTGATCGTTGTCATCGGGGTCGGCCTGACCTTGAAGAAGGCGGTGCAGGGGGCGAGCGCCCACCCGGGCTCCGCCGCCCTGGTGGGCGTGGTGGTGCTGACGGCGGTGCTGGGGCTGGTGCGCTGGGGACGGCGGCGGCGTGCCGTGCGCGTCGCCCCGGCTCCCATGGAGTTTGTGGCCGGTGCCGTGGAGCCTCTCGTCGAGCCGGAGCCGGAGCCGGAGCCGGAGCCGGAGCCGGTGCCGGAGCCGTGGGTGGAGGCCGAGGCGGAAGCGGAGGTCGACGACTTCACGGACATGGGTGCCGAGGCGTTCGAGGAGGCGGTGGCCCGGCTGTGCGAGCGTGACGGCTGCCATGACGTGCGTGTGGTGGGCGGGGCGAACGACCTCGGTGCGGATGTGGTGGCCGTGGCTCCCGACGGCCGTAACGTCGTTCTGCAGTGCAAGCGTTACAGCGAGGGCCACAAGGTCGGATCACAGGATCTGCAGCGCTTCGGGGGCACCTGCTTCGCCGTGCACGGGGCGGATCTCGCGGCCGTCGTCACCACCAGTGACTTCACCGGTCCGGCGGCGGAGTACGCCGAGCAGTGCGGCATCTGGTGCTTCGATCACGGCGCCCTCGGGGGGTGGGCGGACGGCACGGGTCCGGCACCGTGGGAGGCTCCGGCCCGGTGGGAGGCTCCGGCACCGTAGGAATCGCGAGCCTGGAGCCGGCCTCCGCCCGTCCTGTCAGCCAGGACACAGTCGCGCCGTGCCGCGGATGCCGTAACGATCGGCGGGTACCGGGGCTGGACGGCCGCGACCGTGGAACGGTGCGGTGGGGGCCGGAACGGACGGAGGTTGTGTATGGGCCAGGGCGAGGACGAGGAGCGGCGGGAGGTGCCCGCGCGGCAGGGACGGGTGCACCGTATGCGGCAGTGGTGGCGGCGGGCGTGGGGGGCGGCGGGGCACGAGCGCGACACGCTGCTCCTGATCGGCAAGAGCGCGCTGGCCGCCACCGTGGCCTGGGTGATCTCGTACGACCTGCTGCAGGCCCAGTCCCCCGCGTTCGCCCCGTTCTCCGCGGTGCTGATCATGCAGGTGACCGTCTACCGGTCGCTGCTGCAGTCGCTGCGCTACGTGGGGGCCGTGGTGTCCGGTGTGGCCGTGCAGGCCGCCCTGGGGTTTCTGGTCGGCCCCGACCTGCTGACGTTCGTCCTGGTGGCCTTGGTCGCGCTGGTCATCGGGCGGTGGCCGGCACTCGGGTCGCAGGGGTCCCAGGTCGTCACGGCGGCGTTCTTCGCCTTCTCCACCTACATCTCGGCCACCTCGAACCTCGACAAGATCACCCAGCTCGGGCAGATCATCCTGCTGGTCCTCATCGGCTGCGGTGTGGGCGTCGTGGTGAATGTCGCGGTGGTGCCCCCCTTGCGCTACCGCAGTGCCGAGCACGGCATCCGGACCCTCGCCCATGCGCTGTGCGACCTGGTCGGCGACATGTATCCGGCGTTGCGCGAGGGCGAACTCGACGAGGAGCGCAGCAACCACTGGCGGAGGCGGGCCGGGCAGACCGAAGAGCTGATCTCGCAGGCCAGGTCGGGGCTGCGGACCGCCAGGGAGAGCCTCTACTACAACCCCCGGCGGCTCTTCGGCCGGCACCAGGGGCACACCACCTTCCAGGGGTACGACGCGGTGCTGGAGGCGCTGGAACGGGTGCTGTACCAGATGGCCTCGCTCACCCGGAGTCTCGACACCTGGCAGGAGGACGAGGGGGACCGCTCCGGCCGGGCCTTCCTCGGGCGCTACGCCGACTTCCTGGAGGCCGTCTGCGACATCACGCAGGTCCTCGGCACGCTCGACGAGGACCACCTCCACGACCAGGCCCGGCAGTTGTGCCGGCTGGCGGACACCGCGCAGGAACGGTGCCGCCGGGTGACCGGGGAGGCCGAGCAGGCCGAGCTGCCGCTCGCCGACCCGGCGCTCCCGTACGGGGTCCTGGTCGTCGAGTCCACCCGGCTGATGGACGAGTTCCAGCACACCTGCGACGTACTCCAGCGGTACGTCGACGACGGAGCCGACCGGGCGGCCCAAGGGGAGGGGCAGGACGGGAAGGGTGCGCGCGGCGCCGGGCCGTCCGCCTGACGTGCCCGACGGCGGGGGCCGCCCGGCCGTCATCGAGGCGCGGGCAGGGACCGTGATGCGGGCAGGGACCGTGGCGCAGGCAGGGTGACGGTGAAGGTGCTGCCCTCGCCCGGCGCGGTGCGGACGGTCACCGTGCCGCCGTGGGCCTCGGCGATCGACTTGACGATGCTCAGGCCGAGGCCCGTGCCGCCGGTGGCCGGAGCGCGGGACTCCGCGCCGCGGTAGAAGCGTTCGAAGATGCGGTCCGCGGTGTCGGGGGCCATGCCGGGGCCCTCGTCGGAGACCGTCAGCTCCACGGTGTCGCCGGGCAGCGCACGGGCCGCCACGGAGACCGGCGTGCCCGGCGGGGTGTGGCGCAGTGCGTTGCTCAGGAGGTTCTGCAGCACCTGCCGGAGCCGGTCCTCGTCGCCGCGGGCGAAGATCTCGTCCGGCACGTCGACGGTGACCGGCCTGTCGGGGTCGCGGACGCGGGCATCGGTGACGGCATCGTCGGCGAGCGCGCCGACGTTCACCGGTGCGTCGGCGAGCGGGCGGCCCTGGTCGAGGCGGGCGAGCAGCAGCAGTTCTTCGACCGTGGCGTGCATACGGGCCGCCTCGCCCTCGATGCGCAGCATCGCCCGCTCGATGAGCGCGGGGTCCTGGGCCAGGCCGTGCAGATGCAGTTGGGCCCAGCCGCGGATCGTGGTCAGCGGGGTGCGCAGCTCGTGCGAGGCGTTGGCCACGAACTGCCGCAGCTGTTCCTCGGACCGTTGCCGCTCGTCGAACGCGCGGTTGAGGGCGGTGGCGACCTCGCCCACCTCGGAGTGGCGGTGGGCGACCTCGATGCGCTGGTCGATGTCGCCGTCGGCGACGGCCGTCGCGGTGGCGGCCATGTCGCGCAACGGTCGCAGGCCCACCCAGAGTACGACGCGGCTGAGGAGCACGATGCCCCCGAGCGCGGCCAGCGTGGCGGCGGCATCGGCGCCGATCAGCCAGTACACGACGTCGTCCGCCGGCTGGAGGCTCTTGGCGACCACGACCCTGCTGACCGGCCGGGGCGGTGCGCCGGGCGCCGACCGCACCGTGGCGGGCCGGACGAGACGGAAGCCCAGGGTGCGGTAGCGCGGGACGGGCGTGCCCTTCGCCGTCAGGGTGAGGGGCCGGTCGGCGAACCCGTCGGGGACGGGCGTCGGCAGGTCGGGGCGGGGGCGGAGCTGTCCGTCGAGGTCCCGTGACTGCGTCCGGGCGATCACCCGGCCGCGGTCGTCGATCAGCGCGACGTAGAAACCGTCGGGAATCAGGGAGTTGAGGGCGGCCTCGTCGACCGGGGCGGTGTGGCCGCGCACCCGGTGCTGCACGGTGGCGCGGGCCTTGGCGAGCGTGGCATCGGCGGCGTCGGCGAGGTTGAGGCGCAGCCCGATCAGCGACACCGCGTTGACGGCCACCATGCCGCCGGCCGCCAGCAGTACGACCCCGGCCATCAGCCGGGCCTGCAGGGAGCCGCGCCAGGTGCCGGCCATCTCAGCCGCCGCCGGGGAGCCGCAGGCTGTAGCCGAAACCGCGCATCGTATGGATCAGGGCGGGGGCCTGGGCGTCCACCTTGGCCCGCAGCCGGGACACCAGCTTCTCGACGACGCCCGCGCCGAAGCGGTGCTGCCACACATGGTCCATGATCTGTTCCTTCGACATCACCTGGTCGGCGTGGAGCAGCAGGTAGCGCAGCAGGGTGTACTCGGTCGGCGACAGCGCGATCAGCCGGTCCCCGCGACGCACCCGCCGGCTGCCCTCGTCCACGGTCAGGTCGGCGAACCGCAGCACCGGGCTCTCCTGTGCGTACCGGCCGGCCCGCCGCAACAGGGCGTGCACCCTGGCCAGCAGCTCGGGGAGGCTGAAGGGCTTGGTGAGGTAGTCGTCCGCGCCCATCGCGAAACCCGTCACCCGGTCCTCGACGGAGTCCCGCGCGGTCAGGAACAGCACCGGCAGCCGCGCCCCCTTGTCGAAGAGCCGCCGGCACACGGTGAAGCCGTCCGTGTCGGGCAGCATGACGTCCAGCACCAGCAGATCCGGGGGCCGCGTCTCGTACGCGCGCAGGGCCTCGGCGCCGCCGCCCGCCGTCGCCACCGAGTAGCCCGCGAGGCCCAGGGTGGTCTCCAACAGCTCCGCGGTCGGCGGATCGTCATCCACGACGAGCAGCCGTTGCCCGGTTCCCCGGGGCAACGGTGCGCCGCTCGTCGGCGAGGCGGAGGGCATGGCAGGCACCAATCGGGTCATGGAGTCTGCGACGACAACGAGCCGCCCCGGACGGCGGTTCCCCCGCGACGGCAGACGTTCCCCGGGGCCGCGCAGGCCGTCAGGCAACGGTCAGGTTCCCGACCGGGACGGGTCAGCAGGGCCGGTTTCTCTGGAGCCACGACAACGGACCGAGCGCCGACCCTCGAGAAGCCTGGAGATCCCGTGGACCCTGTCGCACCTCAGAAAGCCGGCGAGGCGGAGGCCGTCCCGGCCGCCGTACGCAGCCGGCTGCGCGGCACCGTGCTCGACCTCGCGCCCGTCTTCGGATTCACCCTGACCTTCGCCCTGACGCACCGGCTCGCCGTCGCCCTGACGCTCGCCTTCGCCGCCGGGGCCGGGGTCTTCGTCCGCCGGCTGGTGCGCAAAGAGTCGGTATGGCGTGCGCTGGGAGTCCTCGGCTTCGTCTGTGTCCAGGGCGTGCTGGCCGCATGCACCGGAGACGCGACCACGTTCTTCCTCCCGCACCTGGTGCTGCATTGCGCGATGGCCGTGGCGGTGCCGGTGCTGATCCTCCTCGGATGGCCCCCGCTGGGGCTGATGGTGGGGCTGTTCACGGGAGAGCGGACCGCATGGCGCCGCTGCGCGGTGCGCCGCCGGGCCTTCGCCAGGGGCAGCCTGGTGCCCTTCACGGGCAACGTCCTGATGCTGTCCGTCCAGATCCCGTTGTTCCTGTCCGGCCGGGCCGTTGCCCTCGGCTCGGTCGATGTCTTCGGGCCGCTCGTCTTCACGCTCGGCGCACTGCTGGGCTGGCGCGTCTACCGGCGCGCCGTCGGGGCGCACCGTTGCGACGCCTCCACCCCGGTGCCGGCCGAAGCGAGCGCCGATCCGTCACCCTCTTTGGAAAGGACCGTTCGATGACCGACACCCGGCCCACCACCACCGGGCCCCGGCCCGCCGCAACGCCCCAGCCCACCGTGCGCACCTGCCCGTTCGACCCGCCGGAGGAGTACCGGACGCTGCGCGAACAGGCCCCGGTCACCCCGGTGACCTTCCCCGACGGTACGAACGGCTGGCTGGTCACCCGGCACGAGGACGTCCGGGCGGTACTCGCCGACCCACGGTTCGGTGCGAACCGAAGGGCGGCGCGGACCGGTGCCCCCGTGCCCGCCGACACCCCGCTGCCGCCGCCTGCGCCGGGGATGTTCATCTTCATGGACCCCCCGGAGCACACCCGGATCCGCCGGCTGCTCACCGGGCAGTTCACGGTCCGCCGGATGCGGCAGCTGATCCCGGCCGTGGAGCGGATCGTCGCCGGGCAGCTGGACGCGATGGCGTCCGCCGGGGGGCCGGTCGACCTCGTCCAGGACTTCGCCCTGCCCATTCCCTCCCTGGTGATCTGCGAGCTGCTCGGGGTGCCGTACGCCGACCGCGCGGACTTCCAGCGGAATTCGAGCACCGTGCTCCGGCTCGACGCGACCCACGAGGAGGTGCAGCAGGCCCACCTGGCGATGAGCCGGCACATCCACGAACTGACCGTCGCCAAGCGCGTCGCTCCCACCGACGACATCCTCGGCGGCCTGGTGCGCGACGGCCGGCTCACCGACGAGGAAGTGGCCGGTGTCGGGGCGTTGTTGCTGCTCGCTGGGCACGAGACGACGGCGAACATGATCGCGCTGGGCACCATGTGCCTGCTGGGCAACCCCGGCCAGCTGGCGGCGCTGCGCGCGGACCCCTCGCTGATGGACAACGCCGTCGAGGAACTCCTCCGCTACTTGACGATCATTCAGTTCGGCCTGCGGCGGGTGGCGCTGGAGGACGTGGAGCTGGGCGGTCACCGGATCGAGGCCGGGGCCCCCGTGCTCGCCTCCCTGACGTCGGGGAACCGTGACGCCACGCAGTTCTCCGGCGACCCCGACCAACTGGACGTGCGCAGGCCGTACAGCTCGCACCTGGCTTTCGGGCACGGCATCCACCAGTGCATCGGCCAGCAGCTCGCCCGGGTGGAGATGAAGGCCGCGCTGTCCGCCCTGATCGACCGGTTCCCCGGCCTGCGGCTGGCCGTACCGGCGCAGGAGGTGCCGATGCGCGACGACATGCTCATCTACGGCGTCCACGAGCTGCCCGTGACCTGGTAGCCGGCGCCCCGGCTGCCACTCGACACCGCATCCACAGGAGAAGGGAACACCGATGAAGGTCATCGTCGACGAGGACAAGTGTGTCGGCGCCGGTCAGTGTGTGCTGGCCGCCGCGGAGGTCTTCGACCAGCGGGAGGACGACGGCGTCGTCGTCCTCCTCGACGCCGCGCCGCCGGACGCGCTGCACTCCTCGGTGGAGGACGCTGCGGCCCGCTGCCCGGCGCTGGCCATCGAGGTGCTGCAGCGGCCCTGAAGGGGCGGGCCGGCCCACGGGCCGGGTGAACTGGAGGGGTGAAGGGGCCAGCAGGAGAGGGGTTTTGACGGGCCGGAAGGCGCGTACCGGCGTAAGTTCACCGGCATGGTGACTTCGATGACGCATGAGGACTACGAGCGCCGGATGGACCGGGCGGGTCGGGCCGCCGCTGATGCCGGTCTGGCCGGGCTGATCGTGACGCCGGGGCCGGATCTGGTGTGGCTGTGCGGCTACCGGCCGCCCGCGGCCACCGAGCGGCTGACCGCCCTGGTGATCGAGCCGGGGCGGCGCTCGCGGCTGCTGGTGCCCGTATTGGAGTACCCGGACGCGCAGCGCTCGCCCGGGGCCCCGGTGCTGGAGGTGTCGGGGTGGACCGACGGCTCGGAACCGTATGCGGAGGTCGCCAAGTGGGTGGACCCGCAGGGCCGTTACGGGGTGTCCGACGGGACCTGGGCGCTGCATCTGCTGGGGCTGCAGCGGTCGTTGCCGGGGACCGCCTACACCGCGCTGACGGAGTCGCTGCCGATGCTGCGCGCCGTCAAGGACGCCCATGAGGTGGCGCGTCTGGCGGCGGCAGGCGCCGCGGCCGACGCGACGTACGAGGAGATCCTGCGGGTGCGCTTCGGCGGCCGGCGGGAGTGCGACGTGGCGGCGGATCTGGCGCGGCTGCTGACCGAGCACGGGCACAGCCAGGTGGACTTCACGGTCGTCGGGTCGGGCCCCAACGGGGCCGATCCGCACCACGAGGCCGGGGAGCGGGTCATCGAGGACGGTGACATGGTCGTGCTCGACTTCGGTGGTCTCAAGGACGGGTACGGGTCGGACACCTCGCGGACCGTGCACGTCGGGCAGCCGGGCGCCGAGGAGCGCAAGGTGCACGACATCGTGCGGGAGGCGCAGCAGGCGGCCTTCGAGGCGGTGCGGCCGGGCGTCGCGTGCCAGGACGTGGACCGGGTGGCCAGGAAGATCATCAAGGCTGCCGGGTACGGCGAGTACTTCATCCACCGCACCGGGCACGGCATCGGGGTCACCACGCACGAACCGCCGTACCTGGTGGAGGGCGAGCATCTGCCGCTGGTACCGGGGATGTGCTTCTCGATCGAGCCGGGGATCTACCTGCCGGGACGGTTCGGGGTCCGTATCGAGGACATCGTGACGTGCACGGAGTCGGGCGGGCGGCGGCTGAACGGGACGGCGCGGGAGATGGCGGTGGTGCGGTAGGGGTGTCCGCGGCGCGGCGCGGCGCGGCGCGGCCCGGCGCGCCCCCGGCGTCCCGGTCCTCGGCGATCCGGTGTTTCTGCAGGTCAGGTGCGTTGTCAGTGGTGTGGTTCACGATGGGGTGTGCAGGCCTGGACAGGCACGGCGGCGTGGACGGGCACGGCTGACCGGCACGGACGGCAGGGAAGGCGGTGATCGCGTGGCGGGGCGCGGCGAGGGGACGGTACGGGCGGTGCGGCGGCCGGAGGTGCGGCTGCCGGAGCTGGCGGCGTGGGACGGCGGGGAGCTGGAGACCGAGGGGGACTACGACGGGCTGGAGTTCGCGGACGCCGACTGGGCCGGGCAGTCGGCCCGCGGCGCGCGGTTCATGGACTGCGCGGTACGGCGCTGCACGCTCGACGAGACGGTGCTCGGCCGGGCGCGGATCATCGACAGCGTGCTGAGCGGGGTGCGCGGGGTCGGCACGGATCTTTCCCACGCGTCGCTGCGCGATGTGGAGGTGTCGGACGCCCGGCTCGGCGGGACCCAGCTGCACGGTGCGGTGCTGGAGCGCGTCGTGGTGCGCGGCGGGAAGATCGACTTCCCGAATCTGCGGGAGGCGAGGCTGCGGGACGTCGCCTTCGAGGGGTGCGTGCTGGTCGAGGCGGACTTCGCGGGGGCGCAGCTGGAGCGGGTGAACTTCGACGACTGCACCCTGGCACGGGTGGACTTCTCCGAGGCGCGGATGAAGGACGTCGATCTGCGGGGGGCGGCCGCGGTGGATATCGCGCGGGGGATCGACCGGCTGTCGGGCGCGGTGATCAGCGCGTCCCAACTGCTCGATCTGGCCCCGGCGTTCGCGGCGCAGACAGGAGTGCGGGTGGAGTGAGGCGCCGGCCGCCCGGCGCTCAGATCCTGGGGAAGCGGGCCTGGAGGTCCCAGACGGCGGGGTTGTCGCCGAGGCCGTCGTGCATATCGGTGAGGTCGGCGATCAGGTCGTGCAGGAAGTCGCGGGCCTCGCGGCGCAGCGCGGAGTGGTTGAAGGTGAGCGGGTCCTCGTCGGCCGGCATCCAGTCGGCGTCCACGTCCACCCACCCGAAGCGGCGCTCGAAGAAGATCCGGTCCGCGGACTCGGTGAAGTCCAGCTCGGCGTGGACCGGGCGGGCGGAGCGGTTGCCGCGGGGGTCGGTGTCGAGCTGCTCGACGATGTCGCACAGCGCCCAGGCGAAGTCGAGGACCGGCACCCAGCCCCAGGCCGTGGACAGCTCGCGGTCCGTCTTCGTGTCGGCGAGGTAGACGTCGCCGCAGAAGAGGTCGTGGCGCAGCGTGCGCACGTCCGCGGTCCGGTAGTCCGTCTGCGGCGGATCCGGGAAGCGGCGGGAGAGGGAGTAGCCGAGGTCGATCACGCCTTGATGGTGTCACGCCGGTCCGGCGGAGGGCCGCCCGCATCCGCCCGGCCGGCGCCCGCCCTCGTGCTCTCCGCGCCCGGCACTCCCGCTACACCGTGGTCAGCACCCGCGGCCCCTCGTCGGTCACCGCCACCGTGTGCTCGAAGTGGGCGGCGCGGGAGGCGTCCACGGTGCGCAGGGTCCAGCCGTCCTCGTCCTCGCCGTAGGCGTCCTTGCCGCCGGCCAGGAACATCGGCTCGATGGCCAGGACCAGGCCGTGGCGCAGGACGAAGCCGCGGTGGGGGCGGCCCTCGTTGGGGACCGGCGGGTCCTCGTGCATCTGGCGGCCGATGCCGTGCCCGCCGAAGTCACGGGGGATGCCGTAGCCGGCCGCGCGTCCGACGCTGCCGATCGCATGGGAGATGTCGCCGATCCGGGCGCCGACCACGGCCGCCGCGATGCCCGCCTCCAGCGCCTGCCGGGTGGTGTCCATGAGCCGCTGGTCCTCGGCGCGGGCGGTGCCGACCGTGAAGCTGAGGGCGGCGTCGCCGGCCCAGCCGTCGACGAGAGCGCCGCAGTCGAGGCTCACCAGGTCGCCGTCTTGCAGCCGGGTCGCGTCCGGGATGCCGTGCACGATCGCGTCATTGACGGAGACGCAGAGGACGGCGGGGAAGGGGGTGGGGGCGAAGGACGGGCGGTAGCCGAGGAAGGGCGAGCCGGCGCCGGCCTCGCGCAGGACCGTACGGGCGACCTCGTCCAGATCCAGCAGCCGCACGCCCGGGGCGGCCGCCTCCCGCGCCGCCGCCAGCGCTTCGGCGACGACCCGGCCCGCCACCCGCATCGCGTCCAGCGCCGCATGCGTCTTGAGCTCCACCATCGGTTCGACCTCCCGCTCGTCCCCGCCCGCGCCGGCACGACAGCGCGGTATTTGTTTACCGGTATTTGTTTACCGGTATTAGTATCACGGGCATGGTGCGTACTCCACTGACTCCTTGGGAACGCGACCGCGGCGAGCGGCTCGGTGCGCTGCTGCGCCGGGCGCGCGGCGAGCGGAGCATGGTCGAGGTCGCGGCGGCGGCGGGGCTGTCCGCCGAGACGCTGCGGAAGATCGAGACCGGCCGGGCGCCGACCCCGGCGTTCTTCACGGTCGCGGCGCTGGCCGGTGCGCTGGGGCTGTCGCTCGACGAGGTGGCGGTGCTGGCCACGCCCCCCGAAGCGCCGGAGCACGCGGTCGCCTGAGCGGGGCCGCGCGGCGCCCCCGCCGCCGTGGCCCCCTTCGGACGCGCCGAGGGCCGGCCCCCCATGGGGAACCGGCCCTCGGTTGCGCCGACCTGGCCGCGCCAGGTTCGGGCGTGGCTCAGACGTTGACGCCGAAGTCCTGCGCGATGCCGACGAGGCCCGACGCGTAACCCTGGCCCACGGCGCGGAACTTCCACTCCGCGCCGTTGCGGTACAGCTCGCCGAAGACCATGGCCGTCTCGGTGGCCGCGTCCTCGCTGAGGTCGTAGCGGGCGATCTCGGTGCCGCCGGCCTGGTTGATGATGCGGATGAAGGCGTTGCGGACCTGGCCGAAGTTCTGGCTGCGGTTCTCGGCGTCGTAGATCGAGACCGGGAAGACGATCTTGTCGATGTCGGCCGGCAGCGCCGCCAGGTTGACGTTGATCTGCTCGTCGTCGCCCTCGCCCTGGCCGGTGACGTTGTCGCCGGTGTGCACGATCGACTGGTCCGGCGTCGCCTTGTTGTTGAAGAAGACGAAGTGCTGGTCGGAGTAGACCTTGCCGTTGCCGTTGACCGCGATGGCGCTCGCGTCGAGGTCGAAGTCCGTGCCGGTGGTGGTCCGGACGTCCCAGCCGAGGCCGACCGTGACGGCGGTCAGGCCCGGTGCCTCCTTGGTGAGGGAGACGTTGCCGCCCTTGGACAGGCTTACAGCCATGGGATGTCCCTTTCCTTGTCGACTCGTCGAAGCGTCGGGCTCCGTACTGCGGACGAAGCTACCGTCACCCTCCACAACGCCATCAGGGGACCGGGAGGTTCCAGCTGTCTTTACTTTCTTTGCGATTCCTGATGGCGGATGTGCCGGATGGAGCACGAAAAGCGGGTGACGGGTCCCGTGGCGCGCGAGATCATAGGACGCATGTCCGGGCCCTATGTCATCCGCGGTGCGGTCGTCCTTCCCGAGGCCGAGCTCGTCTGGCGTTTCTCGCGTTCCTCGGGTCCGGGCGGCCAGCACGTCAACACCAGCGACAGTCAGGTCGAGCTGCGCTTCGACCTCGACCGGACGCAGGCGCTGCCGCCCGTGTGGAAGGAGCGCGCCCTGGAGCGGCTGGCGGGCCGGCTGGTCGACGGCGTGCTGTCCGTCCGGGCCTCCGAGCACCGCTCCCAGTGGCGCAACCGCGAGACCGCCGCCGTCCGGCTGGCCGCGCTGCTCGCCGAGGCCACCGCGCCACCGCCCAAGCCGCGCCGCAAGTCGCGGATCCCACGGGGCATCAACGAGCGGCGGCTGCGGGAGAAGAAGCAGCGCGGCGACACCAAGCGCGGCCGCTCGGGCCGCGACTGGGGCTGACCGCCCCCGCCGGCGGCCGCGCGCGCTCGCCCCTGCCCCGCCGGGTGCGCGAACCCTCGGCCCCCCGAACCCTCAGTCCAGCTGCCGGTACTTCCCGCGGAAGTACGTCAGCGGCCCGTCCTCCTCGGCGGGGGCCGACGTGGCCAGGACGCGGGCGATGACGAGTGTGTGATCGCCGGCCACCACCCGCTGCTCGGTGCGGCACTCCAGGGTCGCGAGCGCACCGCCGATGAGCGGGGCACCGGACACTTCGCCCCGTACACACGGAATGTCCTCGAAGAGAAGCCGGTCGCTGATGCGCCCCTTCATGGCGAACCGTCCGGCGATCTGCCGCTGGTGCCCCGAGAGCACCGACACGGCCCAGAGCGGCTGCAGCTCCAGCAGGTCGTCCATCCGGGAGTCGTTGCGAACGCTCACCATCACGAGCGGCGGGTCGAGGGAGACCGACAGGAACGCCGTGGCGGTCATGCCGACGTCTTCGCCGCGCGGCCCGTCCTCCGGGTCGTGGGCGGTGATCAGCACCACCCCGGCGGCGAGGCGGGACAGGGCGGCGCGGAACTCGTCGTCACTCACTCCAACAGAATGCGGGATGGGCGTGCCGCCCGGCACGGAGGCGGGGGCGACGGCGGACGGAGCGGCGGGCCCGGAGGCAGCCGTATCGGCGGGGCTTTTCGTGAACACGCCATAAACGCTAACTTCGTCGTTCCCCGGTGCGCATCGGGCTCGGGGACCACCCGCGTCCTAGGTCTGACGACGGAAGTCCGGAACGCTCGGAAATTTGCGTTCAGGAAGTGTAGAAAGAGTGAAGGCGCGCCCCCGTGGTTGGCTTGACGGGAGAACGCCAAACCTCTCTCGGGGTTTGTGACTTGAGTCACAGCAGGCGCTAATTGTTGACCCTGTGTACCGAGTGAACAGCTCACTGTGATTCAGTGAGCGTGGAATCGGACGACAAAGAATCGTGGAGTTTGCTGTCGAGGTCTCAGGGAGAGCGAGCGATGGAGACCGAGTCGGAGCCATACGTCCGTCTTGCCACCCTGCGGCAGCTGCACCAAGTGGTCGCCGAGCTGAATACCGCACGCAGCCTCGCGGACACCCTGCAGACGGTCGCCGACGGCGCGATCACCGGGCTCGGCTATGAGCTGGCCGCGGTCAATCTCGTCCGCCCCGACGGCGATCTCGTGGTCGCCGCGGTGGCCGGCAGCGCGGGCGCCGAGGCGCTGATGGCCGGACGGGCCGGCTCCCGCACCTCCTGGGACCGCCGGCTGTCCATGGGCGAGCGCTGGGGCGACCTCGTCTTCATCTCGCACACCGAGGGCTGGGTGCTCGACGACGACGACGTCCCGCAGTGGCACACGGCCGGACCCACGCCCCGCTTCCCCGACGAGTGGCACCCCATGGACCGCCTCTTCGCGCCCATGTACACCGCGGCGAACGGCGGCGGCGAACTGCTCGGCGTGATCTCCGTCGACCGGCCGCGCAACGGCCGGCGGCCCGGCCCCTGGGGCCAGGAAGCCCTGCAGATGTACGCCTTCCAGTCCGCCATCGCGATCAGCAACGCCCGGCTGCGGGCGAACATGCAGCGCGCGCTGGTCCGGCTGGAGCGCGAGCAGCAGGCGCTGCGGGCCAGCGAGGAGAGCTTCCGGCAGGCCTTCGAGTACGCGCCGAGCGGGATGGCCGTGGCCGAAATGGGCGGTGACCAGCACGGGCGGCTGCTACGGACCAATGACGCGCTGTGCCGGCTGCTGGGCCGCCCGGCCTCCGGGATGCGCCGCTACTCCTTCTCCGACCTGGTCCACCCCGAGGACATCGGCACGCTGCTGCGCACCTCCGCCGAGGGCGGCCGCGCCGAGCTGCGGCTGGCCCGCCGGGACGGCACCTACGTGTGGGTCTCGCTGCGCAACTCCGTCGTCGCCGACACCGCCGACGGCCCACGCTTCCTGCTCACCCACGTCGAGGACATCGAGGAGCGCAAGCGGCACGAGCTCCAGCTCGCGCACCGTGCCAGCCACGATTCGCTGACCGGGCTGCCCAACAGCGCCGAACTGCGGGCCCGGCTCGGTGCCCGGCTGTGCTCGCGCGCGCCCGGCTCGATGGCGGACGCCTACGCCTGCTCGGGCGTCCTGCACACCGATCCCCATGACGCGCCGGGCTTCCGGCCGGACAACAAGGAGCCCTTCGACGGGCTCGACGGCTTCGAGGACGGGCCCCCGGCCCCCTTCGACCACCACGTCCATCTCGTCGCCCCCGCGGACGGGCCGGTCGACGACGGCTCCAAGGGGCTCGCGGTCCTCTTCTGCGACCTCGACGGCTTCAAGTCGATCAACGACCGCTTCGGGCACAACACCGGCGATGCGGTGCTGATAGAGGTCGCCCGCCGGCTGACCAGCGGCGTCCGCGACGGCGATACGGTCGCCCGGCTCGGCGGCGACGAATTCGTGGTGCTCGCCGACGGCCTCGGCACCGCCGACGCCCAGGACCTCGCGGTCCGCCTGCGGAACGCGATCATCCCGCCGATCCGGGTGGAGGGCCGGGCGGTGCGGGTGGGTGCCAGCTTCGGCATCGGCTGGGCGAGCTGCGGGATGACGGCCGAGGAAGTGCTGGAGTCGGCCGATCAGCGGATGTACGTCGAGAAGCGCTCCCGTTCGAAGGCGAACCGGCGGGCGGCGGGCTGAGCCGCGGGCGGGCCGCAGGGGCGTCCGGGCCCGGTGCCGCGTATCTCACACCGGGTGCGCCGCGGCCCTCGCACCAGCAGTTCACCGATCCGTAGCGATCTTGTGGCCCTCCGGGACCGGTGTGCGTGAGCCTTGAGAGGGTAGGCTGCGCCGATGCGGCGCGGCGCCGCCGGGGGCCCGAAAGACAGTTCGCGCAGAAGATGCAGCGCACGCGGGAAGACGCGTACAGACGCGCACAGATCGCTTGGGAGTGACACGGAATGACGGCCGGCAACAACGGCGCGGACACGCCGGAGAACGACGACCCGTTCGGCTACCTCTACCGCTCGGAAGGCGGCGAGGGCGGCGCACCGGGCCCGTCGGGCGACGGCGCGGCGGCGCGGCAGCCGGGCGTTCCGCGTACCTCCTACAACCAGGTGCGGGCGGTCGGCCAGCGCCAGTACGGGCAGCAGGCCCCGCAGCAGGTCACGTACGGGCAGCAGAACGCCCACTACGCCGCGCCGGAGACGCTGCCCGGCGGTGACCGCACGCGTTCCGCGGCCCCCGGCAACGGCGGCCCGGAACCGCGCCGCGGCCGCAACGGCCTGCTGGTCGGTGCCGTCGCCGTGGTCGCGGTGGTCTGCATAGGCATCGGCGTCGCGATGCTCACCAACGGCAAGGACGCGCAGGACACCGCCGGCAAGCAGGACCCGGGGGCCGGTGACACGGTCAAGCCCACCGACAAGCCGGCCGGCAAGCGCAAGCCCGGTCAGCTGCCCAAGGAGGAAGCGGGCAGCCTGCGCCTCGACGGCGGGGCCAGCACGGCGAAGGACGTCCCGGGGGCGCGCTCGCCCGGCGGGACGTATGTGGCAGGCATGAACAACCCCGGTGCGGCGGCCACATGGTCGCTGGACGTCGACGCCCCCGGCAAGTACAAGCTCTGGGTCGGCTACGGCGTGCCCGGCAAGGACGCCAACCTCACGCTGAACGTGAACGGCCAGGCGGACAGCCGGCCGATCAACATGGAGAACTTCGCGCACGCCCCCGAAGGCGCCTGGGACAAGGGCTGGACCAAGACCTGGTCGTATGTGCAGCTCAACAAGGGCACCAACACCATCAAGCTGTCCTGTGAGAGCGGGAACACGTGCGACGTGAACCTGGACAAGGTGTGGCTGGCCAGGAGCTGAGGCCCGGCCGCTGACCATGCACCCCCGCTGCCCGGCCGCGCCCGAGCGGCGCCGCCGAGGCCGGGCGGGGGTTCGGCTCAGGCCGCGGACGGATGATCCGTCACCACCACGCGCGACAGCAGCTCCTCGTAGGTCGCCGCATCGAACTCGCCCGCAGCCGGGGCCCGTACGGTCGCCGCGGACAGCGCCACCGCGCGGGTCAGCCGGTCCGGCCAGGGCAACCCCTCCACCAGGCCCGAGAGCAGGCCCGCCACCGCGGAATCGCCGGCGCCGGTCGGGTTGCCGGCGATCCGCCGCGGCGGGGCCGCCTGCCAGGCGCCGTCGGCGGTCACCGCGAGCATGCCGTCCGGGCCCAGTGAGGCGGCCACCGCATGGGCGCCGCGGCGGCGGGCGTCGCGGGCGGCGCGCAGCGGTTCGGTGCTGCCGGTGAGGGCGGCGAGTTCATCGGCGTTCGGTTTGGCGAGATCGGGGCGGGCGGCCAGGCCGCGGCGCAGCGGTTCGCCGCTGGTGTCCAGCAGGACCGGGACGCCGGCACTCCGCGCGGCCCGGGTGAGCCGGGCGTAGACGTCGACCGGCACGCCCGGTGGCAGGCTGCCGCACAGCGCCACCGCCCGTGCCTCGCCCAGCAGTTCGCGGTAGGTGCCGAGGAAGATGTCCCATTCGGCGGGCGAGACGGTCGGGCCCGGCTCGTTGAGCTGGGTGGTGTCGCCGCTGCTCGCGTCGACGACGGCGACGGTGCGGCGGGTGGCGCCGCCGACCGGGACCAGCGCGTCGGTGACCTCGGTCTCCGCGAGCAGGGCGCGCAGCGCGGCGCCGGTGCCGCCGCCCGCGAAGCCGGTGGCGACCGTGCGGTGGCCGAGGGCGGCCAGCACCCGGGCGACGTTCAGGCCCTTGCCGCCGGGGCGTTCGGACACCTCGGTGATCCGGTTCGTGGCGTGCGGACGGAGCCGGGGAACACGGTAGGTGATGTCCAGGGCGGCGTTCAGCGTGACCGTGAGGATCATGGTCGCCCCTCCGGGCAGTCATGGCCGGGCGGCCGGGCATCGGGCAACCGCGCGCGGCGGTGGCATACGGACAAGTGCGCGAGCGATCATGCCATCGCCGGTGGTGATTGGCCCAGACCCGAGCCCGTCGACGGATGCTTCCCGGCCCGCCGCCCAAGGCTCCCGGGCCGGGCGGAGGGGCGGCTCGGCCCGGCGCCGTCGCCGGGGTGCCGCGCCCGCCGCGGCCGGCCGGGCGGCTGCCCGCCGCCGTCACGGAGCGTCAGACGCCCGCCGGGCGCACCACCCACTCGCCCCGCCGCATGACTCCCACCAGGTCGTATGCCGCATCCAGCACCACCAGGTCGGCGTCCTTGCCGGTCTCCAGGGAGCCGGTCCGGCCGTCGATGCCCAGGAGGCGGGCCGGGGTGGCCGAAAGTGCCTGTACGGCCTGGTCGACCGTCAGGCCGTCGACGGTGACCGCGCGTCGGAAGGCCCGGTCCAGGGTGAGGGTGGAGCCCGCGATCGAACCGGCCGTCGGGCCGTCGCTGATCCGCGCGACCCCGTCCTTGACCTCGACCTGCATCGGGCCGAGCGGATACATCCCGTCGCTCATCCCGGCCGCGCCCATGGCGTCGGTGATGAACGCGACCCGGCCGGCGCCGGCCTCACGGACCGCCAGCTGCAGGATCGCCGGGTGCAGATGGGTGCCGTCGTTGATGAGCTCGACGGTGATCCGCTCGTCCTCCAGCAGCGCGGTGACCGGGCCGGGCGCGCGGTGGCCCAGCGCGGGCATCGCGTTGAAGAGGTGGGTGGCGACGGTGGCACCGGCCTCGATCGCCCGGCGCGTGGCGTCGTAGGTGGAGTCGGTGTGGCCGACGGCGGCGAGCACCCCGGCGTCGGCGAGCAGCCGTACGGACTCCATGCCGCCGGGCAGTTCGGGCGCGAGGGTCACCATCGACGCGGTGCCGCGCGCGGCGTCGAGGAGCTTGCGGACGTCGGCCGGGTCCGGGTCGCGCAGCAGTTCCGGCTGGTGGGCGCCGCAGCGGTGGGCGGAGATGAACGGGCCCTCGAAGTGGATGCCGGCCAGCTCGCCCTGCTGGACCAGCTCGGCGAGCACCGCGGCCTGCCGGGCGAGATCGGCCAGTTCGCCGGTGACGGTGGAGGCGAGCATCGAGGTGGTGCCGTGCCTGCGGTGGGTCTCGACCACCGTCATGCACTCCTCGGGGTCCGCGGACGAGAACGAGCCGCCGCCTCCGCCGTGGACGTGCATGTCGACGAAGCCGGGGACGACGAGGTGGCCCGAGAGGTCCACGACGCGTCCGGACGCCGCCTCGTCCAGGTCACGGCTGTGGATGTCGCCGATCCGGCCGCCCTCGACGGTGATCCGGCCGCGCTCGACGACACCGGACGGCCGGGCGATCCGGGCACCGGTCAGGACGGTGCGTCCGGGGTCCGGGGACCGCTGCGCGGACTGTTGCTGTGCCATCAGGCGGTTACCTCCGTGGAGAGAAGATCCCAGGCGAGCAGTCCTGCGCCCAGGCACCCGGCGGCGTCCCCCAGGGCCGCCGGAACGATCGAGGGGAGCCGCTGGAACGTAACGCGGCGGCGGACCGCTTCCCGCAGAGGTGTGAACAGCGTGTCGCCCGCCTCGGCGAGCCCGCCGCCGATGATCAGCGTCTGCGGGTCGAGCAGGGTGAGGCCGGTGACCAGGCCGTCGGCGAGGGCGTCGACGGCGTTCTGCCACACGGCGCGGGCCCGCTCGTCGCCGGACTCCACGGCCTTGGCCGCGTCCGCCGCGCTGGCCTGCGGGTCCTTGCAGACCGCCGCCCAGTCGCGGCCGACCGCGGCGGCCGAGGCCAGCGTCTCCAGACAGCCGCGCTGCCCGCAGCCGCAGGCGCGTCCCCCGGGCCGTACGACGATGTGGCCGATCTCGCCCGCGCTGCCGTGCGCCCCGGACTCGATCCGGCCGCCGATGCCGATGGCGCCCGCGATGCCCGTGCCCAGCGGGACGAACAGGAAGCGGTCGGCGTCCCGCCCGGCGCCGATGCGGCCCTCGGCCAGGCCGCCGGTGCGGACGTCGTGGCCGAGGGCGACCGGCACCCCGCCGAGCCGCTCGGACAGCAGCGCCCGCATCGGTACGTCCCGCCAGCCGAGGTTCGCGGCGTAGACGGCGGTGCCGGCGCGCTCGTCGACGATCCCGGGGACGGCGACGCCGGCCGCCGCCGCGGGGGCGCCGTAGCGGGCCGTGCCGAGCTCGCGCAGCTCGGCGGCGAAGTCGAGGATGGCCTCGACCACGGCCTCGGGGCCCCGCTCGCGGCCGGTGGGGCGCCGCGCCTCGTGCAGCAGGACGGGGGGACCGGCCGGGGTCCCCCCGGAGGGCGCCGCGTCTACCCCTACGAGGGCGGCCTTCATTCCGGTGCCGCCCACATCAAGGGCGATGACGTGTCTCACGGGAACAGTTTCGCGCGATCCGGGCGGAAAGGTCTAGTCCACTCACCGGGCGGATCGTACGGAGGTGACCACCCGAAGGCCGGTACCTCCGCGAAACGGGGGGTGGTGTAGACCTTGTAAAGGCCGCGGGGGAGACTCGTTGAACGACGCGGGGGACACTCGCTGTTCATGCCGTTGGAGGGAGACCCCCGAGACGGCGGGGTCGACGACCCGGCAAGCACGGATTTCAGGACAAAGGGCGGTAACAGCAGTGCAGCGGCGGTACTTGAGCCTGGCGGCGGCAATCGCCACCACCATGACACTGACTCTTACCGGCTGCGGCAGCGGCACCGGTAGCGGCGACGACGTCACCCTCAAACTCATCGCGGCGGACTACGGCGACAGCAAGTCCAACGGCTCCCAGCACTACTGGGACGAGCTCGCCCGCGCCTTCGAGAAGAAGAACCCCGGCATCAAGGTCGACGTCGAGGTCTACAGCTGGACGGACGTCGACAAGAAGGTCGAGGACCTGGTCAAGGACGGCAACGCCCCCGACCTCGCCCAGATCGGCGCCTACGCGGACTACGCCGCCAAGGGCCAGCTCTACAGCGCCGACCAGCTGCTCAACGTCACCACCCAGGCCGACTTCACCCCCTCCCTCGCGGAGGCCGGCGAATACAAGCGCGTCCAGTACGGCATGCCCTTCGGCGCCAGCACCCGGCGGCTCTTCTACAACAAGAAGCTGTTCGCCCAGGCCGGCATCACCGCCCCGCCGCAGACGTGGGACGACATAGCCCACGACGCCCAGCTGCTGAAGGCCCATGGCGTCAAGATGCCCTTCGCGCTGCCGCTCGGTCCGGAGGAGACCCAGGCCGAGACGATGCAGTGGATGCTCAGCGGTGGCGGCGGCTACACCGACAGCATCGGCAAGTACACGATCGACTCGCCGGAGAACGTCAAGACCTTCGACTGGCTGCAGAAGAACCTCGTCGGCAAGGGCCTGACCGGCACCGACCCGGCCAAGCTCAACCGCAAGGACGCCTTCCAGGGCTTCGCCGACGGCGACGTCGGCATGCTCAACGGCCACCCCACCCTGATGAAGCAGGCCGCGGCCAGGGGCATCGACTACGGCACCGTCGAGCTGCCCGGCACCCACGGCAAGGCCAAGGCCACCATGGGCGTCGCCGACTGGATGATGGCGTTCAAGCAGGGCGGCCACCGCGCCCAGGTCGGCAAGTTCCTCGACTTCGTCTACAGCGACAAGAACGTCGAGAAGTTCTCCGGCGACTACGGCCTGCTGCCGGTCACCACCTCCGCCTCCCAGGCGATGCAGGCCGATGACAAGTACACCGAGCTGCACGGCTTCCTCGAACAGCTGCCCAACGCCGAGTTCTACCCCGCGAACAAGACCTCCTGGCCGCTCATCTCCAAGACGGTCAAGGCGAAGATGGGCGCCGCGGTCGACCCGCGGGGCAACCCGGCCGGGGTGCTCACCGACATCCAGAACACCGCGGACGCGGCGGACAACACCGGCGAATGACGGTGGGGGCGCGGGGGCGCGGGCAGGCGGCCGGGACCGCGCGGGCGGCCGGGTCCGCGCGGGCCGGGGCGACGGGCCGGGCGTTGTCCGACCGTGCGCTTATCGTGGAAGCGTGATGAGCGGCGGTACGGAGGGCGCGGGCGGTTCGGGCGACGGCCCCGGGGCCGTCGGACGTTCCCCTGGCCTGTCCGCCCGCGACGAGGCGGTGCTCGCCGTCGAGCGCCGCTCCTGGCCGGGCCCCGGCCCCAAGGAGCGCGCCATCCGAGAGCGGCTCGGCATCTCCCCGACCCGCTACTACCAGCTCCTCAACGCCCTGCTGGACGACCCCCGGGCGCTCGCCCACGACCCCGTCACGGTCAACCGCCTGCGCCGCGTCCGGGACGCCCGCCGAGCCCGCCGCTGACGCGTGCGCCCGCCGTGCCCCGATGCCCCCGGGGACCGTCCCGCGGCGATGGCCGGAGGTACCCACGGCGTCCGCCCCGCCCCGGTAGGGTCGGCGCCATGGGCAGCCCCCCGAACGCCGCGCCGCACTCCCAGCCGACACCCGGACCCCTCCCGACACCGCGTACTCCTGCCGGCCGCGACGGTCTCGCCGCGCTGCTGGCCCACCCCGAACGCACCGTCATCGCCCTGGACTTCGACGGCACCCTCGCCGACATCGTCCCCGACCCGGAGAAGGCCCGCGCCCATGACGGCGCCGTCGCCGCCCTCGGCCGCCTGGTGCCCCGGCTGCGCGCCGCCGCCGTGATCACCGGTCGCCCGGCCACCGTCGCGGTCCGCCTCGGCGGCTTCGCCGACGTCCCGGGCCTGGACCACCTCACCGTCCTCGGCCACTACGGCGCCGAGCGCTGGGAGGCCGTCACCGGCACCGTCCACGCGCCCGCCCCGCACCCCGGCGTCGCCGCCATACAGGCCGAGCTCCCCGGCGTCCTGGACGCCTCCGGTGTCTGGCACGGCACCTGGGTGGAGACCGCCATCGAGCGCAAGGGCGGCCGCGCCATCGCCGTCCACACCCGCCGCGCCACCGACCCGCAGGGCGCCTTCGACCGGCTGCGCGCCCCGCTCACGGCGCTCGCCGAGCGCCACGGCCTGATCGTCGAGCCGGGCCGCCTCGTCCTGGAACTCCGCCCGCCGGGCATGGACAAGGGCGTCGCCCTGGCCGACTGGGTCCGCGAGACCGGTGCCGCCACCGTCCTCTACGCCGGTGACGACCTGGGCGACCTGGCGGCCTTCGCCGCCGTCGAGAAGCTGCGCTCCGACGGCGTCGGCGGCGTCCTGGTGTGCAGCGGCAGCAACGAGGTCGCCGAGCTGGCCGACCGCGCCGATCTGGTGGTCGACGGCCCGACCGGAGTCGTCGGCCTGCTCGCCGCCCTGGCCGACCGGCTGGACGAGGACCGGGGCGCACCGCACTAGGACCTGTCTTCAAAGTCCCGCCTGCCTTGCGGTGCCTGGCACGCACGCTCGCCGCGCCCGCCCCGCCCGGAGCCACGGGCCGGTGCCGTACGCCCGGAGCCACCGGCCCTGTGACCTACGTCCGGAGCCACCGGCCCTGTGACGTACGTCCTGTCGGCGAGCGGAGGGCCGCCCTACGCTGACCGGCCAGCCGCGCCCCGAGCGCACCGAGTGCCCGCGACCGGATCACCCACACGTGACAGCACGCCGGCGGGCCCGTGGGAAGGACGGTTCCACCATGCCCGCCGATCTCTCGCCCGTCATCGCCGCCTCCACCCGCTGGCTGCTGTCGGCCTTCCCGCCGGCGGGCGGCCCGCTGGACCACGCCCTGGCCGAGGCCCAGGCGAGTCACGCGGTCACCCTCGCCGCGGCCCTCCGTCACCCCACCGAGCTCGACGCCGAACTGCTCGACCTGCTCGGCCCCGGCGGCTCCGCCCGGCTGGACTCCGTCACCGGCGCCGATGCCCACCCGCGGGAGGACGCCGCCGACGCCTGGCGCACCTTGGTGGACGAAACCGTCGTCAGCTGGGCGGCCTGCCTGCTGGCCGACGCGGATCTCGCCGTCGTGGCGGCGGCCTGCCTGCCCGCCACCCACCACGGTGCGCACACCGTCGGCGAGGCCCGTCGGCTGACGCTTCCCAGCCCCCGCGACCACCGCGCGGCGCCGCTGCTGCGCCACCCGGACCTGCTCGCCCCCATCGCCGACCTCCACCGCGCATCCCTGCAGTCTCTCCTCGGCACCGCCCCGGCCGCCGCCAGCTGATCCGCGCGCACCTCACCACCGGCCCGCCCGTAAGGACGGCCGTCGCGGCGGACGATTCAGGGGGCGTTCCGCTTCGGGGTCTCCTCCCTCAGCGCCCGCAGCTGTTCCAGGAACCACTGCGCCGGCGGCAGCGCCGTGGCGGCGGCGGCCAGCCGTGCCGTGCGTTCGCCGCGTTCCCCGGCCTCCATCGTCAGCGCCTCGTGCAGCGCCCGCGCGGTGTCGCCGACGTCGTACGGATTGACCGTGAGGGCGTCCTCGCCCAGCTCCTCGTGGGCCCCGGCCTCCCGGGAGAGCACCAGCGCACAGCCCCGCTCGGAGACCACCGGGATCTCCTTCGCGACGAGGTTCATCCCGTCCCGAATCGGATTGACCAGGGCCACATCGGCCAGGCGGTACGCGGCCAGCGAGCGCGCGAAGTCGTCCTTCACATGCAGCACGACCGGCTGCCAACTCTCCGTGCCGTACTCGGCGTTGATCTCCTCGGCGAGCCGTCCGACCTGCGCGGTGTACTCCCGGTAGACGGCCAGGTCCTGGCGCGAGGGATAGGCGAAGGCGACATGCACGACACGCCCGTGCCACGACGGGTGCCCGGCCAGGAGCTCGCGGTAGGCGAGCAGCCCCCGCACGATGTTCTTCGACAGCTCGGTCCGGTCCACCCGGACGACGGTTTTGCGCGCCGTCCCGTCGGGCCCCGTGCCGATCTGCTCCCGCAGGATGGCCAGCCGCTCGTTGACGTCCGCCTGCTGCGACCGCTCCCGCAGGAAGGCGGCGTCCGCCCCGAGCCCGTGCACGCCGATCAGGGTGCCCTCGGTGCCGCCGGTCACCTCGGCGCAGCAGGCGCGGAACGCATTCGCCCAGCGGTGGGTGAGGAACCCCAGCCGGTCGGCGCCCAGCATCCCCCGCAACAACTGCTCGGCGATGTCGTCCGGCAGCATCCGGAAGTACTCCGGCGGCGCCCATGGCGTGTGCGAGAAATGGGCGATCCGTACGTCGGGCCGCAGCGCCCGCAGCATCCCCGGGACCAGCGAAAGGTGGTAGTCCTGCACCAGCACCGCCGCACCCTCGGCGGCCTCGTCGGCGAGTGCCTGGGCGAAGGCACGGTTGTAGGCCTCGTACGACGCCCACTGCGCCCGGAACTCCGCATCGAAGACCGGCTCCAGCGGCGTTTGGTACAGCATGTGGTGGACGAACCACAGCACGGAGTTCGCGATGCCGTTGTAGGCGGCGGCATGCACCTCGGCCGGAATGTCCAGCATCCGCACACGCTGTCCACCGGTGTCGGCCGGATCCAGCGCACCACCCGTCCGCCGTACGGCCTCCCGGTCGCCGTCACCCAGCGCGGCACACACCCACACCGCGTCGGCCCGCCCGTCTCCCGACCACCGCCCCTCATCGAGGCGCTGCGCGCCGCCCCCCGACGGCCCGATGGCCGACAGCCCGGACACCAGTCCGCCCCCGCCCCGCTTGGCGGTGAGCGTGCCGTCCTCCGCCAGGCCGTAGGAGACCGGCCCGCGATTGGACGCGACAAGAACCTCGGCACCCGCTGGTGCCGCACTGCGCTCGGAGACCATGTCGCGAAGGTAACCCGCGACAGATCCGCGCAAACGTACGGAAGCGGCCAAGAGACGCGGCCGGGGTACCGCTCCTCAGCCGCCACCCAGCCGGAACGCGTCGAGGGACAACGCCGCTTCCCCTTCCGCGGGTTCCGGATGCCTGCAGCCGAGACGGTCACCGCGGCTGCGGGAGATGCGCAGCGTGTCGCCGAGGGCGCCCGTCAAGCAACAGGCCGGAAAGCGCAGTTCGGGTGTGGTGGTCCCGTTGTCGCGGAGGAGGGCACGGGCATGCCCCAGAAGGACGTCACCGGATGCGAGCTGGGCGCGCTCAACGGTGTCCGCTTGGCGGGTGACCGGACCGTCCCCGTCGGAGAGCAGGTAGCACGGTTTCCCCTCCGGGCTCGACCAGGGAAGCAGGCGTGGACGCGAAGGAGGCGTCATGGCGACTCCAGTTCTCTAGAGAAGTTGGGTCGCTACATAGTGAATCGAGGTGAGTGCATAGCGTCAACTACTTCTCTAGAGATGTTGGCGTCGAGGTAGGTGGTGACGCCGTGGCACTCGAACAGATCTCTAGGATGTCTGGAGATCGCCAGGAGGGATGCATCGCCATGGCCGCACCGGAGAGCTCGTCGCCCAAGTACCGCCGGATCGCCGACGCTCTGAAGCGGGCGATTGCGGAGGGGGAGTTCCGGCCCGGAGACCGGCTGCCCGGGGAGAACGAGCTGATGGACCGGCACGGCGTGGCGCGGATGACGGCCCGGCAGGCGCTCGGTGTGCTCACCTCGGAGGGGCTTGCCGATGCCCGCAAGGGTGCCGGGGTCTTCGTGCGGGCGTTCCAGCCGATCCGGCGCCGTGGCGTCCCGCGCTTGGCTCGGGAGCAATGGAGTGAGGGACGGTCGGTCTGGTCGGCCGATGTCCCGGACCGTGACCTGGTGGTGGACGAGGTCACCGTGGACGAGGAGCCGGCGGCTGAAAACGTCGCGGCGCGGCTCGGCATGGCGCCTGGAGACGCCGTGGTCGTGCGGCGCCGCAGGTTCGTGCTCGACGGCAAACCGGTGTTGCTGTCCACCTCCTCCCTCCCCGCTGCTCTTGTCGCGGGATCGGCGATCACGCAGCCGGATACCGGGGCCGGCGGCACCTACGCCCGGCTCGCCGAGCTGGGTGCGGCTCCCGCCCGTTTCAGGGAAGAGGTGCGTTCACGCATGCCGACGCCGGAGGAGACCGACCGGCTGCGCCTTCCTGCGGGTACGCCCGTCACTCTCATCAGCCGGATGGCCAGGACGGAAGGCGGGCGCACGGTCGAGGTCAACGAGATGATCCTCGACTCGTCCGCCTACGTGCTGGAGTACGACTTCGACGCCTGAGCGCTCACGCCGCGCGAGAGCTCACGCCGCCCGCCGCTCCGCGTACTCCGGGATTTCGGCCATCGGGGGGCGCTCCTCGGTGTCCACGTCCGTCGTACGGGGGACGAAGCCGTCCTCGCCGCGGTCGAACTGGGTGAGCCGGGGGCGTACCAAGTGGCCGCGGGTCAGGCGGAGTTGGGCGGTGCGGTAGATCGCGGCGGCCATCCGGCCGAGGGCCTGGCCGTCCTGGTGGCGGTGTTTGCGGACGCCGACGTCCACCTGGGCGAGGGCGTCGAGGCCGACGGTGTGCAGGGCGTCGACGAGCAGGCCGAGCTCGACGCCGTAGCCGACGGGGAAGGGGAGACGTTCCAGGAGGGAGCGGCGGGCCGCGTACTCGCCGCCCAGCGGCTGGACGAATCCGGCCAGCTGCGGCCAGTGAAGATTCAGCAGCGGGCGGGCGACCAGCTCCGTCACCCGGCCGCCCTGGCCTGCCCCGGCCCCCTCGGTGCCGGTCTCCAGGGGGCGGTCGTACATCGCCTTCACGAACTGGATGTCCGGGTCCGTCAGCAGCGGGCCGATGATCCCGGAGACGAAGGCGGAGGAGAATTCGCGCAGGTCGGCGTCGATGAAGCAGACGATGTCGCCGGTGGTGGCCAGGAGGGAGCGCCACAGCACCTCGCCCTTGCCGGGGAGGGCGGGCAGCCGCGGCAGGACGCTGTCGCGGGGGACGACCCGGGCGCCGGCCGCCGCCGCGACCTCGGCGGTACGGTCGGTGGAGCCGGAGTCCAGCACCACCAGCTCGTCGACGAGCGGGACCGGGCCGGTCATCAGCTCGGCGCGGATCACCGCCACGATCGCTCCGACGGTGGCCTCCTCGTCGAGCGCGGGCAGTACGACACTGACCGTGCGGCCCGTCTGGCGCTTCGCCTCCAGCAGCGCTTCCAGCGGGCGGTCCGCGGCGGACCAGGAGCGGCTGCTCAGCCAGCCCTCCACCTCTTCCAGCACGTCTACGACTCCTCGGTCGCCGCCGGTGGGCGGCCTCTGTGATCCATCTCGCGGTTCGGACGACTATCTCAACCGTCAGTGCCTTCGGTTACAGTCTTGAACAACGCGGATGACCGTCGCATGTCGGGGTCCGCGCCACAAACGCCTGGGTTTCGGCCCAGCGCCATACCGCTCATCCAGAGGGGCAGAGGGACACGGCCCGTTGAAGCCCCGGCAACCCTCCAGCCGGTCTTGCCGCAAGGACGCTCGATCGTCCCGCGCGCGAGGCTCCCGGCTAGGGAAGGTGCCAAATCCGTCTCGTGGCGAGATTCGTCGCGAGGAAGATGAGGAGAAAGGGCCTCGCCTCCATGGCTGTGCAAGTCACCGAAAACACCCCCACCGTCGCTCTGGGCCCCGCCGCAGCCCTGTCCTGCCGCGAGTGCGGACAGCGCTTCCCGCTCGGCCCGATCTTCGCGTGCCAGGAATGTTTCGGGCCGCTCGAAGTCGCCTACGACCTGCCGAGCGGCGACCCCGAGAGCCTGCGGAAGCAGATCGAGGCCGGTCCGGACAACATCTGGCGCTACGCCCCGCTGCTGCCCGTCCCCGCCGACGTGGCCGACAAGCCCAACCTGAACCCCGGCTTCACCAAGCTCGTCAAGGCCGACCGGCTCGCCGCCGAGCTGGGCGTCACCGGCGGTCTGTACGTCAAGGACGACTCCGGCAACCCGACGCACTCCTTCAAGGACCGCGTCGTGGCGATCGCCGTCGAGGCCGCCCGCGCCTTCGGCTTCACCACGCTCTCCTGCTCCTCGACCGGCAACCTCGCCGGTGCGGTCGGCGCCGCGGCCCGCCGCGCCGGTTTCCAGTCCTGCGTGTTCATCCCGCACGACCTGGAGGCCGGCAAGGTCGTCATGGCCGCGGTCTACGGCGGTGACCTGGTCGGCATCGAGGGCAACTACGACGACGTCAACCGCTTCTGCTCGGAGCTCATCGGCGACCCGCTGGGCGAGGGCTGGGGCTTCGTCAACGTCAATCTGCGCCCCTACTACGGCGAGGGCTCCAAGACCCTCGCGTACGAGATCTGCGAGCAGCTCGGCTGGCGGCTCCCGGACCAGATCGTCATCCCGATCGCGTCGGGCTCGCAGCTGACGAAGATCGACAAGGGGCTCAAGGAGCTGATCGCCCTCGGCCTGGTCGAGGACAAGCCGTACAAGATCTTCGGTGCCCAGGCGGAGGGCTGCTCGCCGGTGTCCACGGCCTTCAAGGCCGGGCACGACGTCGTGCGCCCGCAGAAGCCGAAGACCATCGCCAAGTCGCTGGCGATCGGCAACCCGGCGGACGGTCCGTATGTGCTCGACATCGCCCGCCGTACGGGCGGCGCGGTCGACGACGTCGACGACGAGCAGGTCGTGGACGCGATCAAGCTGCTGGCCCGCACGGAAGGCATCTTCGCGGAGACCGCGGGCGGTGTGACCGTCGGCGTGACCAAGAAGCTCATCGAGCAGGGCGTGCTCGACCCGTCCCTGACGACCGTCGTCCTGAACACCGGTGACGGCCTCAAGACGCTGGACGCGGTCGCCCCGACCTCCGGGCCCACGGCCACGATCCGTCCGGACCTGGACGCGTTCCGCGCGGCCGGCCTGGCCCGCTGAGGCCGCCGGCGCCGGCCCGCGCACGAGGCCGCGCCGCCCCCGCACTCGTACACGCAACCCCGGAAGGCACCACCATGAGCGTCAAGGTCCGCATCCCCACCATCCTCCGCACGTACACCGACGGCCAGGCCGAGGTCGCCGCCGAGGGCGCGACCCTCTCCGAGGTGATCGCCGACCTGGAGCAGAACCACCAGGGCATCGCGGCCCGTGTGCTGGACGACGCCGGCAAGCTGCGCCGCTTCGTGAACGTGTACGTCAACGACGACGATGTGCGCTTCGAGCAGGGCCTCGAGACGCCGACCCCCGACGGCGCGGGCGTCTCGATCATTCCGGCGGTGGCCGGCGGCTGCTGATTTGCGCCATCTCTTCCCCTGCATGACCGGAATTGCCCCGTCCGCCAGAAAGCGGACGGGGCAATTCCATGTTGTGAAAGGGGATACCATTGGGGTGATCCCCCTCCGCTATAGCGCGTGCGTGTGCCGAACGCATATGAGACCGCGATCAGTTGTGCCCAAAGTGTGTGCAGCATTTGTCGCTTAGGTGCGCTATGCCTGGCCCGGCTTGCCCCGAAGAACCGGGATTTCACCGCATATTGCCGATTCCCCGGCCCCAGAATTCTCGTCCGATTGACCTGTTGCTCTGGGCATCTGTGCAGATACATTCAGCGGCGGTCGACGCGTTCCGGCGCACACCCCACGGGCCTTTCGCGGGGTGAGGTCTGACCCGGGTCCGCGGAGTGCGGTCCTGCGCAAGGGCCAGTAATAGGGGAGTTAGGCATGGCTCAGGGCACCGTCAAGTGGTTCAACGCGGAGAAGGGGTACGGCTTCATCGCGGTCGACGGTGGTGCGGATGTTTTCGTCCACTACAGCGCGATCCAGATGGACGGCTACCGCACCCTTGAGGAGGGTCAGCGGGTCGAGTTCGAGATCTCGCAGGGCCAGAAGGGGCCGCAGGCGGACATGGTCCGGGTGGCCGGCTGAGGCGCCGACCGACTGCTGCGTAGGGAAGGCCCGCGCCCCCGAGGGGGTGCGGGCCTTCTGCTGTCGCCGCCGGCGGCGGACAGCCGCGCGCCCGCCCCGGTGTGCCTGCCCTCATCCGTCACTCGGCCACCACCGGCGCGAGACGCATCTTCGAAGTCGCCTTGCACTCGCGGGGTGCGAGTGCTAATCATTGCGTTAGCACTCTCCCAGTGAGAGTGACAAAGAAGGACCGGGTCGGTGAGGCCCGTGGACCGGGTGGGGCAAGGAACCACACAGGTCTGCAGGTCGTCCGTCGCGGGCGCCAGCGCGGTCCGGAGCAATCCACCCCAGTCCGGGAGGACCACTTCACATGGCCAAGATCATCGCGTTCGACGAGGAGGCACGGCGCGGTCTCGAGCGCGGGATGAACCAGCTCGCCGACGCCGTCAAGGTCACCCTCGGCCCCAAGGGCCGCAACGTCGTCCTCGAGAAGAAGTGGGGCGCCCCCACGATCACCAACGATGGTGTGTCCATCGCCAAGGAGATCGAGCTCGAGGACCCGTACGAGAAGATCGGCGCCGAGCTGGTCAAGGAGGTCGCGAAGAAGACGGACGACGTCGCCGGTGACGGCACGACGACCGCGACCGTCCTGGCCCAGGCTCTGGTCCGCGAGGGCCTGCGCAACGTAGCCGCCGGCGCCAACCCGATGGCCCTCAAGCGCGGCATCGAGCGTGCCGTCGAGGCCGTCTCCGCCGCCCTGCTGGAGCAGGCCAAGGACGTGGAGACCAAGGAGCAGATCGCTTCGACCGCCTCCATCTCCGCCGCCGACACCCAGATCGGCGAGCTGATCGCCGAGGCCATGGACAAGGTCGGCAAGGAAGGCGTCATCACCGTCGAGGAGTCCCAGACCTTCGGTCTGGAGCTGGAACTCACCGAGGGTATGCGCTTCGACAAGGGCTACATCTCGGCGTACTTCGCGACCGACATGGAGCGCATGGAAGCCGCGCTCGACGACCCGTACATCCTGATCGTCAACTCCAAGATCAGCAGCGTGAAGGACCTGCTGCCGCTCCTGGAGAAGGTCATGCAGTCCGGCAAGCCGCTGCTGATCATCGCCGAGGACGTCGAGGGCGAGGCCCTGTCGACCCTGGTCGTGAACAAGATCCGTGGCACCTTCAAGTCCGTCGCCGTCAAGGCCCCGGGCTTCGGTGACCGCCGCAAGGCCATGCTCGGCGACATCGCCATCCTCACCGGTGGCACCGTCATCTCCGAGGAGGTCGGCCTCAAGCTGGAGAACGCCGGTCTCGAACTGCTCGGCCGCGCCCGCAAGGTCGTCATCACCAAGGACGAGACCACCATCGTCGACGGTGCCGGCGACAGCGAGCAGGTCCAGGGCCGGGTCAACCAGATCCGCGCCGAGATCGAGAACAGCGACTCGGACTACGACCGCGAGAAGCTCCAGGAGCGTCTGGCGAAGCTGGCCGGCGGCGTGGCCGTCATCAAGGCCGGTGCCGCCACCGAGGTCGAGCTCAAGGAGCGCAAGCACCGCATCGAGGACGCCGTTCGCAACGCGAAGGCGGCCGTCGAGGAGGGCATCGTCGCCGGCGGTGGCGTGGCCCTGCTGCAGGCTTCCTCGGTCTTCGAGAAGCTGGAGCTGGAGGGTGACGAGGCCACCGGCGCCAACGCGGTGAAGCTGGCCCTGGAGGCCCCGCTCAAGCAGATCTCCGTCAACGGCGGCCTCGAGGGCGGCGTTGTCGTGGAGAAGGTGCGCAACCTGCCCGTGGGTCACGGCCTCAACGCCGCGACCGGCGACTACGTCGACATGATCGCCGAAGGCATCATCGACCCGGCCAAGGTCACGCGCTCCGCGCTGCAGAACGCCGCCTCCATCGCGGCGCTCTTCCTCACCACCGAGGCCGTCATCGCCGACAAGCCGGAGAAGGCCGCCGCGGCGGGCGCTCCGGGCGGCATGCCGGGCGGTGACATGGACTTCTGATCCTCGGATCAGAGAGCTGATCCTCCCGGATCACGTCCACGCGTTCGTCGGGGCGGCACCCTCCTCCCAGGGGGTGCCGCCCCGGCGGCGTTTCCGGGTGCGGCCGAGCCGTCCACGGCGGTCGCTTTCCGCGCGGGTGTACGGCTGACGGCCGTACGACCGACTGCCGGCGCGCGGGCCGCATTCCGTCCGCGGGGCCCGCTGCGCGCAGGCACTGCACACGGGCGCCGAGCGGGGCGAGAGCGCTGGTGCCGTACCCCGGCCCCGAGCATGGCGCGGGGTGACAAGGGCGGGGTGAGAGGCCCCCGGCCGGGCATCGTGGCAACTCCCTGTTACACACGATCGGTTGTTGGATCTGCGTCTCTCTGCAGGCCGGGCCGTCAGCCGCCACGCTGTGTGCACTACGGGGATACCCAGCGTGGAAGGTGATGAGGAGAAATGTTGACGGCGCGTGATCGGGTACGGCAGGCCGAGGGCGTCATGGCGGAACTGCACACCGCACTCCAGGCCGTGGGGGTCACCCTGCCCTCCCTCTGCGTCGACCCGGTGTCGTGCGCGAGCAGCGTCATGGCGCCCCTGGTCGAGCTGGGGCGCTGCAATCTGGACACCGCCCAGCGGCTGGCGGAGGTCTTGGTCGACTACGCCAAGACCACCGCCCCCGGGCACGGCCCGGAGGAGGGACAGCCGTGATTCCGGTGTCCGGCAGCTATGCGATGGACGGGCGGGACGGGCGCGTCGGCCGGGTCGTGGGCCACCAGGGGCCGTTGGTGCGGCTCCGGGAGCCCGGTGGTGGCCGGCCGTGGACCTGCCCGCCGTACTTACTGCGCCCCGCCCCGCCGTCCGCCGTACTGGCGGCCCGCCTCAGAGAACGGAACTGGGAGAGCCGGATGCCCTGACGGACCGCCACCGGGCGTGCCCTTCACGGACACCACCCGGGGTCCGGCCCTCAGCGTGCCCCCAGGCCGGCCGGTGTGCTCGGGGCGGCCGGGCCTCCGGTGGCCGTGGGCCCGGCCGGTGCGCCGTGCGGGGCGGCGGTGCCGGGATCGGCGTTCAGCTCCGCCCGCAGCTCTTTGCCGAAGCCGAAGAAGTAGGTGGCGAGGAAGCCGGTGAGGTAGCCGACGGCCAGGCCCAGGGCGTAGACGACGAGGGTGGTGGTGAGGTTCTGGTTGCCCTTGACCAGGGGGAACAGCGCCCAGCCGGAGGGGCCGATGGCGGTGGAGCCGACGGTGTCGCCGAGTTGGTTGAAGAAGCCGACGAAGCCGCCGCCGCAGGCCCCGCCGATGCAGGCGGTGATGAAGGGGCGGCCCAGGGGGAGCGAGACACCGTAGATCAGGGGTTCGCCGACGCCCAGGAAGCCCGCGGGGAGGGCGGACTTGATGGTCGTGCGGATCGAGCGGTTGCGGGGGAGGCGGAGGTAGACCGCGAGGGCGGCGCCGACCTGTCCTGCGCCCGCCATGGCGAGGATCGGGAGCAGGACGGTATAGCCCTGCTGCTCGATGAGGGTGGTGTGGATCGGGATCAGGGCCTGGTGGAGGCCCAGCATCACGAGGGGGAGGAAGAGGCCGCCCAGGACGAGACCGGCGAAGGCCCCGCCATGGGCCAGCAGCCAGGTGGCGAACGTGCCGATGGCGGTGGCGACCTCGCCCGCGACGAACATCAGGCCGAAGATCGTGACCAGGCCCGTGACCAGGACGGTCAGGGTCGGGGTGATGAGGACGTCCAGCGCCTCGGGAACGTGTCTGCGGCACCACTTCTCCACCCGGACCGCGAGCAGCGCCGCGGCCAGTGCGCCGAGCACCCCGCCCTGGCCCGGTGCGAGCTTCTGGCCGAAGGCCGTGACATGGGCGACGCCCGGGAACACGATGACCGCGGCGACCGCGCCGCCGAGGATCGGCGTGCCGCCGAACTCCCTGGCGGTCTGGTAGCCGACGAAGACGGCGATCAGGGACAGGAAGCCGGAGGCGAGGGCGGCCAGCGCCGGGACGACGGACGGCAGCCAGCCGAGGTTGGTCAGCAGACCGTTGATGCCGGCGATGATGCCGCAGCCGATCAGGGCCGGAATCAGCGGGACGAAGATCTGGGCGATCCGGCGCAGGAACAGCTTCACCGGGGTGGAGTTCCTGGACTTCTGCCGGGCCTTGAGGGCGGCGCCCTGAGCGGCAAGCTCCTCTGCGGTGGTGGGGGCGGGGGTCTCCGAGGGGACTTCGGGCGCGGAGGCGGAGGCAGCGGAGGGGGAAGCGGAGGCGGGTGAGGGAGCGGGGGTGGGGGCCCTGGGGCTGACGGGTGGGGCGAGGGCCTCCGGTGTGGTGGTGCGGGCCTGCTCGACCAGGCGCTCGAACTCGGGAGTGACCCGGGCGACCGTCCCGGGGCCCAGCACGATCTGGTACGTGTCGTCCTCGACCACCCCCATGACGGTCGGGAGTGCCCTGAGGGCTTCGTCCTGGACCAGGGAGCGGTCCCGGATGCCGAGCCGGAGCCGGGTCATGCAGTGGGCGATGGAGGTGAGGTTCTCGGCGCCGCCGACGAGGGGGAGGAGCGCGGCGGCGGTGGCGCGGTTCTTGTCTTCGGGCATATGGGGTGCCTTGCTGTGGAGACGAACCGGGAGAGGGGTCGGGAGCAGGGGGAGGGGAGCAGAGGGTGGGGCGGGACCGGGGTGGGGCCCGGCTCGGGGCAGGGGGTGAGTGGTGTCGTTGCTGGGAGCCAGGGGATCCCAGCCGGGCTCAGCCGGACTTGGCGGCCTGGAGGGCTTCGCGCAGATGGCCGTTGGCGGCTTCCAGGAGGCGGGCGGCGGTGGGGGCGTCGACCTCGCCGAGGAGGGTGAGGATGGCGTTCTTCACCTCGCCGTCCGTGCTGCGGAGCGCGGCCTCGATCTCCGGGTCGGTGGCGCCGGTGGCGAGCGCGACGATCCGGCGCGAGCGGGCCCGCAGTTTTTCGTTGGAGGCGCGGACGTCGACCATCAGATTCCCGTAGGTCTTGCCCAGACGGATCATGGTGAGGGTCGAGAGCATGTTGAGCACCAGCTTCTGGGCGGTGCCCGCCTTGAGCCGGGTGGAGCCGGTCAGCAGTTCGGGGCCGACCACGATCTCGATGCCGTGTTCGGCGGCCGCGGCGAGCGCCGAACCGGCGTTGCAGGACAGGCCGATGGTCAGGGCACCCAGGTCCCGGGCGTACTCGACGGCCCCGATCGCGTACGGGGTGCGGCCGGAGGCGGAGATGCCGACGACCGTGTCCACGTCGGTCAGGCCGATCCCGGTCAGGTCCTCGACGGCGAACTTCGTGCTGTCCTCGGCGCCCTCGACGGCGGAGACCATCGCGGACGGGCCGCCCGCGATCAGCCCGAGGACCTCGGACGGGTCGGTGTTGAAGGTCGGCGGGCATTCGCTGGCGTCCAGCACCCCGAGGCGGCCGGCCGTACCGGCGCCCGCGTAGATCAGGCGGCCGCCGCGGGCCATGCGGACGGCGGTGGCGTCGATGGCGGCGGCGATCTCGGGGAGCCGCCGGGCGACGGCGGCGGGGACGGTGGCGTCCTCGTCGTTCATCGTGCGGGCGATGTCGAGGGTGGAGCGGCGGTCGATGTCCGCGAGCTCGGGCCGGAAGGCCTCGGTGGTGAGGGTGTCCAACTGGGCGCGCAGATGGGCGTAGTCGGCGGTGGAGGTCATGGCAATGACTGCTCTTTTCGGGTCGGGCTCGTGTGGGGGACCTTGCTGTCGGCGGCCTCGTTGCGGTGTGCCGGTGTGCCGGTGTGCCGGTGTGCCGCGGCACCGTGCCGCCGTCGTGGAACGGGCCGCGGGGGTGGGGCGGCCTGCGGTCAGCGATGGTTGTTGCGCGGTGAGTGGCGGTGGGCGAGGGCCTCGTAGGAGGCGGAGAGCGCGGGGGCCGCGGTCTCGTACGTACGCTGCGCCACCCCTATGAACAGGCAGTCCACGACCAGCAGCTGGCTGGTCCTGGACGACATCGCGGCCGGCCGCAGCTCGCTCTCCCGGGCCGTGGACGTGGTCAGGATGTAGTCGGCGTACGAGGCGATCTCGCCGTCCGGGCGGCCGGTGATGGCGATGGTCGTCGCGCCGTGGTCGAAGGCCACCCGCAGCGGCTCTATGACGTCCGTGGTCCGACCGGAGTGCGTGATCGCGAGGGCGACGTCACCGGTCCGCATCTGCACCGCGTTCGTCACGGCCAGATGGGGGTCCGCGTGCGCATGCGCGATCAGGCCGATGCGCAGCAGCTTCTGGACGAGGTCCTGGCCGACGAGGTTGGAGGCCCCTATGCCGTAGACATCGATGCGGCGGGCGTCGGAGAGCGCGGCGACGGCGGCTTCGAGCTGGGTGACGTCCAGTGCCGCGGCGGTGTCGGCCAGGCACTGCTGTTCCTCCTGCGCCAGCTTCGCGACGACATCCACGAGGGAGTCGTCGACCGCTATGTCGGCGGTCACCGCGGGCGCGCCGCCGGCCTCCTGCTGCGCGGCGAGCGCGGCGAGGGCGAGCCGCAGGTCGCGGTAGCCCGGGTAGCCGAGCAGCCGGGACGTCCGCACGACGGTGGCCTCGCTGGTGCCCGTGCGCTCGGCGAGGCCGGTGACGGTGAGGGCGGCGCAGCCGGCCGGGTCGCTCGCGACGGTCTCGGCGACCCGCTGCATGGAGCGGGTCATCGTCGGGGCGAGGGTGCGGACCTTGGCGGCCAGCGCGGCGGGGGCGGGTGGGGCCGGGGCCGGTCGGGTCTCGACGGCCACGTCCTTGAAAGTTTCCTTCACGCTACTGCTCACACTTGAAAAGTAATTTCATCGACGCGCGGCGTCAATACCCTCTGTGAGTGCCGTGGACAGTGCGCACGATCCGCCCAGGGGCTGTGGACCACGCCGTTCGCCGGTGGGTGGTCGGGGGACAATGGGGGGCATGGAGCTGGAACAGGCATTGCACGCCGCGCGGGCGCTGGTGCTCGCCGACCTGATGGCGGACAAGGTGGCCGACGCCGACATCGTCTCGCTCGTGGAGGACGCGGTCGTCCACCGCCGGTGGTGGGTGGAGCAATGGCCTGAAGGCGCGGCATTCGTCGCGGGACTGATAGCGCAGGACGTCCAGGACGCCCTGCTGGACCGGTACGGCCGCTGGCCGCTGTGCCCCGTGTGCACGGAGTCGGGCGATCCCCATGCGCTCGACGTCGAACCGGAGTTGGGGCCCGACCCGCATTGGGTCTGCCCCAAGACGGCGGTCGCGGTGGCTCGGGTCGGGCGGCTCGGCGCTCCCATGGAGGGGTGAGGTGGTCGATGGTGCGGCGGGCTGATGCAGCGATCCGGCCGGAGGGCTGACGTGGCGATCTATATCGATCCGCCCACCTGGCCCGGGCACGGCCGCATGTGGTCGCATCTGGTCAGCGATCACTCCTTCGACGAACTGCACGCGTTCGCGGCGGGAATCGGCGCGCCCCGGCGGGCGTTCGAGCGCGACCACTACGACCTGCCGGCCGAGCGGTACCGCGACGCGGTGCGGGCCGGGGCCGTGGAGGTCGGCAGCAAGGAGCTGTTGCGCCGGCTGACGGCCGCGGGGCTGCGGCGTCCCAAGAACCGCCCGGCGCCGACGGGGTGAGGCGGCCCGCCGCGGCGCGTCGTAGCGGCGGCGGGGCGGAGCGCCCCCGCACGATGGGCATGACGGGCCTGACCGCGCGCCGTATCGGAAGGGGACAGTCATGTCGACCAGCGAACCGGGCCGGGAACCGGCCACCGATCTCGATCCCGACTACAGCAGTGAGGACGCCACGGCGACCGGATGGCCCGCGGCCGTCGGCGGTATGACCGAGGCGGAGATCTTCTGGCTCACCACCGTCCGGCCCGACGGCCGCCCGCATGTCACCCCGCTGCTCGCCGTCTGGTCGGACGGCGCGCTCCACTTCTGCACCGGTCCCGGCGAACGCAAGGCCAAGAACCTCGAATCCAACGCCCACTGCGTGCTGACGACCTCGACCGCCGGCGGCAACGATCTGCACGCGGGGCTCGATGTGGTCGTCGAGGGCGAGGCGGTGCAGGTGGGCGACGAGCCGACACTGCGCCGACTGGCCGATCTGTACGTCGACAAGTACGGCAGCGACTGGCACTTCGACGTCCGCGACGGTGCGTTCTACGGGCAGGGCAACCGGGCCGTGGTCTTCCGCGTCGAGCCGGTCACGGCCTTCGGGTTCGGCCGGGGCGAGACCTACAGCCAGACGCGGTGGAGGTTCGACGGCGGGGCGTGAGCGGGGGCTGTCACGGCGCGTTCTGTGGTGCCCCCGCGGGGGACTCAGTGCTGTCCCGCCGCACCCCTCACCTCTGCTGCCTCTCCGGCCCTTGCGGTCTCTCCGGCCCGTGCGGCCTCTGCCGCCTCTCCCGCGTCCGCTGTCGTGCGTCCCGCCGGTACCGGCGTGGCGGTGGCCGACGAGGCGATCAGCCGGGAGTGGCTCGTGGTGCGGTGCAGGCGGAAGGCGAAGGCCGTGGTGACGACGGCCGCCGCGGCCAGCGCGGCGCCGGTCCAGGCCACGGACGGGTAGCCCCAGCCCGCGCCGATGGCCAGACCGCCGAGCCAGGGGCCGAGGGTGTTGCCGATGTTGAAGGCGGCGGTGGTGGTGGCGCCGGCCAGCGTCGGCGCGGCGTTCGCCACGTTGAACATCCGGGCGTTGAGCGCCGGGGCCGTGGTGAACGCGGTCACCCCGAGCATCAGCGAGAGCGCGATGGCGGCGGCCGGGCTGTGCGCGGTCAGCGCCAGGACGGTCAGCACGACCGTGGACGCGATGATGCCGCCGAAGAGCGTCCCGAACAGGTGCGCGTCGGCGATCCGGCCGCCGATGAACGTACCGATCAGCGCGCCGACGCCGAACAGCGCCAGCACCGTCGGCACCCAGCTCTCGGCGAGGCCTGCGGTGCCGGTCAGCAGCGGCGAGAGGTAGGAGAAGAGCGCGAAGACCGCGGCGCCGTTCAGCGCGGTGGCGGTCAGCGCCAGCCAGACCTGCTTGTCCTTGTAGATGGCCAGCTCACGGCGGAGCTGCGGGCGGTCGTCGCCGGTGGGCACGGCCGTCCGCGGCACCAGCGCGACCACGCCGAGCAGGCCGATCGCGGCCAGTCCGGCCACGGCCCAGAAGGCGGCGCGCCAGCCGGCGTGCTGGCCGAGCAGTGCGCCGGCCGGGACGCCCGCGATATTGGCGATGCTGAGGCCGCCGACCATGACTGCCATCGCGCGGGCCCGTGCGGTCACCGGCACCAGCGAAACGGCCACGGCCGCACCGACCGCCCAGAAGCCGGCGCAGGCCAGCGCGCTCACCACGCGGGAGACGAACAGCACGCCGTAGGAGGGGGCCAGCGCGCCCGCCACCTGGCCCAGGCCGAAGGCGGCGAGCAGGGCGATCAGGGTCGTCCGGCGCGGGAGCCGGAGCGTTGCGGCGGCGAGCACCGGCGCGCCGACCACCATGCCGATCGCGAAGGCGGAGACCAGGAGTCCGGCCTGCGGAATCGAGACCCGCAGATCGCGGGCGAGCGGCTGGAGGATGCCGGAGAGCATGAACTCGGACGTGCCGAGAGCGAAGACGGAGAGGCCGAGGACGTAGACGGCTATGGGCAGGCGGGCGCGGTCGGACGGTGCTGGCATATCCACTACTAACAGCGGTAGGACGGCCGGCATTCCCGGTGCCGCCGCCGGGCTGCGGACGGGACGGGCCGTAGGCCGGCGGGGACGCGTACGCAGTGCCGAAGCCCGCTATGTCCCAGGCCCACCCGTCCCAAAGCCAGCCGACAAGCCCCACGCGCCACGCCCCCCGCCGCATCGACCCCCGCCGCACCGACCCCGGAGGTGGCCGGAACGATCCCTGCCTCTGCGGAGACGTCCTACACGTCCTAGGGCCTGTCTTCAAAGTCCCGCCTGCCTTGCGGTGCCTGGCACGCACGCTCGCCGCGTTGTCGGGACCTTCCCGGTACACCCAGTACCGGGAAGGCCCTCCGCCTTGCGATCGCACGCACCAGACACCGCAGGGCCCGCCCTGCGGGCGAACGACGGGACTTTGAAGACAGGCCCTAGGCCCCCCGCAGCAGATCCAGCTCCGTCGTGAGGTTGCGGCGGGCGAGGTGTTCCCAGCGGTCGTAGCCGCGGGGGGTGCGGAAAAGGCGGGGGAGGGAGAGGAGTTGGGAGAGCACGGCGGAGCGGCCCGCGAGGAAGTCGGGGTCGGGGACGAAAGCGTACTCGGCGCGGACCGCGGCGGCGTAGGCCGCGTACTCGTCGGGGGAACCGGCGAGCACGGCGAGGTCGGCGTCGCACAGCACCTCGCCGTCGGGGTCGTCGGGCGCCGGGTCGTGGGTGACGGTGAGCCGTACCAGGCGGGCGACCTCGGCCGTGCGGGCCGGGCCGATGCCCAGCTCGGGCAGTGCGCGTTCGGCGAGGGCCGCGCTGCGCTCCTCGTTCTCGGAGCGGTCCGGCCGGTAGACGGCGTCGTGGAACCAGGCCGCCAACTGGACGGTGGGCAAGTCGTCGGCGTGCTGCGCGAGTTCGTCGATGCGGTAGAGGACCGCGGTCAGATGCTCGACGGTGTGATAGCGGCGTTGCGGCTCGCGCCAACGGGACAGGAGGTTGTCCGCATACGGGGCGGGGTCGGGTGCCGTGGGGTTCTTGGCGCCGCGGGCCTTGGCGACGGTCACGGCCCAGCGCTGCCGCAGCTCCTGCGTCGGGTCGGTGGTGGTGTCTGCCGTACGGGACACGGGGGTCATGCCCGCCATTGTGCCTCGCGCCGCGTCCGGAAAGCGGGGTTGAGGGGGATGTCCCTTCTGAAGGGGGCGCGGCCGCGGGAGGAGGACGCGGCGGGCGTGCGCCGCCCCGTCGGCCGAGCCGCGCGGCCGAGGGTCCGGGCGCCCTGGCCACGTCCGTCCCCGGTCGACGGCCGGTCATCCGGGTAGGCGTACGGACGGGAGTACGACCAGGACGCGCGGACAGGGCGTACGCACGGGACGTGCGGAGAAGGCGTACGCACAGGCCGTGCGGCCAGGACGTACGGACAGGGCGTACCGATAAGGCGTACGGGCGGATTCCGGCCGTGCCGGTGCCGAGGTGGCCCCCGGGGCGCCCGGAGACCCGTAGTCTGGGATATTGGACTAGACCTGTTGTGGTGGGGTCCGTCCCGTCACGTCGTCGTCGAAGGATTGGGTCATATGAGCAAGCGCGCGCTCCTGGAGGTCATCGCGCTCGGCCCGCAGGACGCGGTCGCCGCCCGGGCCGGCGGGGCCGACCGCCTGGAGCTGGTCACGGACATGGCGGCCGACGGGCTCACCCCGCCCCGGGCCGCCTTCGCGGCGATCCGGGCGGCCGTCGACCTCCCGCTGCGGGTGATGCTGCGGGCCGCCGACGGCTTCGCGGCCGGTGACGTGGCGGCACTGTGCGAGGAGGCCGCTGCGCTGCGGGCGGAGGGCGCCGACGAGTTCGTCCTCGGCTTCCTGACGCCGGACGGGCGGCCGGATCTCGATGCGGTGGCGGCGCTGGCCGAGGTGATCGACGGCTGCCGGTGGACCTTCCACCGGGCCATCGACCGGGCCGCCGACCGGGACGCGCTGCGCAAGGAGCTGTCGGGGGCGCCCGGCACCGCGGGGCTCGACACCTATCTGACGGCCGGTGCCGCGCAGGGCGTCGACGCGGGGGTGCCGACGCTGCTGGCCGAGCAGGCGCGTACGGCGGCGGGCGAGCCCGGGTACGGTCCGCGGATCCTGGTCGGCGGCGGGCTCGGCCTCGGTCAGCTGCCGGCGCTGCGCGCGGCCGGACTGGACGCGTTCCACATCGGGGGCGCCGCCCGGCCCGCAGGCTGGTCGGCACCGGTGGACGCGGCGGCCGTACGGACCTGGCGGGAGGCGCTGGACCAGCCCGTCGTCCAGCGGGTCTGAGCCGTCGGCCGGCGGGACCCGGCGTGCGGGCGCGCCGGGCGGGCGCACGCGCGCCCTCGGGCTCCCCGCTCACCAGCTTCCTCAACTCCCGTAGCCGTGCCACTGTTTGACAGGTGTCACGGCAGCGGGACCAGGGGGAGGGTGACACGTCATGACCGGCATCGGCATGAAGCCGCTCGGCGGCGACGATCCGCAGCGGCTCGGCGTCTACCGGCTGCTCGGGCGGCTCGGCGCGGGCGGGATGGGACGGATCTATCTGGCGCGGTCCACGGTGGACGGTTCGCTCGTCGCGGTGAAAACACTGCTGGCCGAGGGCCTGGTCAGCGAGACCGACCGGCGGCGGTTCGCCCGTGAGGTGACGCTGGCCCGGCGGATCGACAGCGCCTTCACGGCCCGGGTGCGCGACGCCGACCCGGGCGCCGAGCAGCCCTGGATGGCCATCGAGTACATACCGGCGCCCGCGCTGTCCGAGCTCGTCCGCAGCGAGGGACGGCTGCCGGGTTCGGCGGTGCGCTGGATCGCCGCCGGCACCGCCCAGGCCTTGGTGATCCTGCACGAGGCGGGCATCGTCCACCGGGACGTCAAACCCCAGAACATCCTGCTGCCGCTGGCCGGGCCGCGCCTGATCGACTTCGGTATCTCGCACGCCAACGACATCACGCGTACCTCGCTGACGCTGGGCACCATCGCCTTCACCTCGCCCGAGCAGGCGCGCGCCGAGCCGTCCACCACGGCGTCCGACGTGTACTCGCTGGGCGCCACGCTCTTCCACCTCGCCGTCGGCCGCCCGCCCTACCCCGAGACCGCCGACACGATCCGGCTGCTGACCCTCGTTCAGCGCGGCGCGCTCGACCTGACGGGGCTGCCCAAGGAACTCACCCCGCTGATCCGGCCGTGCCTGGCCGCCGATCCGGCCCAGCGGCCCGAACCGGCCGACGTCCTGCGGCAGTTCCTGGAGGAACTCGACCGGTCGCCCACGTCGCGGCGCGGCGAGCGCTGGCTGCCGCCGCGGTGGACCGCACTGATCGAGGCGTACGAGGCCCAGGGGCGGGCGTTACGCGAGGGCGGGGGCGGGGACGAGGCGCTCACCGTCGACGCGCGGACGCGGCAGGTGCCGCCGCCGGCGCCCACCCGGGTCTCCACCGAGGAGCGGGCCGCACGGCGGGAACAGGCCGCGCGCGCCGCGCGCAAGGAGGAGGAGCAGCGGGCCGCCCGCCAGAAGCAGGAGGAGCGGGACCGCGCCGAGCGGGAGCGCGCGGCGCGCGCGGCCCGGGAACGGAAGGAGGCGGAGGACCGCAGGCGGGCGGCGGCCAGGGCGCGGGCGGCCGCGGAGGCCGAGAAGAAGCAGCGCCGCGAACGCGAGGAGCGGGAGCGGCGGCAGCGCGCGGAGCAGGCGCGGCGCGCGCAGCGGGCCCGGGCCTCGGGGCAGGCGGGCGCGGCCTCCCCGGGGCGGGCGGGTGCGGCCTCCTCGCCCCGGCCGCCGTCCGGCGCGAAAGCCGGGGCGCCCACCGCGGCCCCGCGCGCCTCCGCGTCCTCGCCCTCGTCCGCCGCGAAGACCGCCGACTCCTCGTCCGGCTGCTTCTGGGTGGTGATCGCGGTCATCGCGTTCGCGGTCTTCATCTGGAAGCCCTGGGACGGCAGCGACACCGCCGGCTCGACGGGCAGCGGGACGTCGACCGGCGGCGCATCGAGCAGCACATCGAGCGGTACGTACAGCAGCGGCGGGCTCGGCTCCGCCACGACGACCGGCACCTCCACCGGCGGCGGCACCGGTTCCGGGCCCACCCGCGACACCTCCGCGAGCGGCACGTCCACCAGTGGTTCGTCCACCGGCGGCTCCTCCACCAGCGGCGCGACCACCTCCGCACCCACCACCGCGGTGTCCCGCACGCCCAGCCCGGCCGACCGGGCCTTTGCCTCCGTACGGGCCGGCGACTGCCTCGACGCCTACCAGAACGGCTACGGCAGCTGGAGCCGTACGGCGCCGGAGCGGGTCGGCTGTGGCGCGGCCGACGCCTACCTACGGGTGCTGCGGGTGACTCCGAGCGGGGGCGGCTGCACGTCCGGGAGCGGACGCGGCAGCTGGTGGCACACGGGGGTGGACCACACCTTCACGAACCTGTGTGTGGAGCGGCAGTTCCGGACGGGCCAGTGTTTCCTGGCCAAGGCCGGGGGCGGCCGGCCCGGCCCGGCGAACCTCCTCACCATGTGGAGCTGCGGCGCCGGACGGGTGCCCTCGGAGTTCAGCTACATCATGCAGGTCACGGCCCTCCTGCCGTCGTCCGCGGGCACGAATGCCTGTCCGGCCGACCCGGGCCACTACCGCTACTCCTGGAACGTGTACGACGGCCGGACCATGATCTGCGCCAAGGTCGCCTGACGCCCGTGGCGGCCGGTCCTCAGGGGCCGGCCAGCTGTTCCGGCAGCGCCGCCGCATGGACCACCGTCAGGCCGGACACCGGCCGGGTCAGGCATACGTACAGGCGGCGCAGGCCGGTGCGTTCGTCCGGTTCGCCGTCGACGATCGCGGCCGGCTCGTCCAGGACGACGTAGTCGTACTCCAGGCCCTTGGCGAGCGTGGCGGGCACCAGCGTCAGCCGGGCCTCGGCCGAGGTCTCCTCGCCGGGGGCGAGGCAGACCACGCCCGCCGCCTCCAGCGCACCGCGCAGCGTCGGAATACGGGCCTCCGCGGCGATCAGGCCGACCGAGCCCTCCTTCTTCAGCGCCTCGTCGCAGGCGGCGAGGGTGGCGGTGGTCAGATCCGCCGGTTCGACCGGGCGGATCTCGAAGTCGCCCGCCGACTCGCGGATGGAGGTGGCCTCCGTCAGGTCGGGGGCGATGGCGGGCAGCAGCCGGGACGCGTAGGCGATGACCTCGCGCGGCACACGGAAGCCCTGGGTGAGCTCCTCGACGGCCGAGCCGGGCTTGCCCAGGTGCCGCAGCGCCTCCTCCCAGGTGTCGGTCGCCCAGGGAGTGGTGCCCTGTGCGATGTCGCCGAGGATGGTCGCGGAGCCCGTGGAGCAGCGGCGGCCGACCGCGCGGTACTGCATGGGGGAGAGGTCCTGCGCCTCGTCCAGGACCACATGGCCGAGGGAGTGGGTGCGTGCGACCAGGTCCATCGCCTCGTCGATCAACACCGTGTCCGCCGACGACCACTTGGCGCTCTTCACGCTGCGGGCCGGCTTGGTCCACAGGATCGTCTTCTGCTCCTCGGGCGTCAGGATCCCCTCGGACTGCTCGGCCAGGAACTCCGCGTCGCCCAGCAGCCGCAGCACCAGCTTGGCCGGGTCGACCGGCGGCCACACCGCCTTGACCGCGGCCTTCACGGCGGCGTTACGGGCCACCGCGTCCTGCACCCGGTCGTCCGGGGCCTCGCCCGCCTGCTCCATCCGGACCAGTACGGCATGCGCGATCCGCTGCGGCAACGCCTCGCGGGCGGCTCCGTAGCGGATGTCCCGGTCCATCAACTCCGTGACGAGTTCTTCGAGTTCATAGGCCGGTACGCGCCAGCGGCGGGAGCCGCGGACGACCACGCAGGGCTCCTGCGGCATGGTGATGTGCGAGCGGACCGCCCGTCGCAGCACCTCCGCCATGCGCGCGTCGCCCTTGACCGTCGCGGCGGCCGCCTCGTCGGTACCGCGCACCTCCGCATGGCCGACCAGGTCGTCGACCGTGGCCTGCTTGACCTCCAGCTCACCGAGGGCCGGCAGCACCTGCTCGATGTAGTGCAGGAACGAGCGGTTCGGGCCGATGACGAGGGTGCCGGCGCGGGCCAGCCGCTCACGGTGCGCGTACAGCAGATACGCGACACGGTGCAGGCCGACGGCCGTCTTACCGGTGCCCGGCGCCCCCTGTACGCAGACCGAGCCGCCGATGCCGGCGCGCACGATCTCGTCCTGCTCCGGCTGGATCGTGGCGACGATGTCCCGCATGGGGCCGACGCGCGGGCGCTCGATCTCGGACTGGAGGAGCCGGCTGGTCCGTTCCGCCTCCGCGGGGTCGGTGAGGTGCTCGTCCTCGTAGGCGGTCAACTCACCGGCCGTGTAACCGAACCGGCGGCGCAGCCGGAGGTCCATCGGGTCCTTCTTGGAGGCCCGGTAGAACGGCTGGGACACGGGCGCGCGCCAGTCGATGACCATGGGGTCGCCGTCGGCGTCGTGGACGTGCCGTCGGCCGATGTAGAAGTTCTCGCCCTCCCGTTGCCCATCACCACCCTCGCCGGAGGCGCGGTGCGCCGCCCCTCGTGAGGCGCCTTCGGCGAGGTCGAGGCCGGGGGCGTGGAGGTAATCGAGGCGGCCGAAGAAGAGCGGGGTGTGGGAGAGGTCCGCGAGCGCCTTGATCCGGGCGTCGATCTCGCCCTGGAGGACCTCGGCGTTGACCCAGTTCGCCGTGACATCGGCGATGTTCAGCGCCTCGGCGTCCTCGCGCATGGCGCGCAGCGCCGCGCGGGAGGCGGCCAGGTGCGCCTTCTCCCGCTGGAGGGGGTCGCAGGACGTGGTGGTCTCGGCCGGGGCAGCGGGGGCCGGGGTGGGTGACGCGGGTGAGGGGTGGTGGTCGGGTGACGGGGGAGTGCTGTCGGTGCGTAGCGCCGTCGGTGAGGGGTGGTGGTCGGGTGACGGGGGAGTGCTGTCGGTGCGTAGCGCCGTCGGTGAGGGGTGGTGGTCGGGTGACGGGTGGGCGTGCGAGGGCACGGCGTTGCCTCCGGTGGCGGGTACTTCGGCGGGCGCGCCGGGGTGAGCGGGCGCGGCGGGCCGGTGTCGGTGCGTAGCGCGGTTCGTGCGATGCGCGGGTCAGCGGCGTGAAGCGAAGGACCGTCCGGTTTCCGACCGGCCGGCGGCACTCCTCGACGGGAGGCAGGCAGACGCGCGATTGTAGTCAGCGGCTCAGAAGGGCGCCAACGGAATTCGGGCGGGGTTGCGGCGGTCGTTCCGGGGCGGACGGTCCCCGAGAGCGCCGTAGGCCTCCCGTAGGGGGCGGGGTGGGTCTGGAGGGTGACGTCCGGCCCCAGGGATGGACCTATGGACCGATGTGCTGCAATCGCGTGAATTTCATCATGGAGACATGAGCAGCGCAGCGATTCCCCCAGGTTCCGCCCACCCGATCTCCCTCCACCCGGTCAAGGGCGCCACGGCCCTCGGCTCGGATCCCGGAAGCGGTCCGGCGCCCGTCCACGAGCACCGCTATGTCGTGGGCAACGCCCTCCGCGCGATCAAGGTCTTCGCCACGGCGGCCTTCAGCGTCGTCGTCATGGGCGAGTACGCCGACGACTCCACGGATGGCTCCACGGACGACTCCACCGACCGACGGACGCACCGGACGAGCGCCTGACGCGACGGACGACGCACCGGACGCGGCGGCCGACGCGACGCACGAGCACCTGACGCGGCGGACGACGACACGGCGGAGCGACTGTCGCGACGGATCACGCGACGGACGACCGACCGACGCCGAGGCGTGCGGTTACACGGCCGCCCCGCAGTTGAGGTGCGGATGACCGGAAACCGTTACGGCCCGTAGGCCTCGATCCACTAGCGTCGCGCCAGAGGGTGCACTCAGGGCGACGGGGAGGGGACAAGGGGTGTCTGCCGCCGAGGGGACGCGGACGGGGAGACGGACTTGGGGGCAGGGCATCGCCCGCCCCCGCGGCCTGGTGATCGCCACGGCGCTGCTCATGGCCTCGTTGGCCGGACTGTGGCTGCTCTACCAGGTCCTGCCGATGCCGATGTCCGATATAGCGGTCTACCGGGCCGAGGGCCAGGCGGCCGCGGCCGGCGGCGATCTCTACGGGTTCACGGTCACCAAGTGGGCACTTCCGGCCACCTATCCACCCTTCGCGGCGGTGCTCTTCATACCGACCACCTGGGTCTCCCTCGGCACCCTCAAAGTCGTCGGCGTACTCGTCAACGCGGTCCTTCTCGCGCTGCTGATCCACCTCTCCTGCAAGGCCGCGGGCCTGCGCAAGGCAGCCGGCACCGCGCCCGTCATCCTCGCCTCCACCGCGCTCGGCCTGTGGCTGGAGCCGGTCTTCCAGACCTTCGTCTTCGGCCAGGTCAACCTCGCGCTGACCTGCCTGGTCCTGTGGGACCTCTCCCGGCCGGACGGCGCCCGCTTCAAGGGGTTCGCCACCGGCATCGCGGCCGGCATCAAACTCACGCCCGCGATCTTCGGCCTCTATCTCCTGGTCACCGGCCGGGTGAAGGCCGCCTTTACCGTCCTCGGCGGGTTTCTGGTCTCGGCGTTGCTGGGCTGGCTGGTGCTGCCCGCCGCCAGCATCGAGTTCTGGACGCAGCGGATGTTCGAGACCGGCCGGGTCGGCAAGATCTGGATCGTCGACAACCAGTCGCTCCAGGGCCTGATCACCCGCGTGCTGCACGACCCCGAGCCCGGTCTCCTGTGGGCGGTGCCCGCGCTGCTGACCGCCGCGGCCGGGCTCTACACCGCCCGCCGGGTGTACAAGCGGCGCGGCCTGGACAGCTGGGGTGTGCTCTGCACGGCCGTCACGGCCCTGCTGGTCTCGCCGATCAGCTGGTCCCACCACTGGGTCTGGTGCGTGCCGCTGCTCGTCGCGCTCGCCGCGCACACCCGGCGCAGCCCGTGGCGCAGGGCGCTGCTGGCCGCCGTCACCGTCGTCTTCGCCGCCCGCACGATGTGGATCATCCCGCACACCGGCGACCTCGACCTGCACTTCGCGTGGTGGCAGCAGCCGTTCGCGGCCCCGTACCCCGTGCTCGGTCTCGCCCTGCTGGCGGCCGTGGTCCGGTGGACGCGGCAGCCCTCCGCCGCCTCCGGTACCCCCGTGGTCCCCGGCGTCCCGGGCGGCTGCCTTCCGGCGCAGCGCGCCGGACAGGAACTGCCCAGCGGGTCCCGGGCGGGCTGAGCCACCGGGCACGGGGCGGGCCGGACCACCGAGGGCCCGACGGGCCGAGCCGCCCGGTCCCGGCGGTGCGACCCACCAGGCGCCGGGCAGCGCCGCTCGCCCGGGGGGTCGGCTCAGACGTCCTCGTCCGCCGCCAGCAGCTCGTCCGCGTCGACGATGCGGTACGCGTAGCCCTGCTCGGCCAGGAAGCGCTGGCGGTGGGCCGCGAAGTCCTGGTCGATGGTGTCGCGCGCGACGACCGAGTAGAACCGCGCCTCGTGCCCGTCCGCCTTGGGGCGCAGCACTCGGCCCAGCCGCTGGGCCTCCTCCTGGCGCGACCCGAAGGTGCCGGACACCTGGATCGCGACCGTGGCCTCGGGAAGGTCGATGGAGAAGTTCGCGACCTTGGAGACGACGAGCACCGAGATCTCGCCCTGCCGGAAGGCGTCGAAGAGCTTCTCGCGCTGTGCGTTGGTGGTCTCGCCCTTGATCACCGGGGCGTCCAGATGCTCGCCCAGCTCGTCCAGCTGGTCGATGTACTGCCCGATGACCAGCGTCTGCTGGCCCTGGTGCCGGCGGACCAGTGCCTCGGTCACGTTCTGCTTGCTGGCGGTGGTCGCACAGAAGCGGTACTTCTCGTCGGTCTCGGCCGTCGCGTACGCCAGCCGCTCCGAGTCGGTCAGGTTGACCCGTACCTCGACACAGTCCGCGGGGGCGATGTACCCCTGGGCCTCGATCTCCTTCCAGGGCGCGTCGAAGCGCTTGGGCCCGATGAGGGAGAACACGTCCGACTCCCGGCCGTCCTCGCGCACCAGCGTCGCGGTCAGCCCCAGCCGGCGCCGTGCCTGCAGATCGGCGGTGAACTTGAAGACCGGCGCGGGCAGCAGATGCACCTCGTCGTAGATGACCAGGCCCCAGTCCCGGGAGTCGAAGAGTTCCAGGTGCGGGTAGACGCCCTTCCGCTTGGTCGTCAGCACCTGGTACGTGGCGATGGTGACCGGCCGGATCTCCTTCTTCGTCCCGCTGTACTCGCCGATCTCCTCCTCGGTGAGCGAGGTGCGCTTGACCAGCTCGTGCTTCCACTGCCGGGCCGAGACCGTATTGGTCACCAGGATCAGCGTGGTCGCCTTGGCCTGCGCCATCGCGCCCGCCCCGACCAGCGTCTTGCCCGCGCCACAGGGCAGCACGACCACACCCGAGCCGCCGTGCCAGAACCCCTCGACCGCCTGCTGCTGGTACGGCCGCAGGGCCCAGCCGTTCTCGGCCAGCTCGATCGGATGCGCCTCGCCGTCGACATAGCCGGCCAGGTCCTCGGCCGGCCAGCCCAGTTTGAGCAGCGTCTGCTTGATCTGCCCGCGCTCCGACGGGTGGACCACGACCGAATCCGGGTCCAGCCGCGTTCCGACCAGCGGCTGCACCTTCTTCGAGCGCAGGATCTCCTCCAGCACCGGGCGGTCGGTGGTGGTCAGCACCAGGCCGTGGGCGGGGTGCTTGGTGAGCGTGAGACGCCCGTAGCGGGACATGGTCTCGGCGATGTCCACGAGCAGCGCATGCGGCACCGGGTACCGCGAGAACTGCACCAGCGCGTCGACGACCTGCTCGGCGTCGTGCCCGGCCGCCCGCGCGTTCCAGAGCCCGAGCGGCGTCACCCGGTAGGTGTGGATGTGCTCCGGCGCCCGCTCCAGCTCGGCAAAGGGCGCGATGGACCGCCGGCAGGCGTCCGCCAGCTCATGGTCCACCTCCAGCAGCAGCGTCTTGTCGCTCTGGACGATGAGGGGTCCGTTCACGCGCCTCGCCTTTCGCTTCCCGGCCGTCGGCCGCTGGGACCGGCCGCAGACCTCGATCGTCGATCACGACCGCAGACCTCGACCGCACACACGGCCAAACGTCCAGTGTGCCGCATCGCCGCAGCGAACGGCAGCGATGCACGGCGGGCCCTTGTCCGGCACGGGGCGCGCGCCGGGTGCCGAGGCCCGCGACGCCGGTCACGGGGGAGGGCCGGACGCGCCGGGAGGCAGCCGGGGCCGCCGCGCCCGCCCGCCGTTCAGACCGAGTCGTCCGCCAGCTCCGCCACGCCCGTGATCCGGTGCAGCGGGTAGGTGCGGACCTCGTCGGAGGTGTGGTCGTAGGCCGTCACGAAGCCGCCTTCGACGCGTACCGGCGCGATGACGCGCTGGCTGGCGGCGCCGTCGGCGTTGACGTAGCCGATCCACAGGGCGGAGTGGGTCAGGACCGCGGCCTGCATGGTGGCGAGGGTCTCGGCGGAGGTGGTGCGGGGCAGGGACCCGGAGGCCGGGGCCGGGGCGTGGACGGGCTTGCGCTCCGCGGTGGCGGCGAGGTCGCCGGCGCGGATGGCGCGTACCGCCGCGGTGAGCAGGGTCGGGTCGGGGGACGGCGGGCCGTCGGGCACCGGGGCGGGGGCGGTGCGCGGCGGGGTGCGGTGGGTGTCGGCGCGGGCGATCAGCACGTCACCGGCGGCGGACTCGGCAGCCGGGGCGTAGCCCATCGCCCGCAGACCGTCGAGGAGTTGGTCGGGGGAGGTCTGGGCGGCGAGCACGGTCGGCGCGAGCCGGCGCAGCCGGAGGGGGGCGGCGCGGCGGTCGGCGACGATCTCGGAGAGCAGCGCGTCGTCGTCGCAGCGGACGTAGGCGGTGGCCGCGCCGATCCGCAGCCGGCCGTGCTTACGGGCCACATCGTCGATGAGGTAGGCGAGGGGCTGGGGGACCGGGGTGCGGGAGTGGGCGGTGAGGAATTCCTGCAGCTCGGCGGCGGAGCGGCCGGCGTCCAGGGCACGGCGCACGGAGGCGGGGGTGAAGCGGTAGACCGTCGCGCCGCCCTTGGACTCGATGTCGGCGAGGACGCCGAGCGCCTCGGCGAGCGGGCGGTGCAGCGGGCCGGGGGCGACGGCCGTCAGGTCCGCCTGGAGGAGGACGTGGTCGACGGGCTCGGGCAGGAGGGGGGCGAGGAGGGCGGCGGCGCGGGTCGCGGCGGCGCCGGTGTCCGCGGGGGAGGGCGCCGCGGTGGCCTCGGCGGTGGTGTCGATCAGCGCGCGGCCGTGGGCGGAGAGCGCGCCGCGGCCGGTCACGCCGAGCAACTCGGCCTCGGCCAGGGTCCATTGGGCGAGGCGTGAGCGGAGGTCGTCGGCGGGTGCGGGGGCGGCGCCCGCGGAGCCGGGCGGGGGTGCGGCGGCCGCCGCGGCCGGGGTCCGGCCCGCGGCCGGTGCCGGAACCTGGCCGGCGGCCGCGTCGCCGCGCAGCGGACGCTCCCACCGCAGCCGGGACAGCACCGCCGTCGCCGGGACGGAGGTGCCGGGCGGCAGGCCGGCGAGGAGGGCGAGGGCGCGGCGGCGGACCTCGGGGGCGGGGGAGCGGTCGAGGTGCGGGCCGAGGGCGGCCAGTGCGCGGCCCTTGGCGTCGGCGGTGCCGACGACGCCCGGGGTGCGGGTCGCGGCGAGCCAGCCGCTCACCAGTTGGGCCCAGCGCTCGTGGTCGGGCAGCTGCAGCCACTCCTCGGCGGCCGGGGTGGCCGCGAACCGCTCGTCGGCCTCGCCGTCGGAGGCGATCAGCCCGGCCCCGTAGGCGAGTTCGAGCCAGAAGGCGGCGAGCTGCTCGGTGGTGTCCAGGGCGGTGGCGGTCCGCTTGAGGTCGCGGACGCTCATCCCGCCGGCCCGTAGGACGGCGGGCCCGCCCAGGTCCCACTCCTTGAGCAGCTCCTCGACGGTCGCCAGCGCGGTGAACGCCTGGCTCGCCGCGGCGTTGTCCACAAGCTGTGGATCACGTTCCATGGCGGGGGAGAGCGCGGGCGGGACCGGCTCGGGGGTGTGATGGGCGCGCCCGGCGCGCAGATGGAGCGCCGCTTCCCGCGGCAGCACGACATTGCGGGCGCCGGCCGCGATCAGCAGGCCCCGGTCCAGCAGCCACTGCAGATGCGGCGCCGGGCGGTCGGTGACCCCGCCGTACGGCGGGCCCCACAGCAGCTTGTCGAGGACGGTGACGGATTCGGCGGGCGCGGTGTCGAGCAGCGCCGCCATCCGGGCGCGGTCGGAGAAGAGTCCGGTGAGCGCGGCGACGGCGGTGACCGGATCGTGGGTGGCGGGCAGCCCGGCCGCGGTGAGGATCTCCTGCAGCCGCCCCGGCGACATCCCGGCCGCGGCCTCGGCGACGGTCGGGCCCAGGCCGGTCGGCGACGGATGCGCGGCGCTGGGACTGAGCAGCTCACGGGCCGTCCGCACCAGCCGCAGCCGGTCGTCCGGGCCCCACACCAGCGCCTGCGCCCGCAGCTCCGCCACGGCCCTGGGCAGCTCGGCGGCGACCGCCGGGTCCCCGGCGTCCCCGGCCATCAGCGCGCCCAGCGTGTCGTACGGGCACGGGTCGGGCGCCACCGCCAGCGCCTCCGCGGTCTGCAGCACGAACCGGTCGAGCCGCTCCACCGCGCGGACGACCGACGCGCGCGTCCCGGCGCGGGTGGCGAGCTGGGTGACGTCGCCCGGCACCGGATTGAGCAGGTCGGGCCGTGCCCGCAGCAGCCCGGCGAGCCCGCGGTCGGTGCGGGTCCTGAGCTCCTCGGCGAGGGTGCGGGGTGTACCGGTCATTCGTCCTACGTTAGCGGGACGGGGCAGGACGGGGGAGCGAGCGGCGGCACGCCCTCCGCGGAGCGCCGCAACGCCATGGCCGCGCCACCCCGCCACGCCCCGCGTACGCCACCCCGCCCGACCCTCGCGCCCTCCGTCCCGGCGGCGGGCCGAAGGGGTACCGTCGGGGCAGCAACCAGCGGACGCCGCAGGGGATTTCGTGGGGATCGAGAGCGATCAGCTCGTCTATGACTATCTGAGCCGGGTGGGCGACCTGGCCCAGCAGCGGGGACTGCCCGCCGCCACCCGGATGCGGCTGGTCACCGGGCTCCGGGCCGAGATAGACGGACAGCAAGCCGATTCGGTGACCGGCGTGAAGCGGATCCTGGCGCGGCTGGGGACGCCGGAGGCGGTGGTCGCGGCCGCGGGCAGCGCGGACGACCGGGTGCCGGGCGCGTCCTGGGGCGACCCGGCGCCGCGGCAGGGGCCGAAGACCCCGAGCGCCTCGGGACCCGGGCCCTCCGTACCGCTCGGCCCGGCGCCCGCCCCGCCGTCGCCGCCCGCGGAGCCACCGCGCCCGTGGGCCGCCGCGCGCGAGAAGCTCACCGGCCTGGCCCGGCGCCGCGGCCCGGCGGGCAAGCCGTCCGCGAACGGCAAGAACACCCCGCACGGCACGGTGCCCGCCCCGCGCGACGGCGGCCCGGACCCCGCGCCGTCCGTCGGCCTGCCGCCGCATCTGGCCGGCGCGCACGAGCTGGGCGACGACGGTGACGCGCCCGACTGGTGGCGGGTGGAGCCCGCGCCGTTCGGGCCGGGCGAGACCGTGCCGGGGTTCGTCGGCGGGATCGAGATCCCGGAGATATGGGACCGGCCGAAGAGCGACCCGCTGTCGTTGACGAAGGACGGCGCCGAGGGGGACGAGGAGCAGGGCGCGGACGAGGCCGGCGACGAGCCGGCGGGACGCCCGCTGCCCCGGCTGATCCGCCGGGTGCTCGGCCGGCGGCGCGGGGCCGCGGCCGGTGCGGCGCCGGTGGCCGGGGAGGAGGTCGTCGCGGTGCCGGCGCGGGCACCGCTCAGCCCGGTGCTGACGCTGGCCGTCCTGCTGCTGGTGGCCGGTGCGGCGCTGGGGTCGTGGCTCGCGCTGGCGGGCGGCTGGGGGCTCGCCTACGTCTCCCGGCGGCTGAGCCGGACCGAGGCCAAGTTCGCGGCGCTCGGCGTGCCGGGGACCGTCGTCGGCGGCATGGTGATCTGGCTGTGGGGCCGGTTCGACGGGCGCTGGGGCGAGCCGATCGCGCAGGGGCGGCTGGGGCAGGAGATGGTCGACGGGCTGCCGGGGGTGGTGCGGGTGGCCGCGGTCGCCTCGGCGCTGTTCCTGGTGTGGCGGATGCGGCGGGTGCCGCGGTGAGGAGGCAGGGCCCGGGGGCTCCTCCGGCCGGGGTGGCCGCCGCAGGCACAATGGCAGGCATGGCTGCACACCCCCTCACGGTCGGCTTCGACCTGGACATGACGCTGATCGACTCCCGGCCGGGCATCAGGGCCACGTACGAGGAGCTGTCGGCCAGGACCGGCACCGCCGTCGACGCCGACCTCGCGGTGAGCCGGCTGGGGCCCCCGCTGGAGGACGAGCTGCGCCACTGGTTCCCCGAGGCGCGGGTGGCGGACACCGCCGCTCTCTACCGCACGCTGTACCCGGACTACGCGATCGCGGCGACGCCCGCCCTGCCCGGCGCCCGGGAGGCGATCGACGCGGTGCACGCGGCGGGCGGCCGGGCGGTCGTGGTGACGGCGAAGTACGAGCCCAGCGCCGAGCTGCACCTGGCCCACCTCGGCCTGGACGTGGACGCCCTCGTCGGCTCCCTGTGGGCCGAGGCCAAGGCCGAGGCGCTGCGCGCGCACCATGCGCAGGTCTACGTCGGCGATCACATCGGCGACGTCGCGGGCGCGCGGACCGCCGACGCGCTGTCCGTCGGGGTCGCCACCGGCCCGTGCGACGCCACGGAGCTGCGTACCGCCGGTGCCGCGGTGGTGCTCGCCGACCTGACGGAGTTTCCGTCCTGGCTGGAGCGCTATGTCGCGGAGGGCGCCGACGGGGGCGACGGCGCCGCCGCCTGACGGCGTTCGGCGACGGCGGAACGGATCAGTCCGGCTGCCGCGACGAGGAACCCGAGGCCCATCAGCATGCACAGCCAGTAGAAGACGGACGGCAGCGGTTCGGTTCCGAGGAACAGCGGCGTCACCGTGGCGAGAGTGGCCACTGCGCCAACTAGGAACATGATCGCGCCGATTCGGACCAGCAGATCCCCGGCCTGGGGAGTTTCGTCAGACACCTGACCAGGGTAAGTCCGGGCCAGAAGCACCGAGGATCCACCCGGCGGCGTCTTGTCACCGACCTCAGGACCATTAGCCTTGGTGACGGTGGGTCCTGCGGCCCGCTGCACTGCTCTCCAGCCCCTCCCCACTCTCGGCTTCGCTCGTCGAGCGGGGGGACCCACCCCGCAGATTCCGCAGTAGATCCGGCTCCAGATTTCAACGTTTCTTTCCGACGAGTACGAGGACGAGGACAGACGTGCCTACCGGCAAGGTCAAGTGGTTCAACAGTGAGAAGGGCTTCGGCTTTCTCTCCCGCGATGACGGCGGTGACGTCTTCGTGCACTCGTCGGTACTGCCCGACGGCGTAGCCGCACTCAAGCCTGGCCAGCGCGTCGAATTCGGCGTGGTCGCGGGCCAGCGCGGCGACCAGGCGCTGACCGTGACGCTCCTCGACCCCGCACCTTCGGTGGCCGCGGCGCAGCGCCGCAAGCCCGATGAACTCGCCTCGATCGTCCAGGACCTGACGACGCTCCTGGAGAACGTCACCCAGCAACTGGAGCGCGGCCGCTACCCCGACAAGGTGCACGGCGCGAAGATCGCCGGGATGCTGCGCGCCGTCGCCGACCAGATGGACGTCTGAGCACGCCCGCACGCGACGGACGCACTCAGCCGTCACACGCGGCACACCTCGCTGCACAGCTCACACGCTGCACAGCTCACACGAACTGCAACCCCTCGCGGCCCAGGGGCGGAACCAGCCCCTCGGCCGCGGCGCGGGTGAGCAGCCCGCGCACCGCGGCATAGCCGTCCTCGCCGAGGTCGGCGGTGAACTCGTTGACGTAGAGCCCGATGTGCTGGTCGGCGACCTTCGGGTCCATCTCCTGGGCGTGCTCCAGGACGTACGGCCGGGAGGCCTCGGGGTCGTCCCAGGCCATCAGCACGGAGCTGCGGACCGCCGCCGCGAGGTCGCGCAACGCCTGTTCGCCCAGCGATCGCTTGGCGATGATCGCGCCGAGCGGGATCGGCAGGCCGGTGGTGAGCTCCCAGTGCTCGCCCATGTCGGCCAGGCACACCAGGCCGTAGTTCTGGTACGTGAAGCGCGCCTCGTGAATGACCAGGCCCGCATCGACCTTGCCGTCGCGCACGGCCGGCATGATCTCGTGGAAGGGCAGCACCACGACCTCGCCGACCCCGCCCGGCACCTCGGCCGCCGCCCACAGCCGGAACAGCAGGTAGGCGGTCGACCGTTCACTGGGCACCGCGACCGTCTTGCCCGCCAGATCCGCGGGCGCACCCTGCTCCTTGGTCAGCACCAGCGGCCCGCAGCCGCGGCCCAGCGCCCCGCCGCACGGCAGCAGCGCATAGTCGTCGAGCACCCACGGCAGCACCGCGTACGACACCTTCAGCACATCGAACTCACCGCGCTCGGCCATGCCGTTGGTGACGTCGATATCCGCGAAGGTGACCGCCAGCTCCGGCGCGTCCGGGACCCGGCCGTGCGCCAGCGCGTCGAAGACGAAGGTGTCGTTCGGGCACGGCGAGTACGCGATGTTCAGCGGCCGGGTCACGGGGTCCTCCTCAGGGATGGTGCGGCGGCCGTCAGGGCTCCGGGAAGCGTACGGAAGGCGCCGGTCAGTGCGGTGAGCGCGGCGCCGATGCGCCAGGCGCCGCGGTCGCGGGGGCCGACGGCGTTGGAGACCGTACGGATCTCCAGCACCGGCACCTCGTGTGCGGCGGCCGCCTCGGCGACCCCGAAGCCCTCCATCGCCTCGGCCAGCACCCCCGGGTGACGCTGCGCCAGCTCGGCGGCGCGGGCCGCGCTGCCGGTGACCGTGGAGACGGTCACGACGGTGCCGGACGCCGCACCGGCCGCCGCGGCGACGGCCCGCACCAGCGCCGGGCCGGGGCGGTGCGCCACCGTCCCGAAGCCGAGTTCGGTGACCGGGGCGAAGCCGTCGGGGGTCTCGGCGCCCAGATCCGCCGCGACGATCGCGTCCGCGACCACCACGGAGCCCAGCGGCGCGGGTGCGAAGCCGCCGCCGATACCGGCCGAGACGACCAGGCCGTACGGCGCTCCGGCGAGCGTGGCGGCGGTCAGCGCGGTGGCCGTGCCGGCGGCCGCGGCCGCCGGGCCGACACCGGCGGCCAGCACGTCGAGCGCCACCGGCGAACCCGCCGCGCGTCGCAGCGCGTATCCGCCGGGCAGTGCCGCCTCGTCGCAGGGCCCCGCCGCGGCGGCCACCGCGTCGCGCTCGGCGGCCACCGCCGTGACGACCAGGACCCGCATCAGACGGCCCTCCCGCCCTAGTCCTTCTGCTTCAGGGTGAAGTGCCACATGGTCTTGGGACCGTCGCCGCCGCCCAGCTCCGCGACCTGGAGGGTGACGTCCTTGGAGTAGGAGGTCTGGCCGGTCTGCGGGTTCTGCTGCATGAACAGGCTGTCCGCGTCGAAGCTGCGGTACGTCTGCTTGCTCGGCTCGCGCATGACGGGGCCGGCGCCGATGACGATCCAGCCGGACTTGGCGACCTCGGGGTCGACGCCCACGCGGACCTTCTCACCGGGGTGGACGGTGATCGTCTGACCGCCCTTCTTGGTGATGCAGGCGGTGACGGCCTTCTTGGGGAGGACCTTGCCGTCGCCGTCGCAGCCGGGGGTGGCCTCGGCCTGCACCGTCGTCGAACCGACGGTCACGGTCGCGAGCGATGTCGGCTTCTCGCAGGCGGAGAGGGTGAGGAGGCCCAGGGACACGGCACCGATGGCGGCAGCGGCACGGCGGCCCTTGCCCCAGGAGATCAACGCAGCGGTCATACGGGCAGGCTATCTGGCGCTCCAGCTCACGCCACGCCCGGGTGCGGCGTGCCGCGTCGCCCGTCGGCTCTCAGGCCACCCGGGGGGCCGTCGTACCGCCCCGCCGGGCCGCGCTCAGCAGTCCGCGTACGGCCAGCACCACGCCCAGCGCCACCAGCCCCGCCGCCACCGCCATGCCCACCGTGCCGATCAGCGGCAGCGAGATCCCGATCGCGCCGCCCACCACCCACGACATCTGCAGCGCCGTCTCGGACCGGGCGAACGCGGAGGTGCGCACCTCCTCCGGCACATCGCGCTGGATCATCGCGTCCAGCGACAGCTTCGCCAGCGCCTGGCACAGCCCCGCCGTGGCCGCCGCCGCGGGGACCACGACCACCGCCATCACCGGGTAGAAGACCGCCGCCAGGACCGTCGCGCACAGCGCCAGCCCCAGCATCGCCGCGATGATCGGCTCCGGGCCGCGGGCCTTCAGCCAGGCACCGACCGCCGTGCCCAGCGCGTTTCCGGTACCGGCCGCCACCACCACCAGCCCCAGCGAGGCCGCCGCGCCCAGCCCGCCCAGCGGATGCTCGCGCAGCATGAACGCCAGGAAGAACGTCAGGAAACCGGAGAGCGCCCGCAGCGCGGCATTGGCCTGCAGACCGTGCAGCACCGACGGGCCGACCGTACGCAGCCCCGGCTTGCGCCCGCCGCCGGCCGCCCGCGCCTCCCGGGACGCCAGCCGGGCCCGGGTCTCGCCCTTCGCCGAGTCGACCTTGTGCGGCAGCGAGAACGACAGGAACGTCCCGGCGGCGAACACCGCACACGCCCCGTACAGCGGCCAGCCCGGCCCCAGCAGTTGCAGCCCGGCCCCCGCCGGCGCCGCCACCCCGGTCGCCAGCAGCCCCGCGAGCGTCACCCGCGAATTGGCCTTGACCAGCGAAATCCGCGGCGGTAGCAGCCGCGGCACCACCGCGCTGCGGACCACGCCGTACGCCTTCGACGCCACCAGCACCCCCAGCGCCGCCGGATACAGCTCCAGCCCGCCGGTCGCCACCGCGCCCGACATCGTCAGCGCCAGCAGCGCCCGCGCCAGCATCGCGCCCGCCATCGCCGCCCGGCGGCCGTGCGGCACCCGGTCCAGCAGGGGCCCGACGACCGGCGCGAGCAGGGCGAACGGCGCCATCGTCACCGCCAGATACAGCGCCACCCGGCCCCGCGCCTGATCCGTCGGCACCGCGAAGAACACCGTCGAGGCCAGCGCGACGGTGATCATCACGTCACCGGCGGAGTTCACCGCATGCAGTTCGATCAGCTTGCCCAGACCCGACTCGCCCGCGCCGTGCGCATGCGTGGCGCGCCGCAACCCCCGCGCCGCGCCGGTGAACGGCCGGTGCAGCGCACGGCCGACCGCCCGGCCCGCCCGGCGGGCCCGGTTGTCCCCATACCCGCCCCGCGTCGAGGCGCGCGACACCCGTGACGACTTCCCTGAGGTCCTGGACACCCTCGACACCTTCGACGCCCTTGCGGCAGCCACCTGGTCATAGTGCCCCAACTCGCCCAGGGGAGGGCACTTTCTCCGTGCTGGCGCGCGAGGCGCACCGGCCCGGAGTCGCTGCCGCTGACATTTGCCCTCCCACCGAGGGGTCGTACACCGTTGAAGGGGTAGCGTGTGTAGCGCGCCACCGGCGGTCGTTCTTGGCCGCGTGCCTCCTCGCGATCCCGCAGAATGGGACGTAAGAGGTGCGCTCGACCGGAACGACCGGGCGCGGACGTCGACGCGGTCCCCTGGTCCGCTCCGCCCGCCCCGGTACCGCCGGTCGTCCGGACAGGACAAGGACAGCTACGGCTGGCGCACTCGTGAGACGGCGTAGAAGAGAGAATCGATTCTTGTGAGTGCTGCGATGCGAAGCCGTACCCCTGACCGCCTGTGCGCCGAGGCGGTCGACCTTGCGCGGGAGGCGGCGGAGGAAGCCGCACTGCCCGGCACGGTCGGGGAGCACATCGATGCCGTCGCCGACGGAGACCGCGTCGTCACCCACCTCTTCGCCTGCAACGAACCCGGTTACCGGGGCTGGCGCTGGGCCGTGACGGTCGCCAGGGCCTCCCGCGCCAAGGTCGTCACGCTCGACGAGTCGGTCCTGCTGCCCGGCCCCGACGCGCTGCTCGCACCGGAATGGGTGCCGTGGAGCGAGCGGCTGCGCCCCGGCGACATGGGCCCCGGCGACCTGCTGCCCACCGAGGCCGACGACCTGCGCCTGGAGCCCGGTTTCACCGGGGAGGATGCCCCGCCGCCGAACTCCCCGATCGCCGAGGGCATGGCCGCCGACGTCGCCGACTCCGAGGAGGCGGACGTCCTCCCGGGCTCGCCCGCGATCCAGCCCGCGCCCGAGCGCGGCAGCATCGCGGCGGTCGCCGAGGAACTGGGCATGCGCCGCGCCCGGGTGCTGTCCCGCTACGGCCTGCACTCCGCCGCCGACCGCTGGGAAGACGCCTTCGGAGCCAAGACCGCCATGGCCCAGGCGGCCCCCGCCACCTGCGTGAGCTGCGGCTTCCTCACCCCGCTCCCCGGCTCCCTGGGCCAGGCCTTCGGTGTCTGCGCCAACGAGTTCGCCCCCGCGGACGGGCGGGTCGTCTCCCTCGGCTACGGGTGCGGCGCGCATTCCGAGGCCGCCGTCATGCCGAAGCCGCCGCGGCCGGCCGCGCCGGTGGTCGACGAGACGATCGTCGAGCCGTTGTCGCTGCGGCCGGAGCGGGACGGGGGGTCGGTCGAGGAGACCGGGCCGGCTGAGGAGCTCGGCCACAGCTAGGCGCGCTTGCGCGCTGGCGCGCTGGGCCTGGGGCCCACGTCTTTTTCTGCGGCGTCGTTTCGCGTCTCGCCTCCGGCGGGGGTGGGGTTTGGGCGGGGGCCGCGTTTGCTTTGTGGTGGTGCCGGTGGTGGTCCTCCGGGGGTGGGTGTTCGGACTGCTTCGCTTTACGTCCGAACACCCACCCCCTCCGGCCCACCACCTCCCGCCCGGGACCGCGACCCCCGCCCGGTGGGGGGGGGAAGGGTTCAAAAACCAGAAGCTCGGCCGCGCCGTGGCATGACCGAGCCTCTTTTGGTTTTTCTCCTGCTCCCCCACCGGGGTGGGGCCCACAACTGACGGGAGGGGGCGGGGGCGGAGGGGTGGGTGTGTGGACGTAAAGCGAAGCAGTCCACACACCCACCCCGGAGCCCCCGCCACCGGCACCCACCACCCCGCCGGGGCCCCACCCCAACCACCACCCCACCGCCGACAGGCGCAACCGCACCCACCACCCAGCCGGGGCCCCACCCCAACCACCACCCCACCGCCGACAGGCGCAACCGCACCCAGCCGGGGCCTCACCCCAAACCCCACCCCTCCCGCCGAAGGCGCCCCCCGGCATGCGGGAAAAAATCCCACAGCCGGGACACGGCGCCGCACCCGCCGACGTGGGGCGATACCGTCGGGCCACCGACACACGCTTAGGGAGACGGACAGTGACAGCTACGTCGTGGGTGCGAGGCGCAGCCGGAGACCCGTTCGGGACGGCCCGACTGCGGCGTGGCGTGCTGGATGCCTGGGCCACGTCGCCGGCCCGGTTCCGGGAGGATGCCAACGCCGAGGAGGACCTGGCGCTCGGCGGCTACCGGGACCGGCTCGCCGTGGAACTGGCGCAGAACGCGGCCGACGCGGCGGCGCGCGCCGGCGTCCCGGGCCGGCTGCGGCTGACCCTGCACGCGGCGAACGGCGACGCACCCGCCGTCCTCGTCGCGTCCAACACGGGCGCTCCGCTGGACGCCACCGGCGTCGAATCGCTGTCGACGCTGCGCGCCTCCGCGAAGCGGGAGCCCAGTGTGTCGGCCGGGGCGGTCGGCCGGTTCGGCGTGGGCTTCGCCGCGGTGCTGTCGGTGAGCGACGAGCCGGCGCTGGTGGGCCGTACCGGCGGCGTGCGCTGGTCGCTGGCCGAGGCGCGGGCGATGGCGGACGAGGTCGCGGCGCACAGCCCGGGGCTCGGTGGTGAGTTGCGCCGCCGGGACGGCCATGTACCGCTGCTGCGGCTGCCGCTGCCCGCGGAGGGCGGCGCCCCCGAGGGGTACGACACCGCCGTCGTGCTGCCGCTGCGGGACGTCGCCGCGCAGGATCTCGCCGAGCGGCTGCTGGACGCGGTCGACGCGGCGCTGCTGCTGACCCTGCCGGGGCTGGCCGAGGTCGTGATCGAGACCCCCGAGCACGTACGGGAGTTGCGGCGCAGCGAGGACGGCCCCTACGTCCTGATCGAGGACAGCGAGCGCGGTGCCACCCGGTGGCGGGTGGCGAGCGACGGCGGTCCGCTGGACCCGGCGCTGCTGGCGGACCGGCCCGTCGAGGAGCGGCTGCGGCCGGCCTGGTCGGTGACCTGGGCGGTGCCGGTGGACGACGAGGGCGCACCGGCGCGGCCGGGAACCGCGGCGGTGGTGCACGCACCGACGCCGACGGACGAGCCGCTGGGGCTGCCCGCGCTGCTGATCGCCTCGTTCCCGCTGGAGCCGACCCGCCGGCATGTCGCGCCGGGCCCGCTGACGGACTTCCTGGTGGGCCGGGCGGCCGCGGCGTACACGACGCTGCTGGGCGACTGGCAGCCGGTGTCGGTCGGCACGCTCGACTTGGTGCCGGGGCCGCTGGGCAAGGGCGGTCTGGACGGTGAGCTGCGCCGGCAGGTGCTGGAACTGCTGCCGCGGGTGCGGTTCCTGCCGAGCGCGGGTGCGCCCGCCGGCCGGTCCGCCGAGCCCGAGGTGCCGGCGGCCGGCGAGTGGGACGAGGGCGACGGCGGGGTGGACCGCTTCGTGCTGCGCCCGGTGGACGCCGAATTGGTGGAGGGCGCGGGCGCGGCGACGGTCGGAGTGCTGGCCGAACTGTTCCCGAGCCTGCTGCCGGCCGGTCTCGAACGCCGCCCGGAGCTGCGGGCACTGGGTGTGGCCCGGGTGGGGCTGGGGGAGATGGTCGACCGGCTGGCGGGCGTCGAACGCGCGCCCGACTGGTGGTGGCGCCTCTATGACGCGCTGGCCGGCACCGACCCGGACCGGCTCAGCGGGCTGCCGGTGCCGCTCGCGGGCACGGCGGGCCAGGGGCCCGGCGGCGGCAGCGGCGTACGGACCACGATCGGGCCGCGCCAGGTGCTGCTGCCGCTGCCCGGCGGCCTCGACGAGGACGCCGCGGCCCGGCACCGTACGCTCGCCCGGCTCGGACTGAAGGTCGCCCACCCCGACGCGGTGCACCCGCTGCTGGAGAAGCTGGGCGCCACCCCGGCCGCACCGCGCGCCGTACTGACCACACCCCAGGTGCGTGCGGCCGTCGCGAACTCACTGGACGCCGACGAGGACGCCTACGACGTCTTCGCCGACGAGACCGAGGGCGGGGCCGGAGCCCCGCTGGGCGCCGAGGAACTGGCGGAGACGGTGCTCGGGCTGGTCCGGGACGCCAACCTCACGCCGGGCGACGAGCCCTGGCTCGGGGCGCTCGCCCTGCCCGACGAGGACGGCGAGCTGGCGCCCGCCGGCGAGCTGGTGTACCCGGGCAGCGCCTTCGAGCGGGTCATCCGGGAGGGCGAAATCCCCGCCTGCGACGCCGAGTTGGCCGAGCGTTGGGGCGAGCAGCCGCTCACGGCCGTGGGCGTCATGGCCGACTTCGCGCTGGTCCGGGCCACCGATGTCGTGCTCGACCCGGACGAGATGGAGCCGCGCGACGGGGACTTCGCCGAGCCGGACGACGTCGGGCTGCTGGACGCGGTGGACGTCTGGTGCGAGGACATCCTCGACGCCCTGCCGCAGACCCCCGTGCCCCCGGTGGTGACCGAACTCGTGGCGGTCCGCGACCTCGATCTGGTCGACGACGACGCCTGGCCCGAGGTGCTGGCGATGCTCTCCCGGCCGCCGCTGCGCGATGCGCTGACCGCGCCGGTCCGCGTCCTGCTCCCGGACGGCACCACCGAGTCCGTCCGGCCGTACACCGCCTGGTGGCTGCGCGGGCACCCGGTGCTCGACGGCCGCCGTCCCGCCGGTCTGCGGTCGGCGGGCGGCGATCCGCTGCTGTCCGGACTGTACGAGTCCGCGGACGCGGGCGAGGTCGATGCGCAGGTGCTCCGCGCACTGGGCGTGCGTACCTCCGTCGCCGCGCTCCTGGACGAGCCGGGCGGCGCCGCGGAGCTGCTGACCCGGCTCGCCGACCCGGAGCTGCCCGTCGGCGCCGCACAACTGCACGCGGTCTACGGCCTGCTGGCGGACCTCGACCCCGATCAGGTGACCCTGCCCGACGACCTGCGGGTCGTGCGCGACGAAGAGGTCCGGGTGGTGGACGCCGCCCACGCGGTGGTCGCCGACGCACCGGACCTGGTGCCGCTGGCCTCCGGCCGCGCGCTGCTGCCGGTGCGCCCGGCCCGCGCGGCCGAGCTGGCGGAGCTGCTGCAGGTCCGCCGGCTGAGCGAGGCGGTCGGCGCCGAGGTCCGCTCCGAGGGCGTACGCCACGAGGTCCCGGAGGCCGTCCGCATCCTGCTCGGCGCCGCCACCCCCGAGGCCTACGTCGAGCACGAGGAACTCCTCGTCGACGGCCCCGACGGCCCCGCCGAGCTGGACTGGCGCCGGACCCCGGACGGCACCGTGCACGCCGCGACCCTGGAGGGCGTGGCCGCCGGACTGTCCTGGGCGGCGGCCCAGTGGCCCCGCCGCTTCGAGGTCGCGGCCCTCCTGGAGGACCCGGAACGGGGCGAGGAGTTGGCGCGGGCGCGGTGGTTCGACTGAGGGTAAGGGGGCGGCCCCCGTTGCGGTGGACGTGACGGGGGCCAGCCGGAGGCGATCCGTGGTGCGTGCCGCGCCGGGTCGGTCGGCGGATCAGCGGGCGAACGCGCCGCGCTTGACTGCTTCGACGAAGGCCGACCAGCCCGCCTCGGCAAAGACGCATGCGGGCCCGTGCGGGTTCTTGGAGTCGCGGACGGGGACGGCGCCGGCGTGGCCGTCGGCGATCTCGATGCACTCGGCTCCCTGGCCGTTGCTGTAGCTGGACTTGCGCCAGCGGGGCAGAGTGGACGCGTCAGGAATCGTCTTCATCCTCGTACTTTCTCAGGTATCCGCGAATCAGGTCGAGAGTTTCCCGCTCCGGAAGTGCCTTGGAGCGAGCGACGTCAAACATGTGCGTGAGCTCAAGAACCTTTGCTGGTGACTCGACCGACTCCCCGGAAAAGAAGCTCTCGACGTATCCGATCGTGGCCCCGCTGGGGAGGGTGAGCAGGCTCAGGCTGCCACCCAGCATGGGGTGCTCTCCCTGCGTGAAGGGCAGCACCTGAGCCGCGACCTGGGGCGACGCAACTGCCGCGAGCACATGGCGGAGTTGATCGCTCATGCATGCCGAGCCCCCGACTGGGCGCCTTAACGCTGCTTCATCCATGATTGCCCAGTAATAGGGTGCTTGCTCCTTCTCGAAGACACGCTTACGGCGCATTCGCGTGGCGACCCGCTCGTTTATCCGTTCCTCGGATTCGCCGGGAAGCGACTCGCGGAAGAGTGCGTGGGCATAACCCTCGGTCTGCAGGAGCCCCGGAATCAGGCTGCTGCCGAATACCTGAATACGGGCCGCCTTGCTCTCGCCGTCGACCACGACCCGGCCGTAATCGGGAATCGAGGCGTCCTGCGCCATGGAAAGCAACTCGACGAAGAGGCCGTCCGTGGCGAAATGCGTGTCCAGGTCCTCGGCGAGTGCCTCCGACGGCAACTGCTCGCCCCGTTCCACCCGGCTGAGGTACGTGTGCGGGTATCCGACCTTGTCGGCGAGGGCCCGTTGGGAGAGGCCGGCGGACTCCCTGAGGCGGCGCAGGCGCCGTCCGAGCACCGTGCGCGGGGTGGCCCTGCCGTCGTCCTCGTTGTTCAACTCCATTTGCTCGAACACACCTTCAACTCGCTGTCCACTCACGGACTTTGGTGACACCCATGGCGTGCACCCAGCGTATTTCGTCGGCGATGCTGAGTAAGGACGGAAAGGCCCCCGCGACCGCGGCAACGGTCCGGGGGTGTGGTCATCAGCCCCATGAGGTCGACGACATGCATCACGCTATCGCGAAGTATTTCGAGTCTTCGCCCGGAGACGGCGAAGCAGCCGGGCATTGCGGCTCCGCACGCCTGCTGCCCTGGGCGAACGCCGACGGCAACCCCTGCTATCTGGTGGGCGACGGTACGGGGTACGTCTCCCGTATCGCCGACAGTGTCGAGTGCCTGCAGCTCGACATGGCGGACGGGCTCCTCGGACATGCGGAGGACATGCTCGCCTGCCAGCGGGTCACCTCCCCGGAACTGCGCTTCCTCGCCCGCGGATTGGCCGACGCCCTGCGGGACGTACGGCGTATCGCGGAGAGCCGGGGCGCCCGGCTTCCCCCGCCGGACCAGGGCCTCGACGAAGGCGAGGACTAGGGGGTGTCGTTCGGATCATGGCGGGCTCGCGGGACCGGCTCGTCCACGCCGCCCGCTCAGTTCGAGCGGAACCGCTTGACCAGGCTCCAGATGACGACGATGGCGGAGAGGGCGAGGAGGGGCCACACCCACCAGTCGAGGGTGCCGTCGCCGGTGGTGCCGTAGTGGCCGCCGGTGTGATGGTGGTAGTGGCGGTGCGAGCTCGCCAGCACCTCGTACGCCAGGGCCCCGTGGGTTGTCATGGGGCCGGAGTGTAGTGCGGCGGGCATGCTGCGGATACCGGCCGGACGGGTCGGTTCGGGGCGGGCCAAGAGGCGCCGCTCGGCCCCTTCAGCCCTCGGCCCCTTCGGTCCTCGGCCGCTCTCAGCGGCGGCGGGGTGCGGGCTCAGGCCGGGAAGCGCCGGCCCACCCATCGCCAGGTGAGTTCCAGGAGGACGGCCGCCACCACCGCGATGGCGACGGCCGCCCACGGCATCGTCGTCCCGACCAGCCGCAGGTCGAAGAACCTCTGCAGCCAGGGGGTGGCGAGGACGGCGAGGAAGGCCAGGCCCATCGCCAGGACCAGGGCGATCCGCCACCAGGTGTAGGGGCGGGCGATGATCGCAAGGACCCACATCGCGGCGAGGAAGAGCGTCAGGGTGGCCGCGCTGGTCTCGGCGGGCAGGGCGCCGGGGCCGCTGTAGTAGCTGCGGGCGAGCAGGTAGGTGGTGAAGGCGGCCAGGCCCGTGATCAGGCCCGACGGCACCGCGTAGCGCATCACCCGGCGGACGAAGTGCGGTCTGGCGCGCTCCTTGTTGGGGGCCAGGGCGAGGAAGAACGCGGGGATGCCGATGGTCAGGGTGGAGAGCAGGGTCAGGTGCCGCGGCAGGTACGGATAGGGGATCTGGCAGCAGGCCACCAGGATCGCCAGCAGGACGGAGTAGACGGTCTTGGTGAGGAAGAGGGTGGCGACGCGGGTGATGTTGCCGATGACCCGGCGGCCCTCGGCGACGACCGAGGGGAGCGTGGCGAAGCTGTTGTCGAGCAGGACGATCTGGGCGACGGCGCGGGTCGCCTCGGAGCCGGAGCCCATCGCCACGCCGATGTCGGCGTCCTTGAGGGCGAGGACGTCATTGACGCCGTCGCCGGTCATCGCGACGGTGTGCCCGCGCAGCTGCAGGGCCGCGACCATCGCCCGCTTCTGCTGCGGGGTGACCCGGCCGAAGACCGCGCCCTGTTCGACCGCAGCCGCGCTCGCCTCCGTCTCGCCGGGCAGTTCGCGCGCGTCCACCGGGTCGTCGGCGCCGGGCAGCCCCAGCTTGCCGGCCACCGCGCCCACCGAGACCGCGTTGTCGCCGGAGATCACCTTGGCCCGGACGCCCTGCTCGGCGAAGTAGCGCAGGGTGTCGGGGGCGTCCGGGCGCAGCCGCTGCTCCAGGACGACCAGGGCCGCGGGCCGTACGCCCCGGGTGACGTCGGGGTCGTCCAGCTCGTGTTCGGTACGGGCCAGCAGCAGGACGCGCAGCCCCTGGGCGTTGAGGCCGTCGATCTCGGTGAGGCGGTGGTCGCCGGCCGGCAGCAGGACGTCCGGGGCGCCGAGCAGCCAGGTGGTGCTCTCGCCGTCCGGGCCGTTGAGGGCGGCGCCGCTGTATTTGCGGGCGGAGGAGAACGGCAGGGCCCGGGTGCAGCGCCAGCCGTGGTCCGCCGGATACGCCTCGATGATCGCCTGGAGGGAGGCATTCGGCCGCGGGTCGCAGGCGCCGAGCGCGCCCAGCACCTGCTTCACCTGGGTCTCGTCGCCGTCGAGGGACCGCAGCCCGTTGACGTCCATGCCGCCCTCGGTGAGCGTGCCGGTCTTGTCCAGGCACACCACATCGACCCGGGCCAGCCCCTCGATCGCGGGCAGCTCCTGGACCAGGCACTTCTTGCGGCCGAGCCGGATGACGCCGATCGCGAAGGCGACGGAGGTGAGCAGCACCAGGCCCTCGGGGATCATCGGCACGATGCCGGCGACCATCCGGCGGATGGCCTCGTCGCCCGGCAGGCCGAGGGTGAGCAGATGGCTCAGGACGAGACCGATCGCGGTCGGGATCATCATCCAGGTCACGTACTTGAGGATCCGGCTGATGCCGCTCCGCAGTTCGGAGTGGACCAGGGTGAAGCGGCTGGCCTCCTCGGCGAGCTGGGCCGCGTACGCCTGCCGGCCGACCTTGGTCGCGGTGAAGGCGCCGCTGCCCGCGACGACGAAGCTGCCGGACATCGCCGCCTCGCCGGGTTTCTTGACGACCGGATCGGCCTCGCCGGTCAGCAGCGACTCGTCGATCTCCAGGCCGTCGCTCTCCAGCACCTCGCCGTCGACGATGACCTTGTCGCCGGGCCCGAGTTCGATGACGTCGCCGAGGACCACCGCGGAGGTGGGGATCTCGGCGGGGGCCCCGTCGCGCCGGACGGTCGGCCGCGCCTCGCCGATGACCGCCAGGCTGTCCAGGGTCTTCTTGGCGCGCAGCTCCTGGACGATGCCGATGCCGGTGTTGGCGACGATGACGAAGCCGAACAGGCCGTCCTGGAGGGGGCCGACGATCAGGATGATCACGAAGAGCACGCCGATGATGGCGTTGAAGCGGGTGAAGACGTTGGCGCGGACGATCTCGGCGGCCGAGCGGGAGGACCGTACGGGGACGTCGTTGACCTCGCCCCGGGCGACCCGTTCCGCGACCTCGGCGGCGGTCAGTCCGGCGGCGACCGGCTTCCGAGCGGTCCGTCGGGCCGGTTCGCGGCCCGGTCCGGAGTGCTCGGTCTCGGCCCTCGCCCGCTCCGTCATGCCCCCGACGTTACGGGCGGAATGCGCACTTCACTCGCTGGGCGGGCGGTGCGGTGGGCGGTGTGCCCTCAGGGCCGCTCGGCGGACGCCGCGGAGCGCTTGATCGCGGCGTCCCGGGCCCGGACGTACCAGACGCCGATCAGCCCGAGGCCGCCGCCGGCCAGGCAGGTCCACACCCACCAGGAGTGGCCGTGGTCGGCGAACCAGCCGTAGAAGGGGAGCTGGCCGAGGAAGAGCACGAACCAGATGATGGTGCCGCCGGTGATCGTGCCGACGACGGGGCCCTCGAGAGGCGCCGGGGCCTCGCGCAGTTCGGACTTCTTCCACATGGTGTTCAGCTTACGGGGACGGGGTGCGGGGGCTGCGGGCGGCGGTGGCCCGGACACGGAGCGGCGTGGGCCGGGCCGGTCGCCGCGTACGCCATCCTGATGCGTCCCGTACGCCACTTGGGTCTACGCGCGGAGATAGCGATCACCGCATTGTTTATTCATACTGAACCTTTCTGGATACGGCTTGTTTAGCTCGTCTATTCATCCAACCTGATCCAGTTGTTTCTGATTCTGTACGTGTTCCGGGCCTCCGGCCCCCCACGCCTGCCCAGGCCCGTCCGACTGAGGTCCCCGCATGCCCCCCTCGGCCACCACGCCGGTCGACACCCTTGAGAACCCGGGTCCGAAGCCTCCCAAGAACGGCTTCGACCGCTTCTTCAAGATCTCCGAGCGGGGGTCGACCATCGGCCGCGAGCTCCGCGGCGGCCTGGCGACGTTCTTCGCGATGGCCTACATCATCGTGCTGAACCCGATCATTCTCGGCTCTGGAGTCGACAAGTTCGGCCACCATCTCGACAACGCCCAGCTGGTCACCGCCACCGCGCTGATGGCCGGTCTGAGCACGGTACTGATGGGCGTCGTCGGCAATGTCCCGATCGCCATCGCGGCCGGCCTCGGCATCAACGCCGTGGTGTCCCTGCAGCTCGCGCCCAAGATGAGCTGGCCGGACGCGATGGGCATGGTCGTGCTCGCCGGTCTGGTCCTGATGGCCCTGGTCGCCTCGGGGCTGCGGCAGCGGGTGATGGACGCGATCCCCAACGGGCTGCGGCGGGCCATTGCCATCGGCATCGGCCTGTTCATCTCGCTGATCGGCCTGGTCGACGCCGGCTTCGTGACGCGCAACCCGGACGCCGCGCACACCACCGTGCCGATGAGCCTGGGGCAGGGCGGACAGCTCAAGGGCTGGCCGGTGCTGGTCTTCGTCCTCGGCCTGGTGCTGATGTTCGTGCTGATCGTGCGGAAGGTCAGGGGCGCGATCCTGATCGGGATGGTCTCGATGGCCGTCGTCGCGATCGTCATCAACGCCCTCGTCGACATCCCGGACGCGTCCTGGGGCCTGGCGGTCCCCAACGTCCCGCACAAGATCGTCGACACCCCGGACTTCGGCCTGATCGGTCAGATCAGCCTCTTCGGCGGCTTCAAGGAAGTCGGCGTGCTGACCGGCTGCCTGTTCGTCTTCACCGTGCTGCTCTCCGGCTTCTTCGACGCGATGGGCACCATCATCGGCGTCGGCGAGGAGGCCGGGCTGCTGGACAACGAGACCGGCCAGCTGCCGAACATGGGCCGGATCCTCATGGTCGACGGCATCGCGGTCGCGGGCGGCGGCTTCGGCTCCGCCTCCGCCAACACCTGCTTCGTGGAGTCCACGGCCGGTGTCGGCGAGGGCGCCCGCACCGGCCTCGCGAACCTGATGACCGGCGGCCTCTTCCTGCTCGCGCTGGTCTTCACGCCGCTGGCGACCGTCGTCCCCTCGCAGGCCGCGACGCCCGCACTGCTGGTCGTCGGCTTCCTGATCATGGCCTCGAACGTGCGGGACATCGACTGGGGCGACTTCACCATCGGCATCCCGGCGTTCCTGACGATGGTCTCGATGCCGTTCACCTACAGCATCACCAACGGCATCGGCATCGGTGTCCTGGCCTTCATCCTGCTGCGCACGGCGACCGGCCGGGTCAAGGAGATCCCCTGGCTGCTGAACGCGGTCGGCTTCTGCTTCCTGGTGTACTTCCTGCTCGACCCGATCGAGCAGGCGCTCGGGGTCAAGTAGCCGGCCAGCGGCCCCCCAGCTTCTCCGTCTCGTCGACGGAGGACTTGAACCGCTCGTCGAAATCCTCGCGAATGAGCGTCCGGACCACATAGTCCTGGACGCTCATTCCGCGTTTTGCGGCGTGCTGCCGGAGGCGCTCCAGCAGCTCCCCGTCCACCCGCAGGCTGAGCACTCGCGATCCCATCCGGACACGGTCCCGTCCGTACGCGGTCAGGTGCGTCACTTTCGGCCGCGTCCTCACTCATATGGGTGATACCCGACGGGCGGCGCCCCCTGGCTCTCCTTAGAAAGGGTAATGAGTTATGCTAAAGACCATGCCGGAACTGTCCCGCCCCCAGCCCGACGGCCGGGAGGTGCCCCCAGACGACGCGGCCGCGGTGAACGCTCTGCGGTCCGCCGTGATGCGCCTGTCGCGCCGACTCAAGCACCAGCGGGTCGACGAATCGCTGAGCCCCACCGAGATGTCGGTGCTCGGCACCCTGTTCCGCTGCGGCAGTGCCACCCCGGGCGAGCTGGCCCGCAAGGAGCATGTGCAGCCGCCGTCGATGACCCGCATCGTGGCCATGCTGGAGGCCAAGGGACTGGTCCGGCTCGAACCGCACCCGGACGACCGCCGTCAGAAGGTCGTCAGGCAGACCGAACAGGCCGAGGCGATGCTCGAGGAGAGCCGCCGCAAGCGCAACGCCTGGCTCGCCGAGCTGGCCTCCGGGCTGGACGAGGACGAGTGGGCGAAGGTACGGGCCGCCGCGCCCGTGCTGGAGAAGCTCGCACAGTTGTAGACCCCTAGGCCGAGGAGGCGAACCCACTTTGAGTACGGGATCCGGAGCACACTCCGCCCCCGCACCGAACTCCCAAGAAGACACGGTTTCCGACGACGCGACCGCGACCACTCCGGGCACCGCCCCGGGCGTCGCCGCCGGCCCCGCCGCCACACCGCGCAAGGGCACGTTCAGTTCCCTACGAATACGTAACTACCGCCTCTTCGCCACCGGCCAGATGGTGTCCAACACGGGCACGTGGATGCAGCGCATCGCCCAGGACTGGCTGGTGCTGAGCCTCACCGGCTCCTCCGCCGCGGTCGGCATCACCACCGCGCTGCAGTTCCTGCCGATGCTGCTCTTCGGGCTCTACGGCGGCGTCATCGCCGACCGCTTCGCCAAGCGCAAGCTGCTCCTGTTCACCCAGTCCGCCATGGGCCTGACCGGCCTCGCCCTCGCCGTGCTCACGCTGAGCGGCCAGGTGCAGGTCTGGCACGTCTATCTGGTCGCCTTCGTCCTCGGCCTGGTCACCGTCCTCGACAACCCCTCCCGGCAGGCCTTCGTCTCCGAGATGGTCGGCCAGGACGAGCTGCGCAACGCCGTCAGCCTCAACTCCGCCAACTTCCAGTCCGCGCGGCTGATCGGGCCCGCCGTCGCCGGTGTCCTGATCACCGCCTTCGGCAGCGGCTGGGCCTTCCTGCTCAACGGCCTGTCGTTCATCGCCCCGGTCGCCGGCCTGCTGATGATGCGGACCGCGGAACTCCACCCGGTCGACCGCGTCCCGCGCAGCAAGGGGCAGCTGCGGGAGGGGCTGCGGTACGTGTCGGGGCGCCCCGACCTGATCTGGCCCATCGTGCTGGTCGGGTTCATCGGGACCTTCGGCTTCAACTTCCCGATCTGGCTGACCGCGTTCGTCTACCACGTCTACCACCAGGGCGCCGGCACCTACTCGCTGTTCAACGGGCTGATGGCGGCCGGTTCGCTGATCGGCGCGCTGCTCGCGGCCCGCCGCGCCGGTTCCCGGCTGCGGCTGCTGGTCGGCGCGGCGATCCTCTTCGGCGCGCTGGAGATCGCGGCCTCGCTCGCCCCGTCGTTCTGGGTCTTCGCGGCGCTCCTCGCCCCGATCGGCATGGTCGGTCTGACGGTCAACGTCACCGCCAATTCGAGCATCCAGATGGCCACCGATCCGCTGATGCGCGGCCGGGTGATGAGCCTGTTCATGATGGTCTTCGTGGGCGGAACCCCGCTGGGCGCGCCGGTGGTCGGGTGGATCACCGACGCCTTCGGTCCCCGGATCGGTTTCCTGGCGGGCGGCCTGGTCTCCCTGGTGGCCGCGGTCGTCATCGGCCTGATCCTCGCCCGGATGGGCGGCCTGCGCCTCAAGATCGACCTGCGCCGCGGCCATCGGCATGTCGCCTTCGTGCCCCGGGTCCCCGGAACGGCCTCGTCGAGCGCCTCCTCGACCGCTTCGTCCGTGGAGAAGGACCTGGCCCCGGCGGCGTAGGGCGGCCCGGTCCGGCGGGAGCGATCCTGCCGGGCCGGCCCCGGGCCGGATCGGCGCGTCCCTGCGCCCGGTCCGCCGTCCCTCGCACGGCAGCAGCCCTGCGCCACACTGACCGCATGAGACTCTTCGCCGCCGTCCTGCCCCCCGCTCCCGCGATCGAGGAACTGGCCGCCGAGGTGGCGCAGTTGAAGAAGCTCCCGGCCGCCGGGCGGCTGCGGTGGACCGGCCGGGAGAGCTGGCACTTCACCCTTGCCTTCTACGGCGAGGTGTCCGAGGAGATCGTCCCCGACCTGCGGGAACGCCTGGGCCGCGCGGCCGGCCGCCGCGACCCCTACGAGCTGCGGATCGCCGGCGGCGGCCGCTTCTCGGACCGGGTGGTGTGGGCCGGGGCCGACGGCGACCGGCCGGCCATGCGCACCCTCGCGGGCGCGGCGGCGGCAGCGGCCCGCCGGGCCGGCGTGGCGATGGAGGAGGAGCACCGCCCGTACACCCCCCACCTCACCCTCGCCCGCAACCGCGTCCCCGACCTGGATCTCCGCCCGTACGCGGCCGCCCTGAAGGATTTCGCCGGGGCCCCGTGGACGGTCGGCTCCCTCGCCCTGGTGTGCAGCCATCCGCCCGTCCCGGGGGTGGCGGGCAAGCAGCCCCGCTACGAAACGGTGGGGTCCTGGCCGCTGGGCGGCTGACCGGCCGCCGGGCCCCGCGGCCGGTCTTGACCACGGGCCGCTGAAGCGTGCGGTCCGGTCCCGGTTAGGCTCAAGGGGTGGACCCCAAAACCCGTAACCGGATCATGTCCGGCCTGCTCGCCGTCCTGCTCATCGTCGTGGTCGTGGCGGCGGCGCTGCACTGAGCGATGCCGTGGCCGCTGCCGAGCGCCCGGCAGCCGGTCCGACCGGCTGCCGGGCGCTCGGTCCGCTCACCAGGCGAAGGCCTCCGGGCTCGGGCCGGGGCCGGGGAAGATCTCGTCGAGCGAGGCGAGGAGATCGTCCGGGAGGGTCAGTTCGACGGCGCGCAGCGCGGAGGCGAGCTGGTCCGTCGTACGGGGGCCGACGATCGGACCGGTGACGCCGGGACGGGTCAGGAGCCAGGCCAGCGCGACCTCCCCGGGCTCCAGGCCGTGCTTGTCGAGCAGGTCCTCATAGGACTGGATCTTGGCGCGGATCGCGGAGTTGGCGAGGGCGTCGGCCGAGCGCCCGACGCCCGAGCGGCCCGCGCCGCCCTCGCGTTCCTTGCGCAGGGCGCCGCCCAGCAGCCCGCCGTGCAGCGGGGACCAGGGCATGACGCCCAGGCCGTAGCCCTGGGCGGCCGGGATGACCTCCATCTCGGCGCGCCGCTCGGCGAGGTTGTAGAGGCACTGCTCGCTGACCAGGCCCAGCGAACCGCGGCGGGCGGCGGTCTCGTTGGCGCGGGCGATGTGCCAGCCGGCGTGGTTGGACGAGCCGGCGTAGAGGATCTTGCCCTGCTGGACGAGGATGTCGATGGCCTGCCAGATCTCGTCCCAGGGCGTGTCCCGGTCGACGTGGTGGAACTGGTAGAGGTCGATGTAGTCGGTGCCCAGCCGCTTGAGGCTGGCGTCCACCGAGCGCCGGATGTTGAGCGCGGAGAGCTTGTCGTGGTTGGGCCAGACCTTGCCGCCTTCGGGCGCCATGTTGGCGTACACCTTGGTGCCCAGTACGGTCTTGTCCCGCCGGCCGCCGCCCTTGGCGAACCAGGTGCCGACGATCTCCTCGGTACGGCCCTTGTCGGCCCCGAAGCCGTAGACGTTGGCGGTGTCGAAGAAGTTGACGCCCGCGCCCTGCGCCGCGTCCATGATGGTGTGGCTGCCGGCCTCGTCCGTCTGAGGCCCGAAGTTCATCGTCCCGAGGACGAGTCGGCTGACCTTGAGTCCGGTGCGTCCGAGCTGCGTGTACTTCATGGTGGTCCAGCCAACGCCTTGGAGTGCTCTCGAAGCAAGGACCTGTGGCGGGTGGCGGGTACGCCAGCCCAGTGCCGCCCCGGTCCAGGTGCCGGCCGGGACGCCGATGACCACGGCACCGGTCAGCCCGGCCATGACGGTGGCGAGACTGCTGCCGCGGCGTTCCGGCGGCGCGAGGTGGGCGGTCACGGCGAGGACGGTGGGCAGTGCGACGGTGGCGGCGAGCGCGGCCAGTACCCGCAGCACCATCAGCGCGCCGTACGAACGCGTCACCAGCACCGCGAAGTTGGCGAGGCAGAAGAGCGTCAGGGCGGCGGTGAGAAGGCGGCGCCGGGGGAGCCGGGCGGTGACGACGGCGGCGACCGGGGCGACCGCCGCGCAGATGACGGAGAAGACGGTGACGAGCTGTCCGGCCGCGGCCTGGCCGACCGTCAGCTCACGGGCGAGGGCGGGCAGTACGCCGGTGATCACGAAGTCGTCGGTCTGGAGCGCGAAGGCGCAGAGGGTGAGGGCACAGAGCCAGCCGGCGGGGAGGCGCCGCCGTAAGGCGGAGAGCGTGGACATGCCGTTAACGTAACGCTTGTTTCCCTCTTTAGGGTGGAGCGTGGCCCGGCCGGAGGGCCGATGGACCGACGGGCCCGGAGGGCCCAGCACGCCCGCCCGGAGATCCCCGCACGCTAGGAGAGTCCGACCGATGGCCAGGCCCCGCGACCCCCGACGCCGTACCGAGATCCTCGACGCGGTCATCGAGCAGCTGGCCGAAACGGGGATCGCGGGCCTCTCGTTGCGTCCGCTGGCCCAGGCGCTCGGGCACAGCACACGGGTGCTGACCCATCACTTCGCGGACAAGGACGACCTGATCACGGCCGTACTGGAGCGGCTGGACGAGATCCAGCACGGGCAACTGCGGGCCACCGAGGGCTGGGACGACACCTCGTGCGGCATCGGCGCCCTCGTGCGGGACTCCTGGCGGCGCCACCTGGAGCCGGAGAATCTCGGTGCCACCCGGCTCGTGCACGAGATCGAGGGGCTGGCGGCGGCCGGCCGGCTCGGTGGCCGGGTCCCCAAGTTCCTCGCGGACCGCGCCGACTTCGTCGCCGGCGCCCTCCAGGTCCGTGGTCTCGCCCCCGACGCGGCGCGGGTCCACGCCACCTTCCTGAACAGTGCCTACGCGGGCCTGCAGGCCGACCTGCTGGTCACCGGTGACCGGGCACGCACGGAGGCGGCGCTCACGGAGCTGTGCGAGCTCGCGGACTCGTGGACCCGCCGCTGACACCGTCCGCGTGCGGTTCGGCGGCCGGGTACGGGCCCCCGACGCCCCATGCCTGATGCATCGCCCCGGCGAACGCCCCGGCCAGCAACCGCTCGCCCCACGGGGAGGGATGGGTACCGTCGTACGTGGCGCTCCCGGTCTCCCAGCCGCACGGTTCGGAGGCCAGCAGCAGCGGGGAGTGCAGGGTGGAGAGATCGGCGACGGCCTTGGCCAGCAACTCGTTGAAGCGCTCGCACTCCGCGCCGAACGCGGCGTCCGCCGCCGCCCGCACATTGGGTATCACCGGCATCAGCACCGCCCGGACGTGCGGCGCCGCCTCCCGGGCCCGCGCCACGAACTCCCGGACGTTCTCCGCGGTCTGCTCGGCGTTCGTGTAGAACCCGAGGTCTATCAGCCCGAGCGATACCAGCAGGGTGTCGGCCTCGTACCGGCGCACCATGTCGCCGATCAGCGGCGCCATGTGCAGCCAGCCCTCGCCCCAGCCGGCGAGATGACGGCGGGCCTCGTCGGGGAAGCCGGGGTCGGCGTAGGCGGTGGAGGTGGGGACGCCCGCGGCCGGTTCGTGGAGCGTGTGGCGCGGCCCGACGATGCGGTACGGGCCGTCGAACGTCGCGTTCAGGTGCTGCCACATCCGGTAGCGCCACGTGAAATCGCCGGTGCTCCCAATGGTCATCGAGTCACCGACGAACATGATCCTCATCCGGCCATGATGGCCGAGACCCCCTACTGCTCGGTACGTGACGCTGGACACGCCCGGGGCCGTGACGCGGGCAGAGGTGGCCGGCGCGGTGCGGGCGACGGCGAGGAGGGTGGCCGCCGCGTCCGCGCACGGCGGCCCGGGATGGCAGTCTGTGCCCATGCGTTCGCTTCTGTGCGCGGCCGGTGCCGCGGGAATCCTGTGGTCGGCGGCCGTGGTGCCCGCCGCCGCCGACGAGCCCGACGGCTTCACCATCGGCGACCCCCGGATCACCGAGTCCAGCGGCCTGGCCGCCAGCCGTGCGCACCCCGGGATCTACTGGACCCACAACGACAGCGACGACGGCCCGTACGTCTACGCCGTCGACGGCAGGTCCGGCCGTACGGTCGCCCGGATCACGCTGCGCGGCATCGGCACACCGCGCGATGTCGAGGCGATCTCGATCGGCCCGGACGGCGATGTCTACGTCGGCGACATCGGCGACAACCTCGGCGGCACCTGGAACCACGTCTGGATCTACCGCTTCCCCGAACCGAAGAAGCTGCGCGACGCGACGGTGACGGCGACCCAGTTCGATGTGAAGTACGCGGACGGGCCGCGCGACGCCGAGGCGCTGATGGTGCACCCCAAGACCGGCCGGGTCTACATCGCCAGCAAGAAGCAGGACGGCGGCGGCGCCCTCTACGCGGGGCCGCAGCGGCTCACCACCTCCGGCACCAACGTCTTCCGCAAGGTCGCGCCGATCGATCTGTGGGTGACGGACGGGGCGTTCTCCCCCGACGGCAGCCGCCTGGTGATGCGCAGCTACTTCGGCGCCCGGGTCTACCGCTGGCAGGACGGCCGCCCGAAGGACCTCGGCAGTGTGGGCGTCCCGGTCCAACAGCAGGGCGAATCGGTCACCTTCACCCCCGACGGCCGCACCCTGATGTACGGCTCGGAGGGCAGCGACAGCGACGTCAAACCGGTCGGGCTGAGCGACGACCAGCTGCCGGACTCGGCCGAGGACGACCCGTCGAACGGCGACGGCGCCAACGGCCAGGGCGGGAAGGGGAGTTCGGGGACGGACCTGGACCCCGACTTCATCAAGGGGGCGGTGGTCTTCGCCGTCGCCACGGCACTGGTCGTCGGACTGCGCAGGCTGGTGCGGCGGCGCTAGGGGAAGCGGTGGTCCCTGGACGCCCAGCCCCCTAGATCCCCAGCCCCGACTCCTGCGCCGTCCGCTCCGCGCCCGCCTCGCCCTCGATCAGCCGCAGCTCGTAGTGCAGCGTCCGCTCCTTCTTCAGCCGGTGCGCCCACGGCACCAGCAGCCCCTGGAGCAGCGGATACTTCCGGGTCAGTGAACGCTCGGCGCGCCGGTACTCCCGGGTCTGCGGGTCCAGCAGCCGCACCCGCGCGTGGACGACGGGGCCGGTGGGACGGCCCCGCCAGGTGGAGGCGCAGAGTTCCACCTCCGGGAAGTTGCGCATCCGCTTGGCCTTTCCGGCGCTGCCGTACGTGCGGATATAGGCGTGGTCGCCGTCGACGGCGATGTTGACCGCCGTGCCGACGCCGGTGCCGTCCCGCTTGTACGTGGTCAGCAGCACCGCCCCCTGCCGCTCGAAGGGGGCGAGACCGGGACTCGGGGGATTCGTCATGGGTCCCATACAGGCATATCCAGCCCGTTTCGTCATGCCGCGGTACGTCCGTTCGGGCGGCAACGGGGGAGGCGCTCCCTCCATACGGCGATACCGCCGCACGGCTTGACGGGGCGTACGGCGGTCCCGGCTCCGTCACCCTCGGCACGGAGCGGCGAGCCGTGGGGCCGAGACGACGCACAGGCCCCGGCGGTCGCCCGCCGGGGCCTGTGGTGCAACGTGCGAGCCGGTCGTTACAGCTTGCCGATCACATGGTCGATGCAGGCCGTGAGGGCCTCGACGTCCGACGGGTCGATCGCCGGGAACATCGCGATCCGCAGCTGGTTGCGGCCGAGCTTGCGGTACGGCTCGGTGTCGACGATGCCGTTGGCGCGCAGGGCCTTGGCGACGGCCGCGGCGTCGATGCCCTCGTCGAAGTCGATGGTGCCGATGACCTGCGAGCGCTTGGCCGGGTCGGTGACGAACGGGGTGGCGTACTTGGAGTCCTCGGCCCAGCCGTAGAGGGTGCGCGAGGAGGTGGCGGTGCGGCGGACCGCCCAGTCCAGGCCGCCCTGGCCGTTGATCCACTCCAGCTGCTCGTTGAGCAGGAAGAGGGTGGACAGCGCGGGGGTGTTGTACGTCTGGTTCTTGAGGGAGTTGTCGATCGCGGTGGGCAGCGAGAAGAACTCCGGGATGTGCCGGCCGGACGCGTGGACGGCGCGGGCGCGCTCCAGGGCGGCGGGGGAGAAGGCCGCCAGCCACAGGCCGCCGTCGGAGGCGAACGACTTCTGCGGGGCGAAGTAGTAGACATCGGTCTCACTGATGTCCACGGGCAGGCCGCCGGCGCCGGAGGTGGCGTCGACCAGCACCAGCGCGCCCTCGTCGGCGCCCGCGACCCGCTTGATGGGGGCGGCGACACCGGTCGAGGTCTCGTTGTGGGTGAAGCCGTAGACGTCCACGCCCGCCTCCGCGACCGGGTCCGGGTGGTCGCCCGGGTCGGCGGAGATGACGGTGGGCTCGTCCAGCCACGGCGCCAGCTTGGCGGCCTTGGCGAACTTCGAGGAGAACTCACCGAAGCTGAGGTGCTGGGACTTGCGCTCGATCAGGCCGTGCGTCGCGATGTCCCAGAACGCGGTGGAGCCGCCGTTGCCGAGCACGACCTCGTAGCCCTCGGGGAGCTGGAAGAGGTCGCGTACGCCGTCGCGCACCGCGCCGACCAGGTTCTTGACCGGGGCCTGGCGGTGGGAGGTGCCGAGAAGGGAGCTACCGGTGGCGGCGAGGGCGCCGAGCGCCTCCGTACGCACCTTGGAGGGGCCCGCGCCGAAGCGTCCGTCGGCGGGCTTGATGTCAGCGGGAATCTGGATATCAGCCACGGGGGAAGCCTAATCCGTCGCGCTCGGCGCTTCGGCTCCGCGTCCAGCGGGTGAGATGCCGGATGCTCGTACGGTGGACGGCGCCGGAGCGCTATGCGGACGGGGCGTTTGCCGCGTAGACGGCGGTGAGGGCGGCGGCGGCCTCGGCCATCACCCGGCGGGCCGCCGGCGGGTCGAGCACTTCGAGCGAGTCGCCGAACTGGAGCAGCTGACGGACCGCGCCGAGAACCGGGTAGGCCAGCTCGATGACGGCCCAGCCGTCCCCGGGGCTCCCGACGTCCGGTGATTCCGCGCCGTCACCCGTACGGGGTGGCCCGGTCAGTGCTCCGCCCAGGATGCGTACGGCCAGGTCGAGGCGGTCGCGGCGGATCCGGGCGGTCACCCTGACCTCCGCGGGCCGGTCCTCCACCTGGCGGCGCAACTGCTGCCAGACGGCGGCGAGCTCCACTCCCTCGCGCCGCCGCACGGGGGCGTCGGTGAGAGCCGCCGACCCGACCCGGTCGGCGCGGAAGAGCTGCGGTCTGCCGCGCCGGTCCGCGACGAGGTACCAGGTCCCGGCCTTGGCGACCAGCCCGTACGGGTCGACGGTGTACGTCCGCAGCCGGGTCTCACCGCTGTGGCGGTAACGGATGCGCAGCCGCCGGTCGGTGAAGACGGCGGTCTGGAGTTCGTCCAGGTCGACGGCGGGGCGCGGGCCGCTCATCCACTTGTCGGGGTCGACCAGGATGCGGCTGCCGGCCAGCTCCGCGGCCGGCCGGTGCGGGGCGGGCAGCGCCGCCATCACCTTGCGCAGCGCCGAGCCGAGCGCCTCGTCCAGACCGAGGGCGGTGTGGGCGCCCTGCGCGGCCAGGATGAACAGGGCGCGCGCCTCGTCGGTGGTCATCCCCGTGACGTCCGTACGGAAGCCGGGCAGCAGCGCGATCCCGCCGTGCCGGCCGCGTTCGGCATAGACCGGCACCCCGGCCGCCGACAGCGACTCGATGTCGCGGTGGACGGTCCGGGTCGAGACCTCCAGCCGTGCGGCGAGTTCTCCGGCCGGGACCCGGCCCCGGGTCTGGAGGAGCAGGAGGATCGAGAGCAGCCGGTCCGCTTTCACAAGCGTTCTTTATATATGACGGCAGGTGTCAAGTTATCGCGGCACCGTGTGCGGCATGGAGATCAACGACCTCGTACGGACGCACCGCCCCCACGCCGACGCCCCCGCCCTCGACCCCGCCGCTCTCGCCGCCCTCGTCCGGGAGTCCCGGGGCCCCGTCCTCGTCCCCGGCGACGACGGCTACGACGCCGAACGGTCCGGGTTCCAGCGGGCGTACCGGCACCGGCCGGCCGTGATCGTCGGTGCCCGGTGCGCCGAGGACGTCGTCGCCGCCGTGCGCTTCGCCCGTGCTCAGGGGCTGCCGGTCGCCGTCCAGGCCACCGGGCACGGGCTCTCGGCGGCCACCGACGGCGGACTGCTGATCAGCACGCGGCGGATGGACGGGGTGCGGGTGGACCCGGCGGCCCGGACCGCGCGGGTCGAGGCGGGTGTCGTCTGGGGACAGGTCGTCGAGGCGGCGGCCCCGTACGGTCTGGCGCCGCTCAACGGCTCCTCCCCGGGCGTCGGCGTCGTCTCGTACACCCTCGGGGGCGGCGTCGGGGTGCTGGCCCGTACCTATGGCTTCGCCGCCGACCAGGTGCGGTCCGTCGACCTGGTCACCGCCGGCGCCCGCCGGCGGACGGTCACCGCGGAGAGCGACCCCGGGCTGTTCCGGGCGCTGCTCGGCGGCGGCCACGGCCTGGGGGCGGTGACCGCGATGGAGTTCGGGCTGGTGCCGGTGGCCCGGCTGTACGGCGGGCAGCTGGTGTTCGACGGCGAGCGGATCGACACGGCGCTGGCGGCGTATCTGCGCTGGACCGAGACCGTCCCGGACGAGCTGACCTCGTCGCTCGCGCTGATCGTGTACCCGGACCTCCCGCAGCTTCCCGAGTCGCTGCGCGGCCGCCACCTCGCGCAGATCCGGATCGCCTGGACGGGGAGTGCCGAGGAGGGCGAGCGGCTGGTGGCGCCGCTGCGGGCGGTGGGGCCGCGGGTGAGCGACCAGCTGCGCGAGATGCCGTACGCCGAGTCGCACACCATCCACCAGGATCCGAGCGATCCGCACGCCTACGACGGTGACAACGCGCTGCTCGGCGGGCTGGACGCGGCGGCGCTGCTCCGGGTGGCCACGCTGGCGGGGCCGGCCGCGCCGGCCATGTGCGTGGTCCAGCTCAACCATCTCGGGGGTGCGATGGCGCGGCGGGGCGGGCCGGACGACGTGGCCGGTGCCGTCGGCCACCGGGACGCCCGGTTCGCGCTGCGGGTGCTGTCGCCGCTGATCGGGGCCGATACGGGGGAGGAGCCCGGCACCGATGGCACGGACCGGTCCGGCGCCGGCCGCCCTGGGGCTGAGGGCACCGGCCGGTCCGGCGCCGCTGCGCCTCGCTCCGACGGGCCCGATGCCGCCCGCGCGACCGTGCGGGCGCTGCATGCCGAGGTGCTGGCGGCCGTGGAGCCCTGGCGGATCGGCCGGAGCGTGAACTTCCTCTTCGGCCCGCACGGGGAGCGGCCGGACGCCGCGGAGGTGGCCCGCAGCGTGCACGACGCCGACGAACACCGGCGGCTGGCCCGGCTCAAGGACCACCACGATCCGGAGAACGTCTTCCGCTTCCACCCGGCCGGGGCCGCCGCGGCCGGCCCTTCCCGCCGGTCCCTCACCACTCACCGGCCTGCCGAGGCCCCATGAACCCGCCCCAGTGGGCAGGCTGGAGACATGGCTGATCGTACGGAGACGGAGAAGCGGAACCTGGCGAAGGAGTTGGCGGCCGCGGTACGGGGGGAGGTCTCGTTCGCCGCGGCCGACCGGGCACTGATGACGATGGACGCGTCCAATTACCGGCGGGTGCCCACGGCGGTGGTCGCGCCCCGGGACGCCGAGGACGTCGCGGCGGCGCTGCGGGTGTGCCGGGAACACGGGGTGCCGGTGGTGCCGCGCGGCGCCGGGACCAGTATCGCCGGGCAGGCGACCGGTGTCGGTGTGGTGCTGGACTTCACCCGGCACATGCGGCGCATCGTGTCGCTGGACGCGGCCGCCCGCACCGCCGTCGTCCAGCCCGGCGTCATCCTCGACGACCTGCGGGCGGCGGCCGGGAAGCACGGACTGACCTTCGGCCCCGACCCCTCCACCCACAGCCGCTGCACCCTCGGCGGCATGATCGGCAACAACTCCTGCGGCTCGCACTCGGTGGCCTGGGGCACCACCGCCGACAGCGTCCGCGAGCTGGAGCTGCTGACCTACGGCGGCGAGCAGGTGCGGGCCGGCCGCGGTACGGGGCCCACCGGCGCCCCGACCGGACTGCCGCCGCGTCTGCGGGACGGCGTCAAGGCCCTGGTCGACGGGCAGTTGGCGCTGCTGCGCACCGGCTACCCCGACCTCCCCCGCCGGATCTCCGGCTACGCCCTGGACGCGCTGCTGCCCGAAGCGGGCACCGACCTGGCCCGTGCCCTCACCGGCAGCGAGGGCACCCTCGGCGTGCTGACCGAGGCCACCGTGCGCCTGGTGGAGACCCCCGCGGCGCGGGCCCTCGCCGTCCTCGGCTACCCCGACGAGAGCGCGGCGGCCGAGGCCGCGCACACCCTGCTGCCGCACCGGCCGATGACCGTCGAGGGGATGGCCGCCGACCTGGTGGGCAGCGCGGCCGGGCTGCCCGAGGGCGGCGCCTGGCTGTTCGTGGAGATGGGCGGCGCGAGTCCCGGTGAGGCGGCGGCACGGGCCGAGGCGCTGTGCCGGGCGGCGGCCGCGGACGGTGCCACCGATCACACCCTCGTCACCGACCCGGCCGGCCAGCGCGCCCTGTGGCGGATCCGCGAGGACGCCTCGGGCACCGCGACCCGGCTGGCCGATGGCTCCGAGGCCTGGCCCGGCTGGGAGGACTGCGCCGTCCCGCCCGCCCGGCTCGGCCCGTATCTGCGGGACTTCCGCGCCCTGCTGACCCAGCACGGCCTGCGCGGTACGCCCTACGGCCACTTCGGCGACGGCTGCATCCACGTCCGCATCGACTTCGACCTGCTGACCGCGCCCGGCATCCGCCGCTTCCGGGAGTTCTCCTACGACCTGGGCGAACTCGTGGTGGCGCACGGCGGCTCGCTCTCCGGCGAGCACGGCGACGGCCAGGCCCGCGCCGAACTGCTCCCGAAGATGTACGGCCCGGAACTCGTTGGCCTCTTCGAGCGGTTCAAATCGCTCTGGGACCCGGCCGCCGGCCTCAACCCGGGCATGCTCGTCCGCCCCGCACGGCTCGACGAGAACCTGCGCTTCGAACTGCTGCCCAGGACCCCGGTCCCGGTCGCCTTCGGCTACCCGCACGACGACGGGGACTTCTCCGCGGCCGTACGGCGCTGCGTCGGCGTCGCCAAGTGCCGTAACGCCGCGACCGGTCCGGGCTCGACGGACGTGATGTGCCCGTCCTTCCGTGCCACCGGCGAGGAGCGGCACTCCACCCGCGGCCGGGCCCGGCTGCTGCACGAGATGCTGGCCGGCGAGGTGATCACGGACGGCTGGCAGTCGCCGGAGGTGCACGAGGCCCTCGACCTCTGCCTGTCCTGCAAGGGCTGCCGCAGCGACTGCCCCGTAGGGGTCGACATGGCCACCTACAAGGCGGAGTTCCTGCACCACCACTACGAGGGCCGGCTGCGGCCCGCCGCCCACTACTCCATGGGCCGCCTCCCGCAGTGGCTGCACGCCGCGGCCCCCGCCGCGCCCGTCCTCAACGCGCTCGCCCGTACACCGCTGGCGGCCGTCGGCAAACGCCTCGGCGGAATCGCCCCCGAGCGCCCGATCCCCCGGCTGGCCACGGAGACGTTCACCCGCTGGTGGTGGCACCGCCGGAAGACGGCGGCCCCCGAGGCCCCGGCCGGCCGCACGGTCGTCCTGTGGCCCGACACCTTCACCAACCACCTCTCCCCGGAGGTCGGCCGGTCCGCCGTACGCGTCCTGGAGGCCGCCGGTCTGCGTCCCCTCCTGCCGCCCACCGCACCCCTGCGCCCGCCCGGGGCCGCTGCGCTGCCACGCCGCCACCGCCCCCTGTGCTGCGGCCTGACCTATGTCTCCACCGGCCAGCTCGACCGGGCCCGCGCGGTGATGCGCCGTACGGTCGAGGTCCTGAGCCCGCTGCTCCGGGACGGCCGCCCCCTGGTCGTCCTCGAACCCAGTTGCGCCGCCGCCCTCCGCACGGACCTCCCGGAACTGCTGCCCGACGACCCCCGGGCCGCGCAACTGGCCCGTTCCGTCCGGACCTTCGCGCAAGTCCTGGAGGAGCTGGCCCCCGACTGGCAGCCCCCGCGCCTGGACCGCCCCGTCGCCGGCCAGACCCACTGCCACCAGCACGCGGTCCTCGGCGACGCGGCCGACCGTCGCCTGCGCGAACGCGCGGGTCTCACCGGCCAGTTGTCCGGCGGCTGCTGCGGCCTGGCCGGCAACTTCGGCTTCGAGCGCGGCCACTACGACATCTCGGTGGCCTGCGCCGAGGACCAGCTGCTGCCCGCCGTAAGGGAATCCCCCGAGGGGACGGAGGTCCTCGCGGACGGCTTTTCCTGCCGGACCCAGCTCGACCAGCTCGGCGACCGGCCGGGACGCCATCTGGCGGAGGTGCTGGCGGAGGCGTTGGGGGAGGGGGACGGGGGCGAAGCGCAGGGCGGCTGAGGGGCCGGGGGCGGTTCGCCGGGGCCGGCGGCCGGACAGCTCTCCGGCCGCCGTCGAACCGCTGCCCGCGGAGCGGGAGGTGCGGCACCACCGCCCCCCCGGTCCCGGCGGGCGTTCGACGCCCGGCCTACTCGCCCTCGGTGAAGGAGCGGAGGGTGTCCTCGCCGGTGGTCCACCAGACGCCGAGCCGTTGGCGGGTCAGGCGCCATCCGTCGGTCCCACGGGAGAACTCCCAGTCGTAGGGACCGCCCATGGCGTAGGGCGAGGAGACGGGACCGGCACCGGCGACGGCCACGAACCACATGTAGCCGACGCCGGTCGC